>CAYUJS010000028.1:0-23208 GCA_964445105.1 uncultured bacterium | reverse complement strand
CCTTCATCATCTGAATGGCTAGGTCGGATTGCGGCTTCGGGAGCGTTTCCTTAAAATTAGTGATTGCCTTCCCCTGCCTGCTACATAAATCTGACTCAATCCAACTAGATAACACGCTACGGCTCCAACCGTTTTCAAGGGCTTGCTGTGCGTACCAGAGCCGCTGTTCTTTGCTTTTAAGCTTTTGCATGAGAATGATATTGTGCCACCATGGAAGTGAGGCGACAGCCTCCTCGCTGATTCCGTCAGGATAGCCATCAGCAAACTGCCGCATGAACTTCAGGTTTCTATGAGAGAAGCAAGTGATGTTTGGGAATGAGGAGCGCAAGTCTTTTGCGATTTTCTCAACGGTGCCGGACCTCCAGGACTATGAAAGTGCCTTCTCCGAAAGCAGCTTGCCAATCCGCCAATAAAGCTCTATCAGCTCCTTGGTAATGGCCACCGCAGCTTGTACTTGCGATTTTTGAATATCCTGCTTGATTTGCTCCAAAAAGTTGGCGTAGCTACCTGGGTCCACAATCTCTTGTTTTTTTGCGTTCATTACACCTCTAAAATATTAAATTTTTTCTGGTACGAAGCTTGAGACACAACAGAGACTCCTCACTCACGTCCCGGACTCGCCGCGCCAAAAATCTCGAAAAAACGCCTCATGCTCACCAAGGCAAATAAAATCTTGAATAGGGGCTTGAGCGTCTATCTTAATTATTGTCAAAGTGACCTTTTCAGATGCTGGACGTTTTTGAATTTCTGGCGATTGTTCATTAAATTTGGGCTTTCTGGGGTATAGATTCTGCACACAGCCTCCCGTACGTTTATAGTTAGGATTTACAGGCAACATAAATTAGCCTAACTTTTTATTTTGCCACAACACAAAATAATGCTGCGCAAATACTTGCGAATAGCTACCGTCAATGTTCTAAAAGAGCCGACACAAAAGAATCTGCACTGAAGGGGATGAGGTCGTCCAGTCCTTCGCCTACGCCGATAAATTTGACCGGTACATTAAGTTTTTGCTGGATAGCGATGGCTATGCCTCCTTTAGCGCTACCATCTAATTTGGTGAGGATGATGCCGCTGATGGGGGTGTAGCGATTAAAGGTGAGCGCTTGATCAATCGCATTTTGCCCCGTGGTGGCGTCTAATACTAACAAAGTTTCGTGAGGGCTAGACTCGATGTTTTTCTTGCAGGAGCGGCGGATCTTCTCTAGCTCTTGCATGAGATTGGTCTTTGTATGCAGCCGGCCGGCTGTATCGATGATGACCACATCAGCCCCGCGGGCTTTGGCCGCTGACACAGCGTCGAAGGTCACGGCCGCAGGATCGCTTTTAGACGCGCCTTTGACGATCTCGATCCCGACCCGGCTCGCCCAAAGGGCCAGTTGCTCCACAGCAGCTGCGCGGAAGGTATCAGCCGCGCCGACGATCACTTTTTTCTTCTCATCATGCAAGCGCTTGGCTAGCTTAGCTACCGAAGTGGTTTTGCCGTTCCCGTTCACTCCTACAACGAGGATTACCGTGGGCTCGCCGGCGGGCGCCATGGCCAGTTCAGGCGATAGCCTGCTGACTAAGGCTAGCAGCTCTGCTCGCACTACCTCTAAAAGGGCATCGGGCGTCAGCTTGGGATTCTGCCTATGGATTTGACGTAGTTTGTCGCAGATCGTAGCGGCTGTCTCTACGCCGAGATCTGCCTCGTACAGGAGTTGTTCCAGCCGCTCCATTGACGCTTCGTCGAGAGGACCCCCGAGAAGCTCACGCAACTTGGTACCGAACAGCGAACGCGTCTTAGCCAGCGCGTCTCTGACTTTGCGGTATCCTGATTTTAGAAATTGGAGTACCATCACGTTTCTCAGGGTTGAAGATGAATGTTCAGGATAGCGGATAGGTGGATTTTAGATGAACACCCATGAATATCAAGCCAAAGAGGTCTTAGAAAGCTATGGGATACCTGTTCCACCCTTCGCAATTGCAGAGAGCATCGAAGAGGTAAAAGACGCCCTGGACCGCCTAGCGCTAGATCAAGCCGTCATCAAAGCACAGGTACACGCTGGCGGGCGCGGCAAAGCCGGCGGAGTACAGCTCGTCAAAGGCCGCGCCGCGATCCTCGCTAAAGCGGAACAAATGCTGGGCATGAAGCTCGTCAGTAAGCAGACAGGCCCCTCAGGCATCATCGTACGCAAGCTCCTTATTGGCGCCCCTGTGGATATCCAGGCAGAGTTCTATGTAAGCGCGGTCATCGACCGCCAAAAGGCCCAAGCCATCTTGATCGTCTCGCCTGAAGGCGGCATGGACATCGAAGAGGTCGCCGAAAAATCCCCGGAGAAAATCTTAAAAATCCCCTTTCGCTTCGACGGCTATCTGCGCACCGATCAGAAATGGCGCATCGCCAAATTCATGGGATGGAAAGATAATGTAGCGATACAAGGCATGAAACTTGTCGCCGCATTGGCCAGAGCTTTTATCGCAACCGATGCCTCGTTGTTAGAAATCAACCCCCTCGCACTTACTACGGCGGGAGAACTTATAGCCATCGACGCCAAGCTAAGCGTGGATGAAAATGCCCTGTTTCGCCAGCCCAAGTTAGCTGCTTTTAACGACCCCTCCCAGCTGCCTATACAAGAAGCGCGCGCCAAAAAGTTTGACCTAGCGTACATCGCCATGGAGGGCAACATCGGCTGCATGGTCAACGGCGCTGGCTTGGCCATGGCCACGATGGACATCATCCAACACTATGGCGGTAAACCCGCTAACTTCCTCGATGTCGGTGGTAGCGCCTCGCAAGAAAAAGTGGCCGAAGGGTTTAAGATTATCCTTTTAGATCCGAATGTGAAGGCGATTCTAGTCAATATTTTCGGCGGCATCATGAACTGTGTCACGCTGGCCGGCGGCATTATCGCCGCCATGGGCGAGCTTAAGCTCAAAGTGCCGTTGATTATACGGCTCGAAGGTACGCAAGCAGATAAAGGAAAAAAAATGCTCGAAGAATCCGCTCTCAACATCATCACCGCAGAGAGCCTGGATGAAGCAGCTGAACGAGCCGTAGGAGCCGCAGATGGCCATACTGGTTGATCAGTACACCAAAGTAGTCACACAGGGCATTACGGGCAAAGCCGGGTGCTTCCACACCCAGCAGTGCCAAGAATATGGCACGAAGATCGTCGGCGGAGTGACACCGGGCAAAGGCGGCCAGGACGTTTTGGGAGTGCCCGTCTTTGATACCGTCTGGGAAGCCAAGAAGAGCACCGGCTGCCAAGCGAGCATGATTTTTGTGCCCGCGCCCTACGCCGCCGAAGCGATCCTAGAGGCGGAAGAGGCCGGTATAGAGCTAATCATCTGTATCACCGAAGGCATTCCCGTCCGCGACATGCTGGAGGTAAGCCAGGTGATGCGCCACAGCAAAAGCCGACTAATAGGCCCCAACTGTCCCGGGTTGATTACTGCAGGCGCGTGCAAAATCGGCATCATGCCCGGTTATATCCACAAGAAAGGGAAAGTGGGTATCGTCTCGCGGTCTGGTACTTTAACCTACGAAGCCGTCTGGCAGACGACACAGCTCGGCCTGGGGCAGACCACCTGCGTGGGCATAGGCGGAGATCCTCTGAACGGCACGCATTTTGTCGACATCCTCGAATTGCTGCAGAACGACCCAGAAACAGCAGCCATTCTGATGATCGGCGAGATCGGTGGAGGTGCCGAAGAACAGGCAGCAGACTGGATCACAGAACATTGCACCAAGCCAATTGCGGCACTTGTGGCAGGCATCACCGCCCCTCCAGGGCGGCGTATGGGCCATGCCGGCGCCATCATCGCTTGCGGACAAGGAGCCGCGACGAGTAAAATCGCCGCGCTGCGTAAAGCTGGCGCGGTAATCGCTGAAACACCTGCAGAAATGGGCTTAGCGGTCCAACGAGCCATAGGATAATTATGTACCCCCTAACTATTCCCATTAGCATCCACCCCCTGTTTTGGGTGGTAGCCGTTTTACTTGGCTGGAATTTTTCCAACGATCTCGCCCTTACTGCTATTTGGGTGGCCATCATTTTCTTTTCCGTACTTCTGCATGAGCTCGGTCACGCCTTGACGGCTCGGTTCTTTGGGCAAAAAGCATCCATCGAGCTTGTCGCATTCGGCGGTCTCACCTCAAGAGCCGGCGGACGACTAAAACTTTGGCAAGATTTCATTATCGTCTTTAGCGGCCCGTTGGCAGGATTTTTTCTTTTCATAATGCTGCACACGATCTTCCGCAGCTTGCCTGCCGATGCGAATCCGTTTCTCCGCTATGCGATAGGCAATGGCGGAAGGATTAACCTCTTTTGGACGCTGCTGAATCTGCTCCCCATCATGCCACTAGATGGCGGACAGCTCATGAAAATCATTTTGGAAAGTATTTTCGGATTGCGTGGGGTGAAAATATCCCTATTTATTAGCTGCGCGCTGGGAGTACTGGCTGGGTTATTCTTCTTCCTAAACGGCAGTGTATTGATTGGCATGGCGCTGTTCATCGTCTCCTTCGACAGTTTCCGCGGCTGGCAAAGCATCCTATCAGTGACCGATAAAGACCAAGACAAAGCATTGCAGAAAATGTTGCGGGAGGCAAATAAGCACCTAGAAAAAGGCCATACTGCCGAAGCAGAAGCAATCCTAAAGCAGTTGCGCAACAGAGCCGTTTCAGGGGCAATCTACGATATGGCCACGGAATTGCTAGCGCGCATCGCGCTTGAAGAGAATAACTACGAAGATACCTACAGACTGCTGCGACTAATCCGTTCCCCTCTATCCGAATTGGGGATGCGTATGCTGCACCAGGTTACCTACAGTACGAAGCGCTGGCAGGAGGCGATCAAGGCAGGCAAAGCATCTTACCAGAACGCTCCCTCGGCCGATACAGCGATACTCAATGGCTTGTGCCACGCTGCCCTAGGGGAGACCGAAGCAGCTATCGGCTGGCTTGAACGTGCTCAAGAAGAGGGCGCCACCGGAATGGCCGTTATCCTAACCAACAAAGAGTTGGATCCGATCAGAAACGATCCTCAATTCGAAGCCTTTGCGCGTAGGATTAACTGCCGTTCCTAAATTAAAGCGATCCCGTCTCTATCTTATCCAAAATTTGATGGAGCTCTGCAAATGAGGATCCGTTTCCCTTTACCTTGTGTTCCCATGTGCTCTTCACATCGTCATCCAAGCTTGCATAAACTTTTTCCACCCGACAGCCTGGAAGAATACAGTTCGTGTGCACAGCACGATCCAGCGCGATGGTAGTCGATGCTGCCGCCTGATAAACGATCGAAAATCGCAGGTTTAGCCGGCTGCACTTGCAACCGATTACCACACTGTTTTCCACATCCACTTCATCTGCGTTTACACCCATCAAAATACTATTCACGACCCGGCCACGTTTGAGGCGGCAATTTACGATGACTGAATCTGACACATGCAGATTTTTAGCCTTGGTACTGCGCGGCAGAGGGGTATTCAAAAACTTACGCATTAATTTACCCTCGTCCGTGCGGCATGTGAGCTGCAGGCAGTGCTCTAGGTAAGGTTTCAGAGCCCCAAAATCCCACCAGAGGCCCTTGGAACCTGTATCCACAGCGGACAATAACAAACCCGGAGCTGAGGCTAGAAACTGCGTCCGCAAGCGATTCATCCTGAGCCAATGAGCCTCAGCATCAGCTGCGCTGCAGCCTTTATGATTCATTAACGTAACGTAGGTAAGGCAGTCCAAAGTGAGAGGCATCCAAAAATGGGAGTCGCTGTCCATCTTGCCGTATTGGTTTTGCAGCTCAGAGTCGAATTCATCAATCAGAGCCAGTAACAAGTCTGCCGATAAGCTAAAGGAGCCCAAACTAAGCCCTAAGCCCCCTTCGCTGCGAAGTTTTCCTTGCGTGGTCAACTCGCTAAAAGTAGTAAAATCGACCTTTTCAACCTGTTGGGCCCCCCCCGCCGCATCGATGGCGATGATGCCGTAACGGTCGAGACTTTTCTCTTGCCACACAAGCGCATCTGGCTGGTCATCGATCCGCTGCATAAGGATGTCGGCATGGCTGGTAGGCTCTTTTGGGGGCATTATGGAAGGAATAAAAATTTGGTCGCCCCAAAAAACCGAGAGCCGCCCCGCCCTGCCCGCAGCGTAAATAGCTGTCTGTTTGATCACCGCTTCCAGGATAGTGATCGTTCCAAAGCGGTGCGCGCGCGGCAGAATGCCTGGCAGTTTGACCGCAGACTTATTGCTATGTTCAGCAAAAGTTAATGGCGCCAGACGCATTCCTTTGCCGGCCGTATGATACATGCCAACCGAACAGCCCTCTTGAAGGCGCTCAAAAAGATCAACGTCGCATACCTTCATTAGCTTCTGGTGAGCTTTGAAAAACGCATACAGCGTCCCCAAGCCATTGCCCGCGCCGCCCGGCCAATCTTCCTCGACAGCTACGACCAAAGCCCCAGGCTTAATAACTGGGCTCGCAGAGAGCATTAATTGCGTCTCCCAATAGTTTGCCAAGTCAGGCGAAGTAGTTACAACGATCACCACGTCCATACCCACCTCTGGGTGAGTATCGACGTCCATTAACTCGACCAACTCTTCCTGCTCTTTGCTCACGCTACCTGACAATTTACGCGCCTAGCCTCTCTTTCTGAACGGCTCGGATTGTAGAAAGGCAGACAATTTCGCTCAAGGCGGATTAGTGACTTTGGGGCGGAAGGAATTAGAATAAATTATTAAACTCGATAACATCTCTGACCTGCACCATATAGGCACTTACGGAGAGCCCGGAAGCCTTTTTAGTGCTACTTTTCCTCATCCATAGCTTTGCGTAGCAGCTCATATTCCGACGTAGCCTGCTTGGCCGGTCTCTGCGTTTAACACCGCCTAGCATCTTGGGCCAGATGGGTCGGGCTATGCCTGTTTTTTCTTTGTGGAGTGAAATCTTTAGCTAAAGAGCCCCCTACCGCGCGACCCTAACCCAACCTCCTCAAGGTGTTCGCCAGCACTAGAAAGCCTTTCCGCAAGCGATCTAAGCCAAAGTGCTCGTTAGGAGCGTGAATTTTATCCCCGCTAAGGCCCATTCCCATGAAGAGAATTTCCGCACCGCTGGCAGCGCGCAATTCGGCAGAAATAGGAATCGATCCGCCATCCAAGATATAACTGCAAGGCTTATTAAAGACCGCTTCATAACTTTGGGCCGCCGCTTTCACTAGTTTGGAGCCAGGCTGCGTGCGTACAGCTCTACCCTTCCCAGGATGAATGTGCGTGGTCACCTCAATTCCGTCAGGTGCCTGCATCTTCAGATAAGTTGCTACTTTTTGCGCCGTCGCTTCTGGATCCATCTCTGGAACCAATCTACACGTCAGCTTCGCCGAGGCAACTGCGGGGATAACCGTCTTTACTCCATTTCCAGTATATCCCCCATTGATCCCATTGACCTCTATCGTAGGACGCAATCCCGCGCGCTCTAAAGGCGGCAGATGGCGCTCGCCGCCCGTAGCACTTCCGCCAGCCTCTCTGAAATATTCTTGTGCATCAAACGAAAGGTCTAACTGCGCCTTTTGCACGGGGGTGAGTTCTTGAATGCCCTCGTAAAACCCAGGTACAACGATCTTTCCCTCGCTGTCCCTTAGAGAGGTTAAGATCTGCACAAGCGCGTGGATCGGATTAAAAACAATTCCCCCATGCACTCCTGAGTGCAGATCTGTATGACTGCCGCGGCAATGCACGTCCAAAGCAACTAACCCTCTCACGCTCAAACCAATGGCAGGCTGTTGGCTTCCCTTGATCCCCACATCGACAATCAAGAGATAATCGGCTCGCAGCCGCTCGGCTTTGATTTTCACCAAATGGGTAAGCGCTGGGCTGCCGCACTCCTCTTCTCCTTCGATGCATAGCTTGATGTTTACCGGTAGTCCGCCCAATTCTTTTAATGCGCGAATTGTTTGGAGCACGTAAAAGCACTGTCCCTTGTTGTCCTGCGCGCCACGTGCAAAGATCTCTCCACCGCGTACCTGAGGCTCAAAAGGAGGCGACTCCCACAGCTCTAAGGGGTCCACCGGCTGTACGTCGTAATGGTTATAAATCAACACAGTTGGCTTGTCGGGGCCCGCGCTCATATCCTCGGCAAACAGTACAGGATGGCCCTCGGATTCCCAATATTCTACCTTCAACCCCAGCTGCTCCACATAAGCCGCCAGCCAATCGGCGCAGGAACGCACCTGCCCCTTATATTCAGGCTCACTGCTAATGCTTTGAAACCGCAAAAAGGTGTTAAAGTCGTGAAGAATAGTTTTTTCATGTTGGTCGTAAAAAGCAGCAAGGTCAGACATCAAGAACTCCTAGTTTAGATTTACTCCGTTTGCCTCGGAAAACGAAAGGGCAAGCAATACTATTAAGCCCAAGGCTAAGAAGGCAGCATACAACAAAACAGCTCTCCGCACTCTCTTCGTGTGCAACTGTACCATCTCTGGATGCTGCTCTGCTTCTTGCAGTGCCACAATGCGCTGGCTTATACTGAAGTGATGCCAACTGGGCTGATCGTGGCTATGCCCACCTAATACTGCGACAGTATGCAGTGCCTCCACCATCTGCTGCGGGTGCACCCCAAGGCTAAATACCGACAGGTCTGCCTGCCGCTCAAACAGCCGCGAGAAAAATCCAAAGACAAACCTAAAATAGAGGGCGATGATCATTCCGTAAGGTAGTAGGCTCGCCAAAGGCAGCAGGGAGGGCCTGTTAACTAACGCCAGCCAGTGCACCAAAGCCGGTGTAGCCAAATAGCCAGAGAGCCCAGCTAAAACTAGACCACCAAACAAAATAAACGGGTACAAGAGCAAGTGATGGTGCCGGCTATGACCAATTTCGTGCGCCAAAACAGCCTGTAAAGCCCTTGGAGATAACTCGCACAGCATTAATTCGGTAAACATTACATAACGATACGTAGAGAATACGCCCAAAATTGCTGCAGTCGCCACGTGATCCAAAATGGTCCATGATAGGATCGCTCGGTAGCGAAAGCCCGCTTTTCGACAGAGCTCTTCTAGTGCCTGCCTAGTCGTACCGGCAACAATGGGCCGGCACTTCCATGCGCGCACCACAAAAGGCGGCATAAAGGCCATCAGCAGCAACATAAAGCCCGCCAAAAAGACCGAAGTAAACCACATTGTGGCGGGCGTTCCTGGGTCCAAAACCACCCAAGGCGCTAGCAAATCAGCTAAAATCGCCAATAAAAGGTAAGGCGCGGCAAAAGGCAACGTTAGTCGCAGTTGCCCTTCCACAAAAGAGCCCCGAGAAACCGTCGCTTGCGCAGACATCCGCTGATAGGCTGCATAATAAAATACTGCTAAGGCGCAGGCATAGAGTAGCAAAATAACGCCTGCGTCGACAGTAGCTAGCTCGGGGAAAATTCGCAGGCCGGCCAAAAAATAGAGAAACATGATCAAAAAAAGCAAAATTTCCGACTGCGCCAAAATACGCAATAAAGCGTGACGCAAGGGCAATAAACGCGTCTGTACCAACAGCAATAGCAGCAGGGCCGCGTACGAGGCAGCGCCAAGCCATAGCGCAGTTGTCGCAGAAAGATCCCAATAAGGCAAAGCCTCTTCCTTGGCCATAGAAGCAGCCAGTAGCACAAGAAGCAGGAAAAGAATGTCCGAAAACAAGCAATGCCTTTTAGTAAGCGAGCGTCCCGCGGGCGCTAGGCCTCGTTAACGATTACTTTAATACTATGTTTCGATTAATATTACGTACATACAGAATTAAGGTGAAGCCATGCAACGTCCTATTATCGACCTCCACTGCGATCTCTTGCTTTACTTACAAGATGACCCTGGACGCACGCCCTTTGATACTCTTGTACGTTGCGCCATCCCTCAAATGCGCAGCGGCCACGTTAAAGTTCAAGTGATGGCCCTCTTTACTGAAACAGCAAAAGGCTGCGCCGAGCTGGGCGTCAGGCAAGCAGATATTTTTAAAGTGCTCCCCAACCGCTATCCAGAGCAGTTCGAACTTGTACAGACAGGCAACGCAATGAACCTCGCACTAGCATCAGATAAAATCGGCATCATAGCCGCCATCGAGAATGCTTCTATCTTTGCCGAAGAGAGCGATACCTTCGAACAAATCGTTGACCGCCTGCACAGCATCATCGGGCGTATAGGGCGTCCGCTCTATATCGGGCTGACCTGGAATGGCGAAAATCGTTTTGGCGGCGGCGCGCAGACACAGGTCGGCCTCAAAGAGGACGGCCGGCGCCTTCTCGACTGGCTGCAGGGCCGAAAGATTGCCGTCGATTTCAGCCACGCCTCGGACCGACTCATTGAGGACATACTGCGCTACATCGATGAAAAAAAGCTGCAGATCCCCTTAATGGCCAGCCACTCCAATTTTAGATCTGTCGCCGATATGCCCCGAAATTTGCCCGATGAATTGGCAAAAGAAATTTTCAAGCGCAAGGGCGTCATAGGCCTGAACTTCGTCCGTTCCCTTTTGGGCGAGGGCGGAAATCAAGCCATGATTGCCCAGCTAGAGCGTGCCATAGACTTAGGTGGCGAAGGGAACATCTGTTTTGGCGCTGATTTTTTCTTTGAAGGCGATCTGCCAAAAGCTTCCCTTCTGGCAGCCTCACCTGAGGGCCGGTTTTATCCAGAGTTTGCCGACTCGTCGTGCTATCCTCAAGTCCTGTCCCTCTGGAAAGACGAACTATTCATAAGTGACGAGGTGCTGGAAAAAATCGCCCACCGCAATCTGCTAAGATTTATGAGCTAACCCTGCCAAAATATTTTTCTCTTGCCCTGTGGTAAGCACTCTTGATACAAATGTTGCTATGTCTAATCCTGATCAAGCGTTAGAGCCCCTGTCGATTTCGCCCATGATGATGCAATGGCACGCCTGCAAAAAAATGGCGCAAGACGCTGTTTTGCTATTTCGCATGGGGGATTTTTACGAGGCGTTCTACGCCGATGCGGCGACAGTCGCCAGAGAATTAGACGTTACGCTCACCGCGCGCCAGGGGATCCCCATGAGCGGTGTCCCTGTGCACACTTTTGACGCCTATGTCGATCGCCTAGTCGCTAGAGGACATAAAGTCGCCGTAGCTGAACAAATGGAAGACGCTCGTCAAGTAAAAGGCCTAGTAAGGCGTGAAATAGTGCGTGTGATCACACCCGCCACCATCGTCAATTCTCAACTGCTCTCAGAGAAAGCCAATAACTACTTTGCCGCCATTCATCAGGTGGGACAGCGCTTCGGACTTGCCTTGCTCGATCTAACCACTGCCGAATTTAGGGTCATCGAACTAGACAATCTCCAAGACCTATCTGCGGAATTTTATCGCTTCCGACCCGCTGAATGCCTAGTTTCAGAAAAATTTACTGAGAAACATGCAGCTTTCCTCGCCGACCTACGCTCGCAATTGACTTTTCTTCTCAGCACAGAAGAAGAGTGGAAATTTGATCATGTTCTCACCTATGGCTCGCTTGTCGATCATTTTAAAGTGCACTCACTAGATGGGTTCGGTTTACAAGGCATGACCGTCGCTATCAATGCAGGTGGAGCCCTGCTGCAGTACTTGCAAGACCATCTCTGCCTCTCTGTAGACCACATACGCCAGATTCAGCCCTACTCTACTTCTCAGTTCATGTCGCTCGATCCTCACACCCAGCGCAATTTGGAACTAACGGAATCACTGAAAGATGGATCGCGTAAATATACGTTGCTCGATGTGATCGACCAAACGCTCACCCCTATGGGAGGGCGCTTACTCAACCGCTGGGTAAAACAACCCCTGCTGTCTGTCGATGACATTCAGGCTCGGCAAGATGCTGTCGAGGAACTGGTCAAGCAGCCCCATCTACTTGAAGAGCTGCGTGGGCTATTAGAACAGGTGCGCGACTTAGAGCGCCTCACAATGAAAGTCTGTTCGGCCTACGCTTCGCCACGCGATTTGGTCGCTCTGCGCACTTCTTTAGAGCCGCTCCCTAATCTTAGCGAGTGCATAAAAAAACTACAGGCAGCGTTGATCGCTAACGAACAGATCGCGCCGATCCCTGAGCTCACTCTAAGACTTGCCCAAGCTCTGCAAGACAACCCGCCGCTACGCGTAAGCGATGGTGGCGTATTCCGCGACGGTTTTCATGAAGAACTCGATCAGCTTCGCCTTCTCAGCCGCGATGGGAAAAGTTGGATCGCGCAGTATCAAAACAAAGTGCGCGAAGAGACAGGGATCAAGACCCTGAAGATTGGCTATAACCGCATGTTTGGGTACTTCATCGAAGTCTCCAAAGGCCAAGCCCACCTCATGCCTAGCACCTTTCAAAGAAGGCAAACGCTGGTGAACGGCGAGCGATTCATTAGCCCAGAGCTAAAAGAATATGAGTCCAAAGTACTAACCGCACAAGATCAAATCGAAGCGTTAGAAAACGAGCTATTCGTACAGCTGCGCGAAGAGATTGGCCAATACTCCTCGCGAATCATGGCCGTCGCACAAAGCCTCGCACGTGTGGACGCCATTCAGTCGCTCGCGCAAACAGCCACTCGTCAAGGGTATATTCGTCCCCAAGTAGATGCAGAAGCCACCCTAGAAATCATCGGCGGGCGCCACCCCGTAATCGAAAGCGCTAACCTCGCAGAAAAATTTATCCCAAATGACGTCTATCTCGACAACAACCTAGAAAGATTGCACCTAATTACCGGCCCTAACATGGCCGGAAAATCCACCTTCATCCGACAGGTTGCTCTGCTTACCATTTTGGCGCAAATCGGGAGTTTTGTTCCGGCTACCAAAGCCCACGTCGGCATCGTCGATAAGGTTTTTACGCGTATCGGCGCTAGCGACGACCTATCTAGAGGGCAATCGACCTTCATGGTCGAAATGACCGAGACGGCAAATATTTTACATAATACCACAGACCGCTCTCTGGTTATTTTGGATGAAATCGGGCGTGGCACCAGTACCTACGACGGCATCTCCATCGCCTGGGCGGTGGCAGAGTACCTTTTGACTACGCCAGGCAAGCAGTCCAAAACCCTCTTCGCCACCCACTACTGGGAACTAACCGAGCTAGAAAAGAAAATCCCCGGTGCTATCAACTACAACGTCGCCGTTCAAGAGTGCGCGGACCGCATCATCTTTCTGCGTAAAATCGTCAAAGGCGGCACAGATAAAAGCTACGGCATTCACGTTGCTGCACTGGCCGGCCTACCAGGTGCCGTCATTCGACGCTCCAAAGAGATCCTCGCGCATCTGGAAGATAACCGCAGCGAGGACAACAACAAACGCCCCACGGTAAAGCGTCAAAAAAGCGAAGTACAATTCCTGCTCTTCGATCTCAAATAAGCAGCTTGAGTTCTCAAAAGGAGATAATATGAGCAGTTTTTTTACCGATCTGAAAGAAGGCCTCGAAGAGCTCCTGGCTTATAAAGAGGGCAAAAAAAACGCTCAGACCAAGGCTGGTTGAAGTTCTGGAGCTCCCACCAGAAGACGCTGTGAAGGATGTTAGCTAGACACCAGGCACAGCAGCCCCCACTAAAAAAAAGATGGCCGCTCCCCAGGCAGTCATCAACCGCAATAGCTAGAGCTACAAATTCGTCGCAAACTAAGCCCGCTATCAGCCCCCCCGCTGGACTGGGTTCTTTTTTTAGCGGGAGTTGCCCCATATAGTCAGAACACAGAAGATATGGTAAGATACGGCCAAAGTAAAATCTGCCCCCTCCAGAGGGGGAACTTGATGCCTATCTCCAAAGGTGTTGTCAAAAAAGCGATCTCATATTTCTTTAGTAAATCGAGAAATTCACCGCGAAAAGATCGAGAGGCCATTTTGGAACCTTATATTCTGAGCAAACCTCTAGAAAATTTAACTTGGCTGACAAATAGGGCTGGCGGGTTTAAAAGTGGGTGCATTATGCGTATTTTTCTCGGAAGAACACGCTGAGAATGCATCTCCGAAGGCCTTTTTCATCAAAGTGAACTTTATATTTTTTAATGAGTAAAAAATCAAAGCGTCAACCGACACTGAAAAGGTGCCATTTGGCGGTCATCTAAAGAAGCCACACCCTGGCGACCGCCAAAAAGGGCCTACTTGGCGGCCAGCCGAAAGAAGAAGTAAAAAATAGTTCTTCTTAAATTTTTGTCTATGCTAACTTGCCGTTTATCGTTCTTCAGGCGTGTTATGAATCCTACTTGTCCCCCACCTAGCCCTGTCAGGGCTGACCGCCCGCTGGTTTTCCCGCCTAGTCACAAAAACCATCCTGCTCGCCTTCTCTATACCGGATGACGGGAATGAAGAATTTATTAACTATCAGTTAACTTGGTACGAGGCCTTTGAAAATGCATACGGATCCTTGCACAACGGATAAAAACCTCTACCGAAATGACTCTCCGAGCTTCGTCAGGTATTGGAAAGAGCCTGGCGGCGGCAGGCTAGAACTGTATAAAACAAGCAGTGGATTCGAAATTGTAGTGGTACGCGGAGCCGGCAAAGAATCTGTACTTGTGAAAGAAAAGCAGGGCCCTTGGAAGACGATAAGAGGCATTCCAACTGGTTTTCATCTTTTTGAACTGCACGAGATCAAAATTTTTTTTCAGCGCACCTACGTAAAAATCACCCCCCAATCTGATGAAAATCCGATCGTCACTGTTTTTCAGCAAGGCCTCGGAGGAATAATTGACGATCCAATAGACCTTCAAATCGTGCAAGCAAGCAATAATACCTTCGAGTATGACGGACTGACCTACCGACCAAAGAAAACACTTGGAGATGGTTCTTGCGCGCTTCATGGACTTTTAGGCGAGGAAATTAACGGTGTCTACCGATTTGCGGGGAGTGAAGAAGATTCCTGGCTTCGAGCAAAGTCATTTTTTACTGATGAGCTTAGGAAAAAAATATCCAAAGAAGGGGACCCACAAGTTCTCGAAATTTTCTACGGGGTCATCACTGACTACGCAAGCAACTCTGAAGGGGACGAATCAGCGAAAATGCTCTTTGCGGAAGCCTCCGGCGGCAAAGCAATCTGGAATCGGTGGATACAGCTGGAAAAGCAGTATGAAAACCAGATCCAGGATGGTTATCGTCAGGAAGCAGAGTTCTGGCAACTTCTGCTTTCCAACGGCCGCTCCTCACTTGCTGCTCAGGTATTGGTCAACGCCAAGCAGAAAAACGCTTTTAAGGACAAAACCGAGGAAGAAATCCAACGGACATTAGCAGAAGAGCCCGACCGACTTGCCACAATTATCTCTGAGGATCGAGATAGCTTACTGAACTTTTTGGAGGTCGAGGAAAGAAGCCAAGCTAAGAAACTAAGGAATCACGTCGTCCAGCTCCTAGAAGAGCTAAAAAACGAGAAAAAGAAATTGATTACATCCAAAAAATTTATAAAACATTACATAAGCACAGTTGCAAACCAGAATTTTTACCTAAACACTAACGAAATCAAGCTTGCCGCACAGCTTTTTAATAAAAATGTTCTGATCGTGGCCGGAGGCGATCGACTTGCTATCAGCGAAAAGGTTAAGGCAGGTGACCAAGCAGAGCTTGTTGTCATTTATCATGAAGGGAATCATTTTTCAAGATGCGAAATTGCGGACGGCAGCCCTTTGCTCTTATCGCCTAATCTGAAGAAATCCTCTTTCTCTTCATCGCCACTTGCTTCCCCAAATTTGCCTTTATCCTGTTCGCCTTCGTCTCTCTTTAAAGGTCAGGAAATAGGAAAAAATAGCCCAGCTACAAATGCGCGAAAAACCAACGACTCTGCATTTCAGCAGTGGATCGAACAGCTTCACCAACTGGCGAATTTTCCTGAATCGACGAACTCGGAAAAAATTGCTCTACTCTCTTCACAGCTCGAGGAAACGCTCCAACGAGAACCTTGCTTTCAATTAGAGCAATACCAAATACGCACTCTGCAAATTCGAGCTGCTCTAAGCACAGCGGAACAAGTACCCGCTACAGAAGAGCTTTGTGCGGCTCTTAGGCAACAGCTAACCTACGCCGAGTACGCCGCTAAAACACTCTGTCAAAATTCTACCACGCCTTTGGAAGACAGCCTCTGGCAACTTCAAGAGCGAATTTTGCGCTTGCCCTCATTAGAGCCAGATTTTTTTGGCGCTGCTGTAGCTACTCTGAACGAAAAATTATCTAGCACCATCCAAGACGATGCTTTGATCGTAGAGATAAAGGCGCTATTGCCCCGCCTCCTTCCGCCTGCGCACTACCTATGGGATCGAACCTCTCCCCTGCAGGAATTGTTGGAAAAACTAGAGGCACTCAAAGAACTAACCCTAGCTTTGGTCGAACGGCTGAAAGACTTCACTGAGGGCTATCGACAGAACTTTCATGCTCCTTTGAATAGAATTTACGAAATCTATCAAAGATTTGTGGAAGAATTCAACAAAGCTTCGAATGAAGAAAAAGAGATTTTACGAACCCCCAAAGCCCAATTAAGCGGAATTGGGCTAGGGTTTTTCTTGCTTGATCGAGAGGTGGCACTTGATCTACTCAGCCTTAATGCGGAAGGCAAAATCTGCAAAAAAAATCTGCAAGGTGTCCACCCTGTCTGTCACAAAGAGGGCGTTTTTTATAAGCCCAATTCTATAAGAGATTTTTACATCAATCCAGGGATAGAATTTGCCATTTACGCTTTCTATCAGCTACTTGGCTGCCAAGAAACCGCTCCAACGGCATTACTAAAGATTCGCCATCTTTTTCTGGACGGACAACCTGACCCCTACGGGAGCACGCTACAAGCAGGCTATGGCGTTGAAGGTATCCTGTTGCAAGATTTTTTGGGCATCACAGCCATTTTTCCTTTCCTTGAGCGCTGCCTGGGCTCAGAACAAGCTCAAATGGTCCTTGAGTGGCTACTAAAGGATGGATGGCAAAAAGAGTATCTTGAAAACAATCCTGAGCTCGCTCCAGAAAAGCTTTCAGAGCTGGGAAGAGAAGAATTGGTTGAGCGCCTGAATAAGGCTTTCGAGGATTTGTTTGACTGCAAACCAAAAAAGCCAAAAAACATGAGGTGTTTTGAATTTTCTGACCGGGCTGCTGACCATGACAAGATCGAGCTTTTTAAACAGCCCGTAGGCCTGTTGGTAAGCGTCTTAGCTCTGCTAAAGCAGTACCCAAATCTCACCCTTATCACTCACAAGGCTGGGGTACGACAAGTCACGGTGATAGAACTGGTTGAGTTGTGTTCATCCGTCGAAAAATTCAAACAGCATTTCCCTACCCTCTCCTCCCAACAATTGTCGAAAGAAATTCTCCAGCTCATGAGCCGCTTTGACCGGACTAACTTCTCTACCCATTTTATTGCGAGCCTGCTAACCAACCCCTCCGACCATAAATCTGATAATTTCATGGTAACCTTCGACAGAGACCAAAAGGGAGGCGTGCGCTACCTTTCGCTGGTGGGCATTGACAATGACCAAGCCCTAGGCCCTTCAGAAACTTCTTTAAAGACCATTCTCTATCTGCTGGAGCAGATGCACGTTCCTTTTGACCGCACAGCCGCGCGGCGACTTTCGAAAGTTTTTCCAGAGGAATTAATCCTCGACTGGCTCGTCGTTTTAGAAGAACAAAATCAAAGCTACGATCGTTGGAAAAAACAGGGTGTACTAACGGAAGAGGATCTTTTCGAAGGCGAAAAACTTGTGCTTCAGATCCCGCTAACTCTTCACAATGACACAGTCCCAAACCTTTATGCTAAAGCACAAAAGTTGGCTAAAGACCTTCATCTGTTCCCTGACTCTACTCACGGGCAGCTCTTCGAAGCCGTCCAGCCTCAGCTGGCCGAAATTTACCAAAAAGCCTCAAAAGCTGGTAACAGCATTAGAGAGGCCTACGACACGCTCCGCGAGTTGCTAGAGAAAGAGCAACAACCCCCCTCTTCCTCTACCAAGCAATCTCCAGCAAAGGCCGCTGAGCTATTTTTGAATAGTCTGAAGCTTGACTCTCTCTCGCCTGAACTGCAAGTCTCTATCCTTGGCAAGGCGCAACGCACCTTTCCCTCTCTACCTTATGGCACTACCAGGTTGCCAGGAGATCCTGCCAACCCTTCTTCTCGTGCAACCTTCTTATTATTGGCGGTAGAGCAAGGTTACCATGCACTAGTGGCCCGCTTGTTAGAGGAGGAGAAAAAAAGCCGCTTAGGCATGCAGGAGCAGGAAAGTCTCTCGCTGGTACAACTAAAAAACCGAGAAGGTGAAACTGCGCTGCTTGTGGCGTGCCGCAGGCTAAACCTGGAAATGGTGCAATTGCTTCTGCAGTATGGTGCTGATGCTGGAGCTGTCGATCAGCAAGGGAAGAACGCTCTTTTATTTTGCCTGGCACGTTTTGCAGAAATGCCTGTGCAGGCCGCAGCGATCATCCATTTCTTAATAGAACACTCAGCTGTTCTCCTCAATGCTGCCGACGAGCCGCGCGGCTGGACTTGCTTGCACCGCTTGGTTGAAATTGCGCATGCCGCTCCGGAAGAGGCACCGATTATCGCTCATTCGATCGGGGCAATAGTTACCTACCTGATTAGAAAAGGGGCTAATCCTGATTTGGCGAATCAGCAGGGACTAACAGCGCTTGATTATGCGATGCAAGGGAATCAAAAATGCGTAAACCACCAACGCAAGACGATGCCTGACCATATGATACAGAAAAGCCATATACGCCTAACCCATCAATTAATCCGCTTGGGGGCAGGGCGCACATTAAATGTACAAATAGCCAAAGACTTCTTCGCCCAGCACCCAGCCGATGAAATCTATGCCCTGCTGCAAACCAATAGCCTGCCCATGCGCTGGCAACTGGCTTTGGACGCCCTACGCAATCTCGAAGGCGCCGCTTCTCAAACGTTATTAGAAGGCGTGCAATTAGGAAAAATATCCCTATCCCAAGACTTAGAGAAACAACTACTAGATGAAAAGGGCGATATTCGTCATAACAACCTCTACGGTCGTGGAAACGTGAATAGCATCACCCTCTCAGATCGATGTACGCTATTTTTCAAGCAATTTCCAGAGATGCCGGGAGTAGAGTACGCCATTAATAAATTTTTTGAATTACTCATTAACGAAGGGACTTCCGCTACTGACTTAGCAAAGATCACTCTTCCCGAAGGCAGAAGCTATCCTGTGTTGATCTCGTTGGGCATCCATGGGGAAAATCTCCACGATGTGTTGAAGGATCCTCTTAAAACCAGGCAGTTGGAAAGGTTAGACCAGCTGACTTTTGCTAAGCTCTTGATCGCTTCACTATTAGTCAACTTTGAGGACGCTAAGCCGGATAACTTTATTTTAGAGGTGCTACCTGACGGGGTCCACCATCTCATTAGCATCGATAACGATCATGCCTTCGTACCCCCTTTAGTCAAAGAAAGCGGCACCATCGCGCAAGTCAAGTCTATGCTCTCAATCAAAAAGGGCGACACCGTCGTGCAAGTTAAATGCATTCTTTATTGTCTCGGTTTGATGCTTAAACCTCTCCACCCTTCTGTGAAACAGCATTTTCTCGCCTTACATCCCGAGCGTTTTTTGCGCCGCTGGCTCGACCTGCTTGCAGTACAAAACGAACGTCACTGCGCGCTGTTTCCGTACGCAGAGCGCCAAGAACTTTTCAAAACAACTGAGCAGAACCCGGGGATGGCCCTCACGATTCCTTTCAAAGAGGGAGTAATTACCGCTATCTACCAAAAATTGCAGCACCTGCAGATTGCTTTGCGAGACTCCGCCCAGCTCACAGGAATGGGGCTTTTGCGACTCATCATTCCAGAGCTAGGCCTATGCTACGAAAAGGCTTTTCGTGCAGCCAGCACGCCCCTAGAGCGTTTTCGTTCTTTGACCAAAACCCAGTATCCTAGCGCTTCGGACGGGCGTTTTGACACCATGATCACTACTCAACAAATATTCAATTCAATGGATATTCCAGAAAAAGCTGCATGGGAAGCAACAGCAGAAGGTGGGCCTATCCAAGCTCTGAGAGAATTGAAAAAACTTCAAGAAGAGATTGGGACCTTTGATGAGCTGGCCGTAATCCGCAACGCTTTGCAAAATGGCGATCTAGAGCCTTTTGAGAAACTGCAGCTTGACGTAAGCAAAGAAAGAGTTCTCAATGGAATTGCAGGAGGGCTCGCAGGGGTCAACTTTAAAAAAATGTCCCCAGAACTGCAAAAAAAAGTGCTCGCAGCTGTCCTAAAAGCCAACTATCGCTCGCTTCGTCTTTCAGGTTGCACAGCTTTAGACGCAAACGCGCTGGCTCAACTCCTACGAAACTCCCCCCAGCTGGCGTTTCTTGAACTGCACGATTGTTCTAAAGTGGACCAAAGCTTGCTAGATTTACTGCCCGGCGCCGGTTATCTATCCCACCTACGCCTCATTAGTCTTCCCTTACCAAACAAGACCAGCTTTCCACACATGACTCTACGCCATCTGCAGATTGTGGATTGTCAAAGGCTTCAGGAGCTAACCGTCAGCCATACGCTAAAGTCCTTGTTTCTAGAAGAATGTTGGAATTTATCTTCCTGCAAAGCGAAGTTATATGAGCCCTCTTTTTTTAAGAGCTCAGAACTCTCGAAAGATATTCCAAAAGACCTCCTGCTACAGAGCCTCCGACTGAAGGCATGCGGCCAGCTTCAGCCCTGGTGGGGAATGTTTCGCGAATGGCTTGAAGCGTCGTCCACACATCAGATCCAATTGGAAGGGGTGCCACTGAGCCCCACCAAAGAGCAACTGGCGCTCATCATCAAAGCCATAATTCGGCAGCAAGAAGGCGTTGATATGCTCTACCCAGCCCTGGCTTATTACCAGGTTAGTTTTCGAGAAGCTTTCAAGCTCGTGGTGAGTCATGCAGAGAGCCTAGAGCCGCTTATCCTTTTGGTACAACGCTACCAAGCCACTGTAAAAGATTTGTGGAACTTATATTTTTTGGATCGGATTTGGCAAGATGCGCATGCAAATCTTAGAAAAGTTTTGCTGTATAGTTTTTCTTCTTCTTTAATAGCCGCCGCTTTCGACGTGGCAAGCGTCGAGTCTATAGATTTAACGATTCTTGGTAGAATTAACGACCTATCCTGCCTTCATAAGGAAATGCGCGCGATCCTTTTTGCGTGTCCTCGTCTGCGATCTGTAAGATTACCTCCGGGCGCCGAGGATATAGTTTTGCAGGTCTTAGCTCAAGAGTGTCTCGACCTTTCTTTAACACAGGGGCGCCCTAGCCTTTCTTCTGTGGACCTCGGACGGTGCGAGAGAATCAGCGGCGAGGGGCTGCTGGCCCTAGTAAAAGGATGCCCTAAGCTCACCTCCGTCGACTTTGAAAGCTGCCGGCAACTCACCGAAACTGAGCTGCTAACCATGGCGCAAGGCTGCCGAGACCTCTTATCCATAAACCTGAAAAACTGTGACCAAATCACTAACAAAGGGCTGAAAACTTTGACGCAAGACTGCCCCAAGCTTTCTTTCGTTAAACTAAGCTGCTGCGTGCAAATCGCCGACACTGGGCTGCAGGCCCTAGCACGAGGCTGCCCCAGCCTCTCTTCCGTTAACCTACGGGACTGCAGACACATCACCGATGCCGCGCTGCTAGCTTTGGCACAAGGCTGCCCCAGTCTCTCCTCCGTTAATCTAAGCGGCTGCGAGCACATCACCGACGCCACGCTGCAGGCCTTGGCACAAAGCGGCCTCAAGCTCTCTTCCGTCAACCTACGTAGATGCAGACAGATTACCGACGCAGGCCTGCGGGCTCTAGCAGAATGCCCTCTTTCCTTTATCGACTTAGGCAGCTGCGAGCACATCACAGATAGCGGACTTCATGCATTGGTACGAAAACGCGCCCGCATCTCCTTTGTCGAAAAGCAAGCGGCCGCCGGACTTTGGGCCTTGTCACAACACTACTTCGGCCGCTCCTCGGCAAGCCCAAGCAGCTGCAAGCAAATCACCGACGCAGGACTGGAGGCCTTGGCACAAAGCTGCCCCAACCTCTACTCCATCAAACTAAATGGCTGTAAGCAAATCACTGACGCAGGGATAGAAGCCTTGGTGCAAAAGTGCCCCAACCTCTACTCCATTAAACTAAACGGCTGCCAGCAAATCACTGACGCAGGGGTAGAAGCCTTGGCGCAGTACTGCCCCAAGCTATCCTCAGCCGGGCTGCGGGATTGCCCTAAGCTCACAGCTATCAGCCTGCAGAAGTGCCCGAATCTTTCCTCTATCGACCTGGGCTGGTGCCAAAATATCACCTATGCATGGCTGCAGGCATTGACACAAAAATGCCCTAGTCTCTCCTCGATCAAACTAAGGGGCAGCCAGCAAAGCACCGCCATAGGGCTGCAAGCATTGGTGAAAGAATGCCCTAACCTCTCGCGTATTGACCTGGCCTACTGCAAGCACGTCACTGACGGCGATCTGCAGGCCCTAGCAAAAGGATGCCCTAACCTGTCCTCTCTTAACCTGGCCTATTGTGAGCAAATCACCGACGCGGGACTGGAGAGCCTGGCGCAGGGCTGTCTGAACCTTTCCTCCATTAAGCTAAGCTGGTGTAAGCAAATCACCGACAACGGGCTACAGGCTTTGGCGCAAGGCTGTCCCAACTTATCCTTAATCGACCTGCGCGGGTGTGCGCACATTACCCACTTTGGACTGCAAGCAATGATCCAGGAGTGCCCCAATCTCTGCTCTGTCACCAAACAAACCCCCAGCGCCGCGCTACTAGCCCTGGCACAAAGGCACTTTGATATCTTTCCGATCTAGGTACCTGCAAGCAACGCGCCGCTTACGCCTTTCCTCTAGCAAGTTGTCTGTCTTTGCTCGTTGCATAGCAGATACCTCGCGCCTGTCCCAGGCCGGATACTGCCGCTTTTTTTTGAGGCTGTAGCATATCCAGTACACTGAAGGTGTAAAGCGGACGTTGGTACAAACGCAAAAGTTTTCTCAAGCACTAGACGATCTCCTTGGCCGATACAAGCTGAGCGCAGAAGACTGTGAGTATTTCGAGCAAGGAGATCTGATCCGGGTAGCTGGTGGAATTCGGAAGACCCGACTTAAGCCCTCAGCAAAGCGGAAGCAGGGGGACTTCCGGGTATGTTACCTTGATGATTTAAAGAGAACGAGCTTCATCTGGTGGCAATATACCCCAAGAACGTGAAAAAAGACCTGACGGAGCCTGAAAAAGCTATCCTCAGGGCAATTTCGAAAGCAATTAAGAGGAGATGATATGGGCAAGTTTTTTGACGATCTGGAAGAGGGCCTC
>CAYUJS010000027.1:0-23513 GCA_964445105.1 uncultured bacterium | reverse complement strand
GCGTCACAGCTTGACGGATCCACCAGGTGGCATAAGTAGAAAATTTGTAACCCCGGCGGTATTCGAACTTCTCTACCGCCTTCATCAAGCCCATATTCCCTTCCTGAATAAGATCTAGGAAGGAAAGGCCACGATTCGTGTATTTTTTAGCGATGGAAATAACCAGACGAAGGTTAGACTCCACCATTTCACGCTTGGCTTCTTGGCTCTTGTCGAGCCAGCGTTGAAGCATCTTGACATCTTTTTTAAACTCTTCGAGCGTACGTCCGGCTGCCAACTCTCGCTTAGTCAGTTTACGCTGGGCCGCTTGCAGCTTGGCCAAGGCGTACTTGTTGCGCTCGGCACGTGGAGCCAGGTCTTTAATTTCTTTCTCCAGCTCAAGAAAACGATCGTAAGCCCGAAGAATAACCTCCCCAAAATCATCCGTAATGTTATGGCGAAAGTGGAATAAACGCAGATAGGCTTGCGTGCGAATGCGGCTTTTCTCGATCTCTTCCTGTAAATGCGGTACATCGATTTTTTTAACCTTCGGATCAAAAAGCTGGAGCAACAGCAGTTCTAATGCTTCCTCTTCCTCTTTGAGCTTAGTGCAAAGCTTAGGTAACAAGCTGACGAAAGCCGCTTTATTACCAATTTCTTTTTCCGTAATACACTTGTCGAAACGCTCTTTCTGCGTGATCAAAAATTGGCCGATAGAGAACGCCTCGCGACAGGAAAAACGAAAACGCATAATGATACGTTCGATCTGCAGCTGCGCTTTCTCAATGCGCTTGGAGATTTCCACCTCTTCTTCGCGACTCAAAAGAGGGACCGATCCCATCTCTTTGAGGTACATTCGCACCGGATCATCCGGCGCCCCCTCGACGCGTCGAGAGATTCCTTCTAGCTCCTTAGCCTCTTTCTTCTTTTCCTTCTGCCGCTCTACCTCAGATTGATTGAGAATCTGGATATCCATACCCGTCAGGAAAATTAACACCTGGTCGATCTGGTCTGCAGAGTCGAAGGTCATAGGGAGAATATCGTTAATCTCCTCGTAAGTGATATAACCTTGCTCTTTGGCAATGGAGACCAGCTCATCAACTTTCTGCTGATGCTGGGGGGAAAACGTACTCTGTGTGGCGGTTTTACTCATTGAGATACAAAAACTTCTTGGTTAAGTGTGAACATTCTCGGGATCGGATCTGTTTTTGTCAAGTTGACCAGACTATCAAATTCCACTAATCTGTATGCCAGCGTGCTATTTCAACACAAGAACATATGCAACTTTTTGCTTTAGATGAGGCCAATCGGATCATTTTAGCCGACCAAGCGATCCGTCAAAAAAACTATATTTGCCGTGAATGCAGACAACCTGTGAGGGTGCGTCGTGGCCTTCATAAACGCGCGCATTTTTTTCATAACGAGCCACTTAGAATCTGTTCTCAGCACGGCAAAGGAATAGAACATCTGCAAGCCCAGCTGCTAATAAAAACGCACCTCGGCGATCAGTGCTTTCTCGAGCGCCATTTCTCCGAAATAGGGCGCATCGCGGACGTTTGTTGGGAAAAGGAGAAAATAATTTTCGAAGTGCAGTGTTCCCCCATTTCCTTGCAAGAAGTCAAAGCGCGCATAAACGACTACACGAACTTGGGGTATGCCGTCGTTTGGATCCTGCATGACCGGTATTACGGTCAGCAACTGATGCGAACCGCAGAGGAGTGGCTCCATGGGCGCCTATGCTATTTTACAAATATCAATAAAGAGGGCCAGGGTCATATCTACGATAGATGTGCTTGGACAAACCAAGGTACCCGAACAGCTTTCGGCCCTATGCTCCCCATCCAAATTTCTCGCCCAATAGGACAACCAAAACCTACAGGAAACCTCCCAGAGATCCTCCACAAGCGCCTCCACCAAACAGCACTCTGCTTTGAAGGTGACCTATTTCACGCAGATACCTCCCTCCTTGAAGCAGCCTATACCGCTGAAAAACGCCACCAAAGGCATCTCTGGTGGCTGAACTGCCAAAAAAACCTTCATTACTACTTCATACGCTCCTACGAGGCCGTTTTGCGGTTGATGCTAGAGAAATATTGTGCGTAGCGCGCTAAAATACGCGCGATCGCCTTCGGAAAGCGGTGAAAAGATCGCTAAATAACCAACCCCAAATCAGGATGAACATCGATTTTCATTACAAAATTTGCGTTGTGCTATTTACATAGCATTCAGAGCCTCTTCGGTACAGATTCTACCGTATTTTAGAGACTTGTGGTGTCCTTTATCCTTTTTGAATATCTAAAAATAATTTTTTAATCGAGCTAAAACAAACTTATGCATCGATACAGTCCGCGTGTTGAAGATGTAAGCTGGTTCTGGAAGCCTCCAATAGCATTCTTGATCTTAAGCCCCGCCGCACCTTCGAAACGGGCACCTGAAAGCTATCTGAAAAGGGTACCTCACACCAAACAAAAAAGACCTCTACTCAACCAATGCGCACCATGCTCAATATCTGTTGCCTACAGTTCCAAGTTTGTCAATTGGGTAGATGCCTCGGCTGTTTTTGTAGCTTCCAATACCATGCTGGTGATCGTAAATTTTCCCTACACAGCTCATATGTAGTAACTTCTGAATAAGTCGGGGCGACAGAACTGGGTCGTGCCACTGGCCAGCCCCCAAACCTGTGCATACGCCGCCTCTCACTGGTCCAGGAACCTTGCCCATCCTGACTTATTGAGAAGTTATCATATGTAGCCATACCTGATCTTATAAAAGTAAAATGCCATTGACAGTTTGTAATCAGTTCGCGCGCCAACGGGCGGATGATACAGACTATTTCACAGGTTGTATTGATTATTGAGATTCGCACCCCCTCCTCTTGCCCATCTTATTGGGCTTACCCATGAGCGCCTCAACGATTTTCAAAAATTAGAAACTGTGCGTCAATCGCCAGCTACTTTTCAACCAAAGCACAGGAAATCATAACAAATGATTGCCAACACCCTTTCAAATCCGCGTCATAGGGACAGGGTGAGCAGAATTAGGCGCACTCTTTGCCAGACCTTGCGCGGCTCGTGCCCTTGGTTTATATTCCATACCAAACGCGCCTTTCTAGCATCCCCCATCCGAGATTACAAAGCTTATTGTGGACTCAAGTTTTCAGCGCTGGTCGAGTCTGTTGAAAGGGAGACCCCCTATAACAGAAGATTTTTGCTGATAGCCGGCAACCTAACCGTGGTTACTCAAAAATTTATTCGAATTCTTATACCTTGCAAACGCGTTGCGTATTTCCGGCTCTTCGTGCTTTAATTGTTCTTTATCTAAAAGGGAAACAAATGATCTCCAATATTCCTGTTTTTATTTTGTGCGGGGGGCTAGGCACGCGCATCAAAGAGGAGACTGAACTTCGCCCTAAACCGATGGTGCCGATTGGCCACTATCCCATTCTGTGGCATATCATGCGCTCGTATCGTAGGCAGGGTTTTAGGAAGTTTGTGCTTTGTACGGGCTTCAAATCTGAAGTGATCAAAGATTTTTTCCTTCGCTATCATTCCATGCACAGCGACTTTACCGTAGATCTCGCCACCAATGCACTCACCGTGCATTCGATCCACCACGAAGAAGATTGGGAGGTTACGCTTGCTTACACAGGTGAGCACTCCATGACCGGCAGCCGTCTGGCTCAAGCAGCGGAAAAATATCTGGCAGATTCTCCTCATCTGGCTGTTACCTACGGTGATGCTCTCACAAATGCAAATTTTGCGGATGAATTTGAGTTTCACCTAAGCCATGACAAGCTGGGTACGGTACTGGGCGTAAATCCTCCTTCACGCTTTGGCGAGCTTAAGCTAGAGGGCGATCGCGTCACAGAATTCCAAGAGAAACCTGAATTTCCAGACACCTGGATCAACGGCGGCTTCTTTTTTTTCAAACGACAATTCATTGCAGGTTACCTTTCGCGCGATGAGCAGTGTGTGCTTGAAAAAGCTCCCCTCGTACGACTAACCCTTGAAGGCCAGCTCCAGATCTACAAGCATTCCGGCTTTTGGGCCTGCATGGATACGCAACGCGACAGAGATGCTTTGACAGCTTTGTGGCAATCTGGCCGTGCGCCATGGCTAGTTCAAGCAAACACTACTTCAAACTCATGAAGCGCGTCTTCGTCACTGGCCACCTCGGCTATATCGGCGTACAGCTGGTTGATCTTCTTAAGGCTCACGGTCACTACGTGACCGGTTGCGATCTAAATATGTTCGAAGGGTGCGCCTGCGCTTTTTTCACGCGCCCAGACCAGGAGCTTTTTCAGGATATCCGCACGCTCACGGCAAGCGATTTAGATGGGTACGACTGCGTCATGCACCTGGCTGCCATCTCAAACGATCCCATGGGCGATCTAAATCCCCAACTCACGCATAGCATCAACTACAAAGGCACCTTGGTATTGGCGCAAGCAGCCAAAGCAGCCGGCATACCGCTATTTCTTTTCGCCAGTAGCTGCTCCATCTACGGTAAAGGAGCTCGGCTAGATCTCTCGGAAAATGATCCTGTAGCCCCCTTGACCACCTACGCTGCCTCCAAAATCCAAGCAGAAGAGGGACTTGCCGAGCTCAGTTCCAAGTCATTTCAAGTCGGTTTTTTACGCTCTGCGACGGCCTACGGCTTCTCACCAATGCTTAGAATCGATCTGGTAGTGAACAACCTACTAGCCTGCGCACTGGCACTTGGAGAGATCCGTGTGACAAGCGATGGATCGCCGTGGCGCCCGCTCATCCACTGCAAGGACATTGCAGGCGCCTTCCTAGCTTGGATGGCAAATCCACCATCGGAACAGGCCCTGGCGCTTAACGTAGGGTGCAAGCGCGACAACTACCAAGTCCTCGATATCGTGCAAAAGGTGCAAGCGCACATGCCGAGCACGGGCGTAGTATTCGGTGGAGAAGCTAGCCCAGATCCGCGTAATTATCGGGTTAATTTTGATCTTTTAAGTGCGAAAATTCCCGATTTCTGCTGCGCCTATACTCTTGATCAGGGAATCGAAGAGCTTTTGCAGAGATACCGCCAAATCGGCTTCGGTAAACAAGATTTTGAGGACGATCGGTTCGTAAGGCTGCGCAGGCTTAAAAAGAGGCCGTTGCCTGGTGAGCCCTTGGTCGCCGCTCGTTGAACCTGAGAACGATGGCAGCCAACACAAAACAGCCAATACTCAACAACATCACGACAGAAGCGCCGTAGGCAACGCACAAAAAGCTGCCAAGAGCCGGAATAAAACAGCCCCTTAAGCCAATGGCGATAATGTTCACTCCTGTATAAACCGAGCTATTTTCTTCCTTAGCAAACAAAGGGCCAGACATACTCCATACCAGCTCGCTTCCGCTCTGCATGATCCCGTAGCACACGTACCCCGCGTACAGCCATTCCAAACCCGTTGGGGCAATCAGCAAACAAAGAGGAAATAAACACCCCGCCGCCGCTATATAGGCAGTAAACCGAAAAATATCCAGGCGATGGATCCAACGCGACCAAAAAGGAGAAGCCACCGTAAAGCCGATCCCTTTACAGATCATGATAGCCACCGCTAACTCCGTGTAAGAAAGGTATAAGCCGTCGACCAAGAAGATAGGGAGCGCAGGAGCAATAATCATCAGGCCGCAGCCAACAATCATGAAACCTACCTGAAACCGTCTGTAGTCAACGCGCCGCCTCATCAGCTCCCAAGCCCCTTTCCAGGGGTCGACCAAGCGACTGACTAAAAGTATAGGAACGTCTGTAGCAAATGGCTCCTCAACGCGGACACGAATACGCCGCTGGAAGAAAAATGCGCCCAAAGCAAGCATAGAGGCAAGTGGAAAAAGCCAACGCCAAGATTGCGCATAGCCGTCTAGTAACCAGCCAAAAGCAAAAGGCAAAAGGCCGCCGCCCAGATACCCGAAGGCTTGGGTGTAGGAAAAGACCCGTTCACGCGTACGATCTGGAATATTCACCTTCAAAAGCTCCATCCAAGCGGGCAATACCCCAACCGTCAGCATCATGTACAGGCCGAAGGCAAATACGAAAAACCAACAGTTATCTACAAAAGGGAAGAAAAAAAAGGGACAGTAGCCCAACACGCGCGCCCAGACGATGCTAGGTACCAGGCGATCGCTACGCTTATTTGCCGCAGAACTCCAATACATGGACAACAGGGAAACGAGGGGCCTCAGCGACACCATCGCCGCAATCTGCGCCGGAGTCGCATGTAGATCTTTATACAAAATCACCGGGAGCAAGTTATAGATCGCCCAAAATGGCGTATCCAAAACGCGCGTTGCCACATAGGCCAACCGCGTACGATTCAGAAAATGTTGGTTATTAACGCTTAGTGCATCCATTTCTGGCATCATAAACGAAACTGCCCCGGATGTCTACCGTGCAAGAAAGCGAAAAGTCCCGGCACATACCGAAGGGAAGTGCCGATCGACAATCTCCAATCCTTGCGCCCTTTGCAGCAAGGAAAGCAGCGAAATACAGAGGTTTTTTGCCGACTTATGGGAGGCTGCATCGGCGCGCCTGAATAGCTCATGCTGACTTGGCGTGGTCCCAGGCTTGGTAGTAATGTACAATATCCTCTTCAACGTCTTCGATGAGCTCCATTTTTTCTTTGTCCGCTTGAGCTGGGAAGAGAAGAGGGTCTGAGCGCATGTCTGGGCTGAGTAATTCGTAGGCGGGCTTGACAGGAACAAGGCCTCGTATGTGCGCCATATTTTGGGCTGCGTGCCCAGGCTCTAACATAAAGTTTATGAATGCATGGGCCAGTTCTTTGTTACGTGCGCCGCCGGGCATTGCTATGTAGTCAATGGCCAAAATGGCGCCCTCTTTCGGATAACCAAATACCACCTCCTGGTCATCCTGCCGCACCTGGGCAATGTCGATGGAGTGGCCTTGTACAACCAGGAATTCCGCGCTAGCAATCCCACTTTTGTACTGCTCACTTTCAAACTTGGCGATGTTCTGCTTCCAAGCGATCACCTTCTCAGAGGCCTGTTTAATCTCTGCTGGATCGCGCGAATTAATGCTGTGCCCTCCTACTTTGAGGGCCGCCCCCAACACATCGCGCATGTCGTTTAATAATGTCATGCGGCCACGCAGATCAGTTCGTGCAAATAACTCAAAGGAGAGAGCTATATTCGGAAGCCGATCTTGTCGGTAGGCGATGCCAGAAAAAGCCACCAAAAAAGGCACTCCATAGAGTGCCTCATCGGAAGCAACAGAAAAATATTCAGGATCAAGATACTGCGCGTTGGGAATTTTTTTTCGATCCAAAGGGATGATCATTTCTTGTTGCGCTAGGCTTTTCATGAAGTAGCTGCTCGGGAAAATTAGGTCGTAACCTGTAGCCCCGAGTTTCAATTTGGCGTACATGGATTCATTAGAGTCGTAGATGGTCACGCATACATGACAGTGGTGTTCTTTCTCAAACTGCTCGATGAGCTCGGGCTGGAACATATCGCTCCAGGTAAAAAGATAGAGTTTCTCGCTTGGCTTGGGTCCGCAAGAAAGCACAAAGCAAAGAATCGCCAACGAAAGATAAACTAATCTCATAGCAATTCTTCCTTGGAGTAGGTTTTGACCAACCAAACGCACAAGACCGTCGCCAAGATCATCAAGGTCGACAGTGCGTTAACGACGGGAGTGGCGCTAATTTTGATCATGTTGTAAATGTACAAGGGCAACGTGATGGTGCCCTCGCCAGCGACAAAGAAGGTAATGACAAAATCATCGATAGACATTGTAAAGGAAAGGAGCATCGCAGCGATAAATCCGGGGGCCAGTAAGGGTAGTACCACGCGCCGAAACGCAATCCAGGAGTTAGCGCCGAGGTCTTGTGCCGCTTCTACCGCTGAGAAATCAAAGTTTTGAAATTTCGCTAACATCACCATCGTCACATACCCCACGCAAAAGGTGGTGTGCGCGATAAAAACCGTAAACAGCCCGGGTGAAACGTTGGCAGCAATAAAAAACAGCAGCAAACTAATGCCTGTGAGCACCTCAGGGATGATCAAGGGACCATAAACAAGATTATAATGCACTTTCTGCAAGGGCGTTTTATAGTAGTGAATGGAAAAAGCCGCTAAAAAGCCGAGGACGGTGGAAGCGAGCGTTGAGCTAACGGCAATAAGTAGCGAGTTGCGCAAAGCTAGCCAGAGATCGCCTTCTTGAAAAAGACGCTGGTACCATTTCAGCGAAAAACCCATCCAGCCTGCACCAAAACGCGACTCATTGAATGAATTAACGATTAAAATCGCAACCGGCAGGTAAAGGACAAGCGTCACAATAATCGTTATGCTGAGGCAGAAGCGGCTTTTTTTCATTTCTTCCCCCAAAACATCCGCGCAACCCCGGCAGTCAGGATCATCACCATCAGCGTGAGAAACGCCGAAAGGCCACTAGCCTGCGGTAGATTGCGCTCCAAAAGCATCTTCTGCGCGATTTTATTGCCGAACATCTCGCTATTGGCGCCGCCTACTAAATCGGGGATCACGTAAGCACCAATAGCCGAGATAAATACCATCATCGCGCCTGTAACCACGCCTTTTTTAATACCGGGCAAAAACACCTTAAAGAAGGCTTGTGAGCGAGTCGCCCCTAGGTCCATCGCCGTCTCTAAAAGCTCTAGCTGGAATTTGGCCGCAGCAGCATAGATGGGTAAAACAGCAAACGGCAGCAGCGTATAAACCGTAAAAAAAAGAATCGCTCCAGAATTGTATAGCAAAGTGGTGTTTAGATTAATCAGTCCCAACGCCACCAAAAAATTGTGTAAGGCGCCTTCGGGATGCAAGACTGCCTTCCACGCAAATATGCGAATCAGCGAACTGCTCCAAAAAGGAATCACCATCAGTAACAGCAATCGGTTGCGCCACTGCTTACTCGAGAGTAAGAACTGGAATCCTAAGGGAAGCGCAAGGCTTACACAAATCAGCGTGGATAGGGTGCTGATCCAGAAAGTACGCCACGCAAGTGTCAGCAAATTGGCGTCATAAAGCTCTAGCAGTGTACCGAGGGTCCAGCCTGGCGCAATGCTTCCGTAGACATCGTAAGGCTTAAGCGCATAGGTAAAGACGATGATCGTTGGAATCAGAAAAAAAACCACCAACCAAAGAAATGAAGGAGCGGTGAAGGAAAGCTCTTTTAGGCGTGCACGCATGGGGCTAATCCCTAGCGCTTTCGATCATGAATCCATCGTCCGCGTGCCACCAGATCCACACCGTATCTTTCCAGCGGATAGGGGTCTCATCCAGAAAAAAACGGCTATGCTGCTGGATAACGCTGATTTTGCGCTGGTTGACTAGCACGCCAAAGTGCGTGTGATCTCCCTTGTAGACTGTTTCGTCCACAACGGCTTGAAAACAGTTATGGTGCGGATGGGTACGAGGCTTCTCGCGAGCGATATGGATCTTTTCTGGACGTACGCTGAGCTGTATCTGCTCGCCTATTCGCAGCTTATTATCGTTAAAACAAAGAACATCAGAAAAATCGCCAACTGCTATCTTTAAATAATCTTTATCCAGCGACTGCGAGGCCGTACCTTCGAAGAAATTGGTATTGCCAATAAAATCTGCCACAAAATGATTTTTGGGCGTCTCGTAAATCTCAGCAGGCGTGCCAATCTGCGCGAGCCGACCATGATTGAGAACCGCGATGCGATCGCTGACCGACATCGCTTCGGTTTGGTCATGCGTCACAAAAATAAAGGTGATCCCTACTTCATCGTGAATGGCTTCGAGGTCTAACAACATCTTTTGACGCAGCTTGAGATCAAGTGCAGCCAAGGGCTCGTCCAAAAGCAAGACGCTCGGACGATTGACCAACGCACGCGCAATAGCTACGCGCTGCTTCTGCCCTCCACTGATCTGATCCGGCTCTTTATGGGCATGCGCCTGCATTTGAATAAGGGTGAGTATTCGCTCCACTTCCGCCTTAATAAAAGATTCAGAGCGCTTTGCGATGCGCAAACCAAAAGCGATGTTCTCCCAGATCGAAAGGTGCGGGAAGAGGGAGTAATTTTGAAATACAGTGTTGACAGGGCGACGGTTCGGAGGAATAGAAGTAATGTCAACGCCATCGAGGTAAATTGCACCCCTATCCGGCGCCTCAAATCCGCCTAGGATACGTAAGAGGCTAGTCTTACCACAGCCGCTAGGACCTAAAATCGAAAAAAATTCGCCGCTTTTGATGGAAAAAGAAACGTCACAGAGAGCTGCAGCCGAATTATACTTCTTGGAAATGTTGTTGATAACAACCCCTTTTTCCATTTTCTCCTTGGTTGTAGCTGCTCGCGCATAAATAGTAACATATAATCAATAAGTGCTAAGACTTTGCCAAAAATCAGAGTTAATTTCAAGGATAAAAAAGGGAGCTCAAACTCGGGATGTAGGTGATCAAGTTTGCCTATTACAACCCGGAGACGACAGCTAGCCGTCTGGCCGCACCCTATGCCTAGACTTGGGTACTTCTGTATCTGGGGCTAGTGCAATTTTAGATACCAAATAGCTTAAGGTTTACGCCTCTCCTATTGGATTGTAGCGTCAATAATTTATCAGCGAAAGTTTATCCGGCTTATTTTTCAAAAAAATCAATGGCAAAAAATTCGCCTGCTGCGAGCAAAGATAGCTCGTAAAAAAATTGTTAATTCACATTTTCAATTACGCCAGTTTGATTGTTTGGTTTTTCACGGTAGAGGGGTATGAATTTGTCTTTATCAAGGCTACCCACTACTTACGCTTCTATGGTTCGATCGCATAAGCTGCAGGAGTCGTCATCCTCTTCTTAGTCCTTAGAAGCCATTGCCTCTTCCGTTACAGTAACTACGGTATTCATTGCCGGAAAGATTTTGTGTGGACAGACTCTTGTTCATAGTTGCTCTCCATCAAAGGGCTAAGTAAATTTTCCCTCGAACTGATAGGGGCGTATCGCGCCGCAAGCCTCTTGCCTTCTCCGCTACGCTGAGTACGGGTTTGAATTGTAGCCCAACCGGCTCGACGGACTTGCGATTTTTCGTAATTTGGCGCAACATGAGCAACTCATCCTTGCGCGAGGACCATAGGAAAGTATGCTTCTGTCAGACCCACCGGGCCATATCCCCTTTCCCAAGTGCTGCACAGTGCCCAACTACAATCTTTCGCTCGTATGTCTACTTTTTGTAAAAGTAGCCGCCATCCTTTTTGTACTCTTCCAATCAGGAATCGGGCTCGGGCCCGACGAAGCGCAATATTGGCTATGGAGCCAAGATCTAAGCCTGGGTTATTACAGCAAGCCCCCAGGCATTGCTTGGGAAATTGCCTTGGGAACCAGCCTATTTGGTAGCACTGAATTGGGTGTTCGCTTGGGCGCGGTACTGCTTGGATTTGCCCTTCCACTGGCCGTCTATCTTTTGGCCCATTGCTGCGGGCTCAAGCGCAGCACCGCTTTCTGGGCGGGCGCTGTAATGGCTTTCGCGCCGATCGGCATTATTGCCTCCTTCATAGCTACCACTGATGCAGGCTACATCTTTTTTTGGACCTTGGCGGCAGCCGCCATGGCTTATGCTTTGCAGCAGAATAAAAACCCCTCCTACCCTTTGATAGGGCTCTTGATCCTCTGCGGCGCATTGTTTAAATGGACAATCTATATTTTTTGGATTGTTATCCTCGTCTACAGCTATTTTCGGCCGCGCGTCAAGAGTCTTAAGCTGATATCAGGCGTGGCGATTTCTCTCCTCGGCCTACTTCCTAGCTTAATCTGGAACTGGCACCACCAATGGTCCACCTTCCGCCATGTGGGCGCGCAGATCTCCGGTGGTGAGCAGAGCTGGTTTCATGGAAACTTTTTTGACTTCCTCGGGGCACAGGTGGCGCTCTTGTCACCCGTTTTCTTTGTCCTGCTGGTCCTGGCTTATCTGGACCTATGGCGTAAACGCAAGGCCACGCCAAATGCCATTCTCTTCTGCGGCGTGGCCACGTTTACTGTCTTCATCTACTGGATCTTTAGCCTGTTTGTCAAAATTCAAGGCAATTGGTGCGCATTTGCTTATCCTACCGCGATTGTACTAGTGTGCTGGTATGCCTGCGAGCAGATCGTGACCGGACGGCCTTGGTTATTTCTTGGCAGCCTCCTGTCTATCGGGCTTACCGCATTCGTATTCGCGGTTCCCTCTATGCAAAGCACAGCTACCCCCTACCGGACCGGTCCGCCCGCCAAATGGAGCCCTTTTCGCTATAACGTGGGATGGACCAATCTGCAGAGCAGCTTAAAAGAGATGGGATACGATTCGAAAGAGCATTATCTGGTCAGTAACCGCTACCAGGTCAGTAGCCTAGCTAGCTTCTACTCGGTAGGACAAAAACGTGCGTTTTTCCTCAATCTGGACCAAGCGCGGAAAAACCAGTTTGATTTTTGGCCGGGCATAGAGACGGTAGGTCCTACGGCAATCGGCTTTTTCATCGAGGTTATTTACAAACCCATGACAGAAGAGCAGCTCGCCGCGCACGCAGCTCAGCTGGAAGAACAGCTCCGCACCTACTTTCGAGCTGTCCAGTACCTCGGCGTTAGAAGCCTTTTTCAGGCCTACGGCGAAACAGTTAAGTGGGTACAAGTATTCCAATGCGAGGAGTTCCTCGGAGAGCACCCTCCCCAAGCCACACAATACTAAGACGGGCTAGTTTTTCATTGATATTTGTCCGCCTATTGTGGAGTATACTCACGTATCAATTTCGAGGAACTATCCTGTGTCTGCAAGTCTAGAGGAACTGTGTAAGAGTCTCAATGCCCCGCAGCTTGAAGCGGTTAAGACTCTGCAAGGTGCACTCCTGGTACTGGCCGGAGCGGGCTCGGGGAAAACGCGCGTTGTCACAATGCGCATCGTCAGTTTGATTGAAAACGGCGTGCCTGCGCAAGAGATTTTGGGGCTCACCTTCACCAACAAAGCTGCCCAAGAGATGAAACATCGCGTCAAGAATCAGACCCAGCACGAGGTGCTGATCTCTACCTTTCATAGCCTCGGCGCGCGCATCTTGAGAAGATCTATCACCAGCTTGGGCTATACGCGTGACTTTACAATTTATGATGAAGAAGACGTCGATAAGGTCCTGAAGAGCATTTTAAAAGACCTGGGTGTGACGCTTGAAAAGACGGATGTCAAAAGCATAAGGCAGTCGATCTCTCGTGCTAAGAACGCACTGCAGAAGCCCGAAGATGTGCCAGCAACGGGCACTACAACCGTGGACATGTTCTTTCCACGTGTTTACGACCAGTACATGACGCGTTTGAAAAGCTATAATGCTTTGGATTTTGATGATCTACTTTTTCTACCTGTGAAATTATTTCAGGAAAATCCTGAGGTGCTTGCATTCTACCAAGAGCTCTGGAGATACCTCCTAATCGATGAGTACCAAGATACCAACCAAGCTCAATATACGCTGGTACAGCTGCTCGTAAAAAAATATGGCAATATCTGCGTTGTGGGGGATCCTGATCAATCCATCTACTCTTGGCGCGGCGCCGATCTCAATAACATCCTGAGCTTTGAGATGGATTATCCGGGCGCTAAAGTTGTCCGATTAGAACAGAACTACCGCAGCACGGAAACAATCTTGAATGCAGCCAATGCGGTGATCGCCAAAAATGAAAGTCGCTACCAGAAAAATCTCTGGAGTGACTTGGGCAAAGGAGAAAAAATCACTATCTTTACCGCAGTCGACGATCGTACAGAGACCTGGTTCGTAGTAGAGCAGCTCCGAAGACATTTACAAAATGGAGTCGCTTTAAGCGATATGGTGATCTTCTACCGCACGAACTTCCAATCTCGAATCTTTGAGGATCGTTTACTATCGTTGCGCATCCCCTACGTGATTGTGGGAGGTATCTCTTTCTACCAGCGCCGAGAAATCAAAGATATCATGTCTTTTCTACGCATGGTCTATTCAGGCAATGATGTCGTGGCTTTTGAGCGTACGATCAACCTACCGAAACGGGGTATTGGTCCCACCACCACCGATAAATTGCGCGATGAGTGCATCTCAACCGGCAAGAGTATTTTGGAATGTTGCGAAAACCCCACATTCAGCGGTGCATCAGCTAAGCAAAAGACCGCACTGGCCGGCTATGCAGCTTTAATACGCTCCTGGAGACAACTGAGTGCGCACTGCTCCATCGCAGATCTAATCCAAGCAGTCTTGGCAGACAGCGGCTACTGGGAGCATATCGCGCTAGACGAGGAAACATTCCAAGATCGGCGCGAAAACCTGAAAGAACTTGCCACCAAAGCTGTGGAATGGTCTAAAGAGCATCCCGAAGGTACTCTAGCTGAATTTTTAGAAGAGCTCTCTTTGAAATCAACACTAGATGACGTGGTAACAGACGATCAAAGACTAAATTTAATGACCATTCATAGCGGCAAAGGCCTAGAGTTTCGCGTCACCTTCTTGGTTGGTATGGAAGAGGATCTGTTCCCGCACGCCAACAGCCGAGGCGATGATAAGAAATTGGAGGAGGAGCGACGCCTATGCTATGTCGGTATGACACGAGCAAAGGAGCATCTCTATCTCTCCCATGCACGCACACGGTTCCTCTGGGGCGGCGCTCGCTCCATGCGCCCTAGCTGCTTCTTAGGTGAAATTCCCTCGCATTTCGTCCAAAAGATGAAGTGAAAATAATTCAGTTTTATCCTCACGGCGCAAAATTAGAACAAATTCTAGACTGACGCGGCCCATTGGCTGCGCGGTATCTTTTGCAGCTCTCCACGCCCTTCAAAGCCTTCGAATGGCACCCTTCCAGTGATGGTTGTTGCTGCGCCCTGTTAGAAACGGTTTTACCTTGGAAAATAGCCAAAAATATCGTATTTTTGGGTTGTAAATCGACCAAAAACAAACCGTTTTTGCCTTGGAAAACAACCATGTTTAGAAGAATCATAGATTTTCATCTCGACCGGTGAAAGTCCGATTTGTTCCGCGAGCCGCTTCTTCTTCGAGGCGCGAGACAAGTAGGAAAAACCTGCGCTGTCCGTAAACTAGGTAATAAATTCAAGTATTTTGTTGAGATTAATTTCGAGCGCTTACAGGGGGCCGCCTCTATCTTCGAAAAAGATCTGGCGCCCGAAAAAATTATTTTATCACTATCACTTCTGCTAAAAACAGCGATTATCCCTGGAGAAACGCTACTTTTCTTCGACGAGGTTCAAGAGGCACCCCGCGTCATCCTCGCGCTGCGTTATTTCTATGAAGAGATGCCTAACCTCCATGTCGTTGCAGCGGGATCGCTTTTAGAATTTGCAATTGCGAAGGTGGGAGTCCCGGTCGGCCGCATTTCGATGCTATACATGTACCCCCTCTCCTTCCTAGAATATCTCGTAGCTACAAACAATCGCTTAATCGGGACAGAAATCCTAAGCCATCCACCCGGGCTTGCGCTGCAGGAGGCCGTGCATAAAAAAATTCTAGATCTTGTTGGAGAATACTTATCAATTGGCGGAATGCCAGAAGCCGTCGCAAGGTGGGTCCGAACTCAAGATCCCACCTCTGCCTTGCACGTGCTGCAGCAAATTGCCGCCACCTATCGGCAAGATTTTGAAAAATACGCTCGGAAAGCACAGGTGAAGTATTTAGAGCAGCTTTTTCGCCAAGTACCGCACTTTGTGGGCAAAGAGTTCTCCTATCGAGAAATCCATGGTGAGTATCGCAAGAGGGAATTAGCCCCTGCTCTGGAACTGTTAGAAAGAGCGAACATCATCCATACGATTCGCCACACCTCCGGACAAGGAATTCCCATTGGCGCGGAAGCGGACTTTGACACATTCAAAGTAATTTATTTAGACATTGGGCTTTGCCAGGCCATCTTGGGATCTGACATCTCAGCCTGGTTTTTACAGCCGCTAAAAAGCTTTAAAAATCGCGGCGAAATCGCTGAAGGGTTCGTTGGACAAGAGCTGATTTGCTATGCTAATCCCTCCAGCAAGGCCGAGATCCATTTTTGGAAAAGAAAAGAGAAAAATAGCGCAGCGGAAGTCGACTACCTCATCCAGCGAGGCGAGCTCATTCTTCCCATTGAGGTCAAAAGCGGCGCGAGCACTACGTTGCGCAGCCTTCGTCTTTTCCTAGCGACCCACCCTAAATGTACTGCTGCTATCCGTTTCTCCTCCCTCAACTACTCCATAGTCGACGGGCTAGACTCACGGCCCTTGTACGCTGCGGCCTCTTTAGCTCACGATTCTCAAAAAGAAGCTGTGTCCTATTTGGTGAACGGGTAGAAGGTGAGGCTCACAAAAGGCGCGCCGGACCCCACTAAAAAAAGAAACCGGCTCAGCGAGAGCCGGTAGAGGGCACGGTGCGCAGCGAACTAGTAGCCTGGACTGAGGCTTCAAATAAGGCTCATGGCTACCCCGAAGCCGGTCGGCTCCCTCTTGTTTAGCAGGTGCTGCAAAAACTATCACTCTGCCTTCTTTTCAGGGGCTACTTGATTGAACAGGCAATGGCCGTGAATGGACAAACTGCCTTCGATCTACATTTTCAACCTTCTCAGAGAGCTTCCCAATCCTGCCCTCAAAGTTAACAAAGTTGTTCTCAAGCCAGATAAACTTAACACTAAGCTCACCAAACTTTCCCTCCAGTTTACTAAACTTAACCTCGAGCCTAGCGAACCCGGCCTTACAATCTGCACTTACCTCTTTTATTTCTGCCTGCAAGTCCACCCTCAGCTCTTTCATCTCCGCTTGTAGAGCCGTCTTCAGCTCTTTCGCGTCTGCTTGCAAGTCCGCCCTTAGCTCTTTCATCTCTGCCTGCACGCCTGCCAGCCCTGCCATCGCTGCTTGCAGGCCTACCGTCAGCCCCCCCCATCGCCGCTTGTAGGCTCGTTGACAGCCCCGTGATCTCCCTCTTGATCTGAGCATACAAAAGCCCGCCTCCGACAAGTATAACCAACGCCTGAGCAGCACCGATTTCTTTCAATAGCTCCGTAAAAACTTCCATTTCACGCTTCTCTTTTATCAAAACTTTTAATTTTAAATATATCTGCTACTTGATTGATCCGTTATACGTCTTCCAGGGCACTTTCTACTTCTATCCCAATAAGCAGCCTCTAAGGCAAGTCGTTTAGCACATCGCCCCTCTTTCTCAAGATGGTACACCCACCTGCGTTTTTAAGCAACGCGTTTATAAATAAAAATTATTCTAAATTATATATATTAGATAAAAAGCATGCCCATAAACAATTTTAATTTTAGTCACTTACGGTGCTTTCAGTAAAAAAACTTTGCGATCTAGAGAACGGCCCGAGCGCTCTCGAAACTCATCGGTAATCTCTTGGGCGTGACACGAAAGGTAGCGCAATAAAGGAATGAGGGAGGGGTTCTGCCGATCCTCTAGCCCCAAGATAAAGAGGCGCACCCCTTGCTTCTTCATCTCTTTGAAGAAGGCCTCCGGGTCCAGGTGGAAGGGCGTGTCCTTCCAGTAACGACCTCGGCGAAAGAGATATAGTTGAGGAGACTTGAAATTTGGCGCTATAAAGGCCACCTGATTTGGCGGCTTGTGCTCCACATATGGGGCGATCATAGCAGACAAAACTTGGTCCGTAGGATAGCGAGCCGATAGATCCGTCACGATGAATAGCGCAAAAAGGACCGCGCTCGCGTATAGAAAAATTGTTTTGGCCCGCCGGTAGGGGTTAAAAGCGGTCATCAGCCAAAAAAACAAGCCCACAACCAACGTATGGGCGACCCTGTAAGTAGTCGAAAGCTTGCTTGGCGCCACCAGTACCCCGATCAGCAAAAGACTCAATAAGAGCGCCACAATACCTGTCCAGACGCTCCAACGAAATTCTTTTTGACGCAACAGCGCCACTAGGCAAAGGCCTGCCAAGGCATAAATAAACAGCATAACCGAGAGCACGTACAAGGAGCTCTTGATGGCAAAAACGGACAGAAGCAAAATAGAGGCTATGCCAGGAGCTATCCAGGAAAGTGCGGGATAGACACGCCGCGAAAGATAGGGCAAACCCAAAGCAATGATAGGAAACACAAAGAAATGATCTCGGTACGCAATGCCGAAGTAATACCAAAAGGGGTGAGCCCAGTTCGCTGGGAGATCGAGCGAATCACCTTGTAGCTTGGTGCCCTGCACGCCTTGACCACTAAAAAGACCGCAGTAGATGCCTTTTACCCAAAATGGCAAATCCTCCGGCGCCCAGATCGCTATAGCGAGCAAGTGTAGCGAACTAGTGAGTAGGAAATAACCCAACATCAGCACAAGGTATCTCAGCAGCCAGGCTAGGGGCTGTTTTTTTAGACGCGACAGGATGATCACAGCAACACCGCCCGCAAATGGATAGGGAAAGCTTAGCCATAACTTGCTCAGAAAAGCTAGCCCAAAACAAAGACCAGCAACACGCGCACACCAGCCTTTGGTATGTAAAACTCCCGAAGCAGCGAAACAAATGCCCGCCAAGCCTAAGGCAGCCATCATAGGCTCGGCCTGTAGAAGGCTGAATTCGCTGAGCATTACAGGAGAGATGGCTGCTAGATACACTGCATAACGGCCAGCTTGCTCGTCCCACAAACTTACTAACCGATAGAGGAAATAAAGCGTCAAGGCAAAAGAGGCGAGCGGCACAAGCTGAAATGGCACAATCCCCCCTCCGAGTAGCTTTGAGGAGGCAGCCATGAACATGCAATGGATACAAGGATGCCCCAGGCGGGCTCGTTCGCTTTCAAAGGACCCCTCCGGAACCTGTGTAGGGTGTAGCCAGTAGTACCAGGACCGTTCCATATTGAGCGCTACAGTGCCGTAGAAGCCCTCATCTCCCACAAAATATTCCCTAAGCGCTGTAGTTGTCACGCACTGGAACAGTAGGGCCACAGCAACAACGATGAGCAATAGCCACCGACGCATAAGAGACCCCTAACCGTTAGCCTCTATGCGTTGCCTAGCGACTTCTGCACGCCTTTGCTTGATAAGCAAGTAGCGAGAAACAGCCACGCCCATTAACAAGTGGGCCAATAGAAAGACCGGCGTCACCCTGTAGGTAAACTGAAAAACCATTTGCGGAAAGAGAAGCAGGATCGACAAATTTACAGCCATAACGGTGGCGTATACGTGGGGGTCTTTCCAAGACTGCCTGCTGATCATGTTATAGAACGCAATGTGTATAAAACGGAGCCAGTAGACCACGAATGCGATGAACCCTGGCCATCCTGTTTCACCTAAAGTTAAGTAGAAGGTGTTATGGGCGAATAGGCCGAGCTCGGCCCCCGTAGCTTCAGAATAGCGCAGAATGGACCAAGCCGAAAAGTTCCCCATGCCCACACCGAACAAACGGTCGCGCGCCATGCTGACGCCTTCGCTGTTGAGGCGCTGCCTATTATGGTAGCTAGTCAGTGTGGGGTTTTTATGTTCAAAACGCTCTTCGAGCGTGTGGTACGCCTTGGCCGTGATCAAAACCACTCCAACTACTGCTAACGCAATAAAAAGTAAATTTTTGGCCGTAAAAAAGCGAAATAATAAAACAGGCGTTCCAATCAGCATAGCGAGTAAACAAGCAACCAGAGCAGTACGGCTGATAGACAATACAATACAGACAAAAGCGCTGATGACCAGTAGGAAGAAAAAGAGAGCCAATCCCGGACGTTTGGTGTAGAAAATCCAAGGAAAGATAAACATTCCTAGCATACCCACAAAAGTGTTGAAGTTGTTATAGTGGCCCATTCCCGCGTTAATGCGGTGAATGTGCAATACATAACGGTCAAACAAGGCGCGCGCGGTCAAGTAGATCAGTAAGCCACTAGCGACAAATTTGATCACCTCGATGGCTTTATTATCGCGGGTAACATTCACAGCTATCCAAAAAATAAAATACCCTCGCAAAAGCTTAATCATCTCCCAGATTGGGTATACGCCTAATTTGAAGACAGCCTCCATACCGAGGTCCGCTTTGCGTTTCGAATCACCCGCTAGAGGATTAGCTATCGCAGCATCGGTTTGTACCCATGAGATAAACACCATCAGAAAGAAGAAGAGAAACGGCCAGGTCATGGGCGGAGACCAGACCACTTTCGCCCTTTTACCGGGTGTGACCAAGTAGAGAAAAAGAACTAATGCACATAGATCAGCCAAATGGATCTCTAAACCCCGTGTGGCCTGCTTGTAACCGTCATTTGGCATGAAGGTGAGACTTAAAGCGATGGGCATGACTAAGCTACCTACCAGCAGCCCTAGGAGAACCAAAGGGCCATTTTTGACCAGGAGACAGGTTAGACATCCATAAGTGAGAAATCCAAAAAAAAGAAAAAAGAAAATAGGTTGCTTGTAGGGCGCCCACATGCTAGGAGGAGCGGAAAGCGCAGACTGGGCTGTCGCCAAGAGTTCTACAAGCATCAAGACCTTTAGTGGCATTTCATAGACTTATCTATAAAAAAATATTTTGACGCAAGAAGATCGAAGATCCAACTTCAAGCCTGAATGGCTAATGCATGGAATTTGCCGACAAAACTGTCGGCATAGCGTTCAAAATTAAACTCTTCTCGGGCGAATAACTGACCATTCAAACCGAGTTGCCGTGCTTTTTCTTTATTTTGTAACAGCTCATCTATACGCTGTGCCATTGCATCGATGTCCATCCAAGGCACCAGGAACCCATTGTACCCATCCCTCAGCCAATCGCTGATACCGCCACTATCGAAGCCAATAATGGGTAGTCCATGCTGCATCAGCTCCAAACCAACCATGCCAAACGGCTCCGGCCAAACCGATGGAACGATAGCCAAGGTCGCCTCGCGAAAGTAGCTTTTGAGCTCGGCATGTAATCGATAGCCAATAAATGCAACCCGTTCATCAAGAACCAGCTCAGAAGCTAGCTGGCGGCAGTAGGAAAGATGGTTGCCATCACCGACAATAACCAGTTTAAAAGGAGATTTTAGCTTTGCAGCGGCCCTAAGCAGGCAATCAACCCCCTTGCCCCTTACAACTTGCCCCAAGAAAAGAATCACATTTTCTACGCTCATACTGGACTGCCCTAGCTCAGTCGGGTTGGGCGACAAAGGAGGAAAAATAGAGATTTTACCCTCGTCATAACCCTGCAAAAGTAATTCGCCGCACATATAATGGCTGCCCACAAAAAAAGCGGCAAGTTGCTGGTCTAGCTCGATGAGGCGCATTTTTTGCGTATAGCTGACCCATTTAGCACCATATACCCCCTTGCTGCGATCGCGCTGCAAAAACGCATGACAAGGCGCGAGACAACACGGCCCGGCCTTGCGGTGACAGGCTTTCCGCGACCAAGGGAAATATTTATAACCACGCATACAGTAGACTTCGTGGTCGTGAAACATACGTATTGCAGGTATTCCAGAATCGAGAAGCACTTCGAGTAGCGGGTTACTGAGGCATTTATTGAGGTAGATCAAATTCGGCTGAGACTGCGCTAAAATAGCAGTGGCAGCTTGCTTAAGTTCATTGTCTGAAAAATCTAAACAGAAGCTACGCTCGAAGAGCTGGTCCATAAAAGCTTCATCTACCCCGGTGCGCTGCCAGTACAGAAAATCTAAATCAAACGACTTCTTTAAAACGGGCGCTATCGTAAGCAGATGCTGCTCTGCGCCCCCTAGGCGGCCATACTTTTCATGAATGATCAGAACACGGGGGCGAGTTGTCATGTGCGTATGATTGCCACAGCTGAGGGTTTATTGTCATCTGCCCGCAATTCTTTTTAAACAATTTTTTATAATTTTTTGTGTCCTGAATCTGGTAATTTTGCTTGTTTCGAAAGAGTGGGTGATTTATAACAATTGTAAATAAGGCTACAATACGGCAACACTGCCCGTTAATGTTGATGAATTACCGAGAGGACAGGTTATTGAATGGGAACGCCTTGAATTCAAAAAAGGATGGAATCCCGAAGAGATCATTCGCACAATTTGCGCTTTTTCAAATGACATCAATAATTGGGGCGGCGGCTATCTAATCGTAGGACTGGAAGAAAACAACGGCGAGCCGATCTTCCCTCCGGTAGGCATACCGGCCAATAAAGTCGACGAAATTCAAAAAGATCTCGTCCACCTAAGCTACAGGATGCGCCCCAACTATCATCCCATAGTTGCGCCAGTAATTTTTCAAGAAAAAATGATTCTGTTGATCTGGTGTCCAGGCGGACAAGCGCGGCCCTACCAAGCCCCTGACACGTTAGGTAAGAACGCGCCCTACTCATACTTCATTCGGCGTAACTCCACAACCGTTAAAGCGCAAACAAAAGATATCCCGCGTCTTCATGAGTTGGCTAACCAGGTTCCTTTCGATGATCGGATCTGTCATCAGGCCGACCTAAAAGACCTACAGCAAGATATTATCAAAAACTTTTTGAGCGATGTGAAGAGCGCTCTCCTTCCCGAAGTCGACAAGATTCCTTTTGAGCAGCTCTGCCGTCAAATGCAACTTGTGCAGGGCCCCGCGGAATATCTGAAGCCTTTAAATATCGGCTTGATGATGTTCAATAATAACCCTGAGCAATTTTTCCCCTGCGCTCGGATTGAAATTGTTGATTTTCATGATGAAGTAGGCGATAGCTTCTCTGAAAAAATCTTCAAAGGACCTATCCATATTCAGCTTAAAGAAGCACTGCGGTATCTTCAGGCGATGTTCATCACAGAGGAGATCCGCAAAAGACCAGACCGCGCAGAAGCTGATCGATTTTACAATTATCCTTATGTTGCATTGGAAGAGGCTTTAGCCAACGCTGTCTACCATAAGGACTACGCCCAAAGAGAGCCTATTGAAATCAGCATTAGGCCCGATCGTATTGAAATACTATCATTTCCGGGTCCATTGTCTCCTCTGAAAATCGAAGATTTAAACAGAGGGTCAGCTCACGTTCGAACTTATAGAAATCGTCGGATTGGAGATTTTCTTAAAGAGCTCCACCTGACCGAAGGGCGCTGTAGTGGAGTGCCTAAAATTCATAAGGCTATGCAGGAGAATGGTTCTCCGCCGGCTATTAAACAGACGAAGAGTCCCGCTACTTTCTCAAGGTGCTGCCTGTTCATCCAGAAGCTAGAAAAAGAGCCCCGCCAGTAGGCAAGCCGACGCGCCTGCATACCGGTGTGTCTAAAGAAGAAACACACCCATACACCGGTGTGTTTTCAACAGTAGCGCTACCAAAAGAGCTGCAAGCATTGGTGCGTAATTTGAATAAATACTCCGGTAAAAAAGAATTACATTTTTTGATCCAAAAACTATGTGCGTGGCAACCACTAACTGCCCAGCAATTAGCGGAAATTCTGAAAAGAAAGGATAAAAAACACTTTGTCAGAAGCCACCTCACGCCAATGGTTAAAGAGGGGACGCTGAAATATTTATTTCCCGAGGATGAGGACTCTCGTAACCAAGCATACACATTATGAACAGCAAGCCCTGTTAAAAACTAAATAGGCAGTCTGGGGGCTGCACCAACTTCACTGGCTCCGCTCATCAAACCAGATCCATTTTATCGAATCTACCAACCTCTAATTAAAATTTCCCATTAGTTAAGCCGATTTCTTCAAGTTCGGG
>CAYUJS010000026.1:0-25605 GCA_964445105.1 uncultured bacterium | reverse complement strand
ATCCTATCGTCAGATAATTTTCGGTGGAAGTGATAGTCGCCTGGCTTAAGACGAGTAAACGGGGTATACTCTGGTGGACAACTGGGAAGCATAATCTACCTCTGCACGGTGTTTAAAACGGGTTCCATCTATTGATGGCTATTAGCAATAGTCATGCTAGCTAAAAAGCTAGTTTTATCCTAGCAAATAAATCTGACACTACTAGTTGTTTTTGGTTTTTTGAAAGAGTTTAAAACAGCCTCACTTGGTTAAGCAAGCAGTTAACGAAATGTGAAAGTGCTGCCCCTCTGAAAAATAACCAGGGCGCCTGCCTTGCAGCTAGATGTTCGGTCCAGCCAATGGGTCTGATATTTTGTAAGCATCAAAAGAAAACAAGTATTAAGTCGTCAAATACGATGATAGACATTCAATTGTAGCCTAGATATAAATCATGCTAGCAACCCATCGCGCCTAGTCGGATTTTACGGGTTGCTTTTGATTAGAATTTCAAGAGTAGACTTTGAAAACCGCACTGCACCATTTTGCACAGACCGTAAACGAACGTATAATCAGCGAGCTGCTGGCTTTTTGGCGCGCGGCGCGCTACCGTCTAAAAGCATTTTTCAAGGGGGCTGAGCCACGGCCTCTGGGCACTGACCACAATAGCCTCATTATTTTTTTACACGGTTACCTCGCGGATAGCTCTTGCTGGCATCCATGGATGGAACACTTACATCGCGCTGGGCACAACACCTTAGCCATAGATTTTGGTCTAGATCATCCTCTACAAACTATCGATGAACTCGTCGACAGGCTAGGCCTTTTCATGGATAAATCTCTGGCTCAGTATGGTGATAAGCTGCCCAAAATCCACCTTGTCGGCCATTCTATGGGCGGCGTTGTCGCTGCTGCCTATGCCCTTCGGAAATCCCACTCATTTGCTATCACATCCGTGGTCGCGTTAGCTGCCCCGCTGAGAGGAGCCAAATTAGCACGGGCTGCCAATTGGGTATTCTCAAAATGTGGCAAAGAAATGGCGCCGGAAAGCCCTCTCTTACGAGAGCTTTCAGATCTCTTCGAACATTCAGCAACCAACACACAGTTTTACTACGCAGCTGCTAAGCATGATGACCTAGTTATGCTAGAACATGTCACCCTAGGCCCGGAGAGGCCCGCAGTGTTCCCCTGCAATCACATGGGGATCATTTACAACAGTGAGGCCAGAGACTGGGTAGAAAAGGTCTTAAAAAGCTAATTCTTTGGTTTCACTAGGATTTTTTCTCTGGTCCTCCTATAGTTTATCGATTTAGTAGACGAAGTCGGACCAAAAGATGAAAAGGATGTGGCGAACCTGTGCGTTGGCAGTCTGCGGCTGCCTATCGATAGCAGCCGTTGATATCCCCCTCCCAGATGGCGTGACCATCAATTTACGCAATCCAACCTATAGTGACGGCATCCTTAAGACGACCGAAGGCGGGGTCGTGGAGGGCTGCGACGTGCGCATTCAAGGGGAATGCATCACCGCCGTAAAGCGCTCTGTGGAAGGCGAAGAACAATTTCAAGTGCACGCTGAAAACAACCTCATGTTGGAATACGGCGACAAAGTATTTATCGGGTCTGAAATAGACTACGATTTTGTTTCCCGCCAAGGCTACGTACGCAACGCTAGGAGCGCTTTCAGCCCCTGGTATATGGGCGCAGACTGCATTGAATTTCTATCTGACGGCAGTCTAGTGATGTATAACGGTTACGTCACAACATCAGATAAACAGGATCCCGACTGGCGGATTTCCTTAAAAGAAGCCCGCCTATCCCACAACCGGTTCTTGACTGGCCATCACATGATGGTGCGGCTCCTACACCTCCCACTATTTTATCTACCCTACCTCCAGACACATCTCGACTCAATTCTCGATTCACCGATTCGCTATCGGCTGCGATGGGGTGGAGAACAGGGCGTGCGCATAGGCTTTGCCTATAAGCTCTTTGAATGGAAGTGCATGCAAACGTTTCTACGGTTTGACTATCGGCTTTCAAAAGGCCCTGGAGGCGCTTTGGAAACGCAGTATTCTAATCCCGCACGTTGTGAGGAGTTTCTGAGCCGCAACTATATAGCGCGCGATTCTTCCGTTGAGCAGACCACCCTCAAGACGCGCTACCGCTTTCAGGGCCTTATCCACAAAGCGTTAAGCGATGGAAAACTTACGCTAGATGTCTCTTACGACAAGCTCAGTGACATCAACATGGCAGCTGACTATAATGACTCCGAATTTGACCTCGAAACCGGCCAACTCACGCAGGCGCATCTCCGTTCTCAAACCGACTGGCTTATTTCAGAAGTAACGGCTCGCGTACGCATCAACTCCTTCGAATCAGTCAATGAAGAGCTGCCCTCCATCACGCTCAGCGCACATCCCTTTGTCCTCGGGCCCACCGGCATCATATCTGAAAACCTCATACGATTCGGTTACTATGAATTTCGCTACGCCAGCCAGCTCGTCAACGTAACCAACTATAACGCCACGCGTGTGGAATTCCAACACAGCCTCTACCGCCCCTTTGCCTTCTGCAACATCAACATGACCCCAAAAGCTGGTGTAATCGCTATCTATTACGGCAACGGGCCGAGCCGCTCAAGTGAGTGGATGCTATCAGGCGTTTTTGGGGGCGAAGTCAACAGCCATTTTTACCGCTGTCATGGAGACACAAAACACATTATAGAACCCTACGCGCGTTACGAATACATCACCACACCCAACAGCTCCCCCGACCAACACTACATCTTTGGCATCAATGACGGCTGGTTTCGCCTTAATAGCCTACGCTTTGGTACCCGACAGCTCATCTATCGCCGCTGTGCGCCTAGTGTGGGCCACGTGCTGACTCTAGATCTCTACACCTACGCTTTTTACCGCACCCCGACTCTACTCAAAACCATCCCACGTGTCTACGGCAACGTGATTTGGGACGCAACTCCTCGCCTGCGCTACACTGCCCTCACCTCATACAACTGCGAACATTATACGCTCGACCAGCTAAACATCCGCACCGATTGGACCCTGTCCGACACCCTAGCCTTTGCCTGCGAGTTCCGCTACCGCGACCAGTGGGTTTGGCGAAAGGCCGATGCAAATAATTTCATCATCGACTCTTTCCGCACCGAAAGTGACCTACTGAATTCCGCAATGTCCGATAAACGAAACACGGTTTTAGGGCACACCTTCTATCGCTACAATCGCGACCTAGCCTTTGATTTCCAAATCCGCCACGGTTGGAATCGCCCGAAAGAACCCGGTTATACTGAGTACCAGTTTGATATCCTCAAAACAATTCGCTCCTGCTGGAATTTAAAACTCTCCTACCAGCATCGCACAGATGATAAGCGCTTTAGCTGTGCGGTCAAAATAGGATTGCAACCTCCCAAAGAACAGCCCTTCATTCCCCCCTGCATCGGCTGCTGGGAGCGTAGAAGGTAAGGCCATTTGAATAACGTCCCCGCAAACACTGACTAGTCTAAAGCTAATTGCTGCGCTTATCTATCGTTTCTACGTTAGATTCAAAGGCCGCCTGGTAGGTAAGGGATCAGTCACGACTGGCGAACAATCCGCAAGACGCTTAGGTCGCGTACGCGCCACAAATGCGCGCCAAAACCCAAGAAGACAAAACGCTGTATGAGCGCTCGGAGAAGCTCAATGAGTGCAAGAGGCCAACCTGGATGAAAAGGATTTACCCGCTTTACTAGGCGCGAAGGATGCGGATAAGATGCGCATGCTGACCCTCCCCGCAGGCCCAGCAGTCGGCAACTTGAACGATGCGTTAAAGTTGCAGTTCAATAGCGAATGCGAGTAGAAGATTTTAAAAGTAGCTTCTTTACCAAACCTACTGCCAATTGGCTTGAAACGGGTGGTTTGGGACAAAGACAGACAGCAAAAGATCAGATTTGGTCACTCTATTGAGGTTCCAGATCTGTGGGCAATCCCCCCTCCCCGCATACCTAGACTCAAACACATCTCCAGTTGAATATCAACTCACAGGGTTCATTTGCCATCAGGGTGGAGACGGGACAGGCTACACGGCCTACGTAAAGAGAGGATCGCGCTGGTGGCATGCAGATGATGATAATGCAATAGAGGTCAGTGATGACAAAGAGCTCGCGACACACAGATCTCTAGGAGCAGTTTATCTATTCGATCCTGAGTGGGGTAGAGGCTCGGGAGGACTGAGAAAGCGATGGTAGGCCGATACCTGCTCGAAGAGCTGTTTCGCGCTCTTTTAAGAAGCGGGGGGGTACTACCGTATCTCACCTTAGCCTGTAAACCTACTTTAGCTGCGTTTCGTGAGAACGGGCAGTGCTGGGAGCGAAAAGGCTTACTACAGAACTGCGGTATCGTAAAATTCTCCGAGCCACAGGGCACAGGAGCAGCGCGGTCAAAGCCCCAATGCTTTTAATTCGGAGTAAGTCGCGGATCGTTGTGCAGGGTCGAAAGGGCTGTTCAGCCCACGGCGGCGAGTGCGAAAGTTCTTCCTTCCAATCGGGAACGCGGGCAGGCCAAGGCGTAGGGGCAAGCCCGAGGCGGGAATCATTTTTGACGTTGCTTTTATTTACACTCGACCGAGCTCCAGCTTCTAATCTTGAGGTTTTAGCCTCGATCTGCCAATCTCGCGCCCTTACGGAGATTATGCACTTGTTGTGGGGGAATAGATGAAAATACTCGTGGTTGGTACTGGATATGTCGGCCTTGTGACGGGGACCTGTATGGCTGAGATGGGCCATCAAGTGACCTGCTTGGACATCAACCATGACAAAATTGCTATGTTAGAGCGCGGTGAAGTGCCGATTTACGAGCCGGGCCTGAACGAGATGATCGGGCGTAACGTAGCCGCCGGCAGGTTAACTTTCACAACGGATTATGTAGGCTCTGTACGCGACGCACTGGTCTGTTTCATTGCTGTCGACACTCCGACCGGCTCAAATGGCGAAGCAGATTTAACCAACGTGCGAAAGGTTGCTCGCTCGCTCGGCGAACAGATGCCCGATTACCGCATCGTCGTCAATAAATCCACGGTCCCTGTAGGCACCGCACAAGAGGTAAAGCGCATCATTCTAGAGGCGCTCGCCGAAAGGAAACTTACCTGTGGTGTAGACGTCGTGGCCAATCCAGAGTTCTTGAAAGAGGGCGATGCCATCAATGACTGCATGAAACCCGACCGAGTGATCATCGGGGTGGAATCCAAACGCGCCGAAGAGATTATGCGCAGCCTTTATGGAGCATTTACGCTAAGTCACGACCGTGTGATCTGCATGGATATTGCCTCGGCGGAACTTACTAAATACGCAGCCAACGCGATGCTCGCCACCCGTATTTCCTTCATGAATGAGCTCTCTGGATTATGTGAAGAGGTAGGAGCCGACATCACCCAGATTCGCAAAGGTATCGGTTCAGACCAGCGTATCGGTTGGTCATTTCTTTATGCAGGCGCTGGATTCGGCGGCTCTTGCTTTCCGAAAGACATCCGCGCCTTGCAGGGGCAGGCAAATAAGGTCGAGTATCAGATGCCCCTCATTGCAGCTGTGGAACAGGTAAACCAACGCCAAAAGCAGGTGCTTGGCGATAAAATCATCGCTTACTACGCCTCACGTGGCGGGCTCAAGGGCAAAGTGATCGGTGTGCTAGGATTATCTTTCAAGCCGAACACCGATGATGTCCGCGAAGCACCCGCCTGCGTTCTCATCGAGCAACTCCTTGGCGCAGGCGCATCCGTGCGCGTATACGATCCCGTAGCCATGCAAAATGCTAGAGTCGCTTTCCCTTTCCGGGATCAGGTGAGCTGGTGCAACAGCGAGCTTCAAGTAGCACTAAAAGCCGATGCTCTGGCGTTGATCACTGAATGGAAACAGTTTCGCTTTCTCGATTTCCATAAGATCCTGGCAGCGATGCAAGGCAACGCCTTCTTTGATGGACGAAACCAATACAAGCCATCAGAGATGGCACAGCATGGATTTGATTACATTTCTATTGGACAGCCCACGGCGTTTGCCACTACTGCTAAGTTGGGTGCTTCACTGGTTTCACAAACAACGGTCGAACGTTAATTTGTCGCGAATTTATAGTTCGCAGTATGCACCTGCGTTCCGGGCAAACGTAGTTTGGGATAAATGCGCAGCCCTGGCTGCGGATAACACGCAAAATTAGGCTAATAGCTGCACCGGAGTCAGTCGGTTTCTTTTTTATCGGGAGCCACTGTGTGAAACGATTTCCCCTTGCAACCACGCCTTCTTGTCCGCTATAAACAAGGAGCCTGTGCCTAGGCTAAGGGGAGGATATGGACGCTATAAATACTGAAAGTTTACGCGCAGCTTCCCTTTCAGCACCGTTTCAATTTTACATTACCCATCTGCCTTTGAAACGTGCTTTTGATATTGTGTTTAGCGCGGGGGTACTTTCTTTTGGCCTGCCTTTATTCTTATCGATCGCTTTGTTGATTGCAATTTCTTCGGGCACAAATCCAATCTATCGCCAGAGGCGTGTGGGTCGAGGAGGCAAACCGTTTTTTTGCTTTAAGTTCCGCACTATGGTGGTAGACTCTGAGGAGAGGCTGCAAAAACTATTAGAACAGAGCCCTGAGAGCCGCCAGGAATGGATGGCTAGGCGCAAGCTAAAACAGGATCCGCGCATTATTCGCTGCGGCCATTTTCTGCGACGCACATCGCTCGATGAGCTTCCTCAATTTTTGAATGTCTTTTTAGGACATATGAGCGTAGTCGGCCCTCGGCCTATCAGCCAAGAGGAGGTCAAGCTATACCTAGGAATGGACGCGCCGGAAATTTTACAGCTTAGGCCAGGCATTACTGGGCTCTGGCAAACCTCAGGGCGCAGCAACGTCTCTTTTGCAGAGCGCATACAAATGGACCGAGAATACGTGCGTGTACGCACCTTTCTGCTCGATCTCAAGCTAGTGTTGAAGACAGTTCCTCAGCTAATGCTGAGAAAGGGAGCTTACTAGTTGAAAAGCGAAAACAGCTCTCAAATTTGGATCGCTTTCTTATTTGCGGCTTTACCTGCGCTCTTTTTGCCAGTTTTTATGCCTGCTTGGCGCTTGTCTTTTTTCGCTCCTTTTTTGGTGTTGATGTTCTATAAAAAATCGCTCGCACAATGCCTATGGATAGCTTTTGGCTGTGGATTATTTATTGATCTGTTGGCTCCCTATCCGCGATTAGGGATTTTAGCTATTACCTACTGTCTCACGACGGCAGTGGTCTACAGAGGCAAGTCGAGTTTTTTTGAAGATGGCCTTGCCTCGCTGCCTGTGATGACCTTTCTCTTTGCGGGGATATCGACAGCTATACAAGTATTGCCGTTAAAATTATTCGCTAACGCACCTATACTTTCCTGGTACTGGGTAGCGACGGACTTGCTGCTACTTCCTCTGGCAGATGCTTTGTACGCGTGGATCTGGTTCGCCTTTCCAGCGTATCTTCTCCGGAGACGGCCCCGCGGGGCTTGGTAGTCCGGCTTAGAAATAAACCCTCCCTTCAGGTAACATGCAAACATGAAACACATGCCGTTGGCCGAGCTGATGCGGCCCAAGGATTTTTCTCATATTGTCGGCCAGGAGCACCTCCTCGGTCCTGAGGGCTTCATAACGCGCGCTGTGCAAGCTGATAAGCCCCTGTCAATCATCTTGTGGGGCCCCCCGGGATGCGGAAAAACTTCCATCGCACGCCTGTATGCGCAGGCTTTTTCACTGCGCTTCTACGCCCTCAGTGCCGTCTTTACTGGCATTGCCGACCTCAAAAAAATCGTGCAAGAAGCGCAGTCGACATCGCTCTGGAGTACGGGTACGCTAGTGTTTGTCGATGAAATCCACAGGTTTAATAAAACGCAGCAAGAAGCGTTTCTGCCCTTTCTGGAAGATGGCACCGTTCTGCTTGTAGGGGCCACCGCCGAGAACCCTTCCTTCTACCTGTCTAACGCCTTGCTGTCGCGCTTGCGTGTGCTCACGCTACAGCCGCTAAATCTTTCTGCTCTGGATCGTCTACTAACCGAATATGATAAGGGTCATGGCCCTTTGCCGCTTTCAACAGAGACACGTCAGCAGCTTTTACATCTTGCCCATGGAGATGGTCGCTACCTTTTTAATATGGTCGAGACGATCCAAGGGATCAGTAACGAACTCTCGCCACAGCAGCTGGTCAATCTAGTGCAGCGCAAAGCAGCGCTCTATGATCGCGGGGGCGACCAGCATTACCAGCTCATCTCTGCGCTACATAAAGCGGTAAGAGGCTCAGACCCAGATGCGACTCTCTACTGGCTGTGCCGCATGCTGGAAGGGGGCGAAGAGCCCCTGTTTTTGGCGCGCCGGCTGATACGCATGGCGGTGGAGGATATCGGCCTTGCAGACCCGCAGGCACTCGTCTTGGCGGTAGCAGCACGCGACACCTATCAAATGCTGGGGTCTCCTGAGGGAGAGCTTGCGTTAGCCGAGGTAGCGGTTTACCTAGCTTTGGCTCCTAAAAGCAACGCGATCTACACAGCCTACAAGGAAGCACGAGACCTTGCGCGTCGCACGAGCCATTTAGCCCCTCCAAAGCACATCGTCAACGCCCCTACCAGTCTCATGAAGGCCGAGGGCTTCGGCGAAGGCTATCATTACGATCATGACACCGCAGAGGGCTTTTCCGGCCAAGAGTACTTCCCAGCTGAGGTGTGCAGAGAACAGTTTTACCGCCCAGTAGCACGCGGTTTTGAGCGCGAAATGCAAAAACGTATTGAATACTTCCAGCGATTAAGGAAACAGGACAGATAAGCAGTGTTCTTTTCTTGCTATTTGTCGCCCGCTCCTTTTATAAGGGGAGCATGGGACAAACGATTTCACTACCCCTAGTTCTTATTTTAGTGGTGATGATGGCCATTATGGTAATGCGCTCGCTCACCAATGAAAGCGCCACTCAGGCAGCACCCGATCGCTATTTTGGCCCCAACGATATCCGCGGATCAGCCATCGTCTATAAAGGCAAAGCCTACACTCTAAATTTTCTTGAGCAAACGCGCTTTGTTGATTTCCTTAACCGCACAATCGTGGTCAATGAGCTACAATCTCGCGCATCCAAGATCCCCTTCGATAAAATCATTGTCTATTTGTTCGGCGGCAAAGAGATTGAGTTGACTCCTGTGGGTTCTTCGGACAATAATGTCTATTTTTCCGCGCCGGTGCTGCAGAAAAACGGATATCTGCAGGATGTCACGCAGGGGCGCTTGTTAGCTCTGTTAGAAGGTACCTACGGCCCATAGTGTTACGCTCACTTCAGATTCAGAACATCGTCCTGATTGAACAGGCAGAGCTGGCCTTTCATGAGGGCTTTCATGTGCTTACAGGGGAAACCGGAGCTGGCAAGTCGGCCATTCTCAAAGCTTTGAGGCTAGTGATCGGCGAGCGCGCGGACCTGCAAGCGCTACGGCAGGGAGCCGACAAGGGCATGGTGGAAGCACTCTTCACCACTCCAGACCATCCGCAGTTTTATAAACTTTTAGAAGAAGCGCAGATTGATTGGGCGCCAGAGCTGACGGTGCGCAGGGAGATGGCCGCTTCAGGGCGCAATCGCGCCTTCATCAACGACCAGCTGATCCCATTGCATCTACTCAAACAGCTCGGCGAGCACCTGATGCAAATTTGTGGCCAGCATGCCAATCAAGAGCTACGAAACCACGATAAACACCGCGAACTCCTAGACAGCTACGCCAATTTACACGAAGCGCGCATCTCTTTTGCAGCGGCGTGGCAGCACGAAACCAAGCTAAAACAAGAACTTGAAACGCTACAAAAATACGAGTCGCAGCGACTGCGCGACATAGACGAGGCCCAGCGCCAGTTCGAAGAGCTATCCGAGGCGCAACTAAAGGAGGGAGAAGAGGAGGCGTTATTTGCAGAATACACTCTTCTCACTAGTGCGGATGAGCTTGCTTCTGGCGTCGGACAGGTGTATGAGGCGCTCGCAGAATCCGGCAATTTAAAAAATGCCTTCCACCAGCTAGAAAGCCTTCAAAAACTAGATCACGCTCTACGTGATCCTGCAGAAGTTTTACGCAGTGCGCTGATTGAATTTGAGGAGCTCGCCTACACCCTTCGCTCTTATCTGGGCCGTATCGACAACAATCCTGCGCGTACCGAAGAGATCAACAGGCGGCTTGCGCTACTTACGAAATTGAAAAAAAAGTATGGGCCTGATCCCATCGCTTACCTACAGCAACTTGAAGGCCGTTTAGAAGAGCTGCAAGGAGCGGACGATCGCGCTGAAAAGCTAGCTGTGGACCTACAAGCCACCCACGAGCTCACCCAGCAACTAGCTCAAAAGCTTACCCAGCAGCGCAAAACTGGAGCCGAAAAATTGGCGAAAGAGATGACAAAACAGCTGCAGACCTTGAATATGCCGGTTGTGGAATTTCACGTGCGCGTCGCTCCACATACGCGCTGTTTGCATGGCGACGACGAAGTCGTGTTCCTATTTGCCCCTAATATGGGCGAACGGCTCATCGCGATTTCAGATTGCGCCAGTGGTGGGGAGCTATCTAGACTTATGTTGGCTTTACAAGCGCTTCTGGCGGGTAATAGCTTTATGCCTACGCTAGTTTTCGATGAAGTCGATGCAAATATCGGCGGTGAAACAGCAACCGTTGTAGGGCAAAAGCTCGCCGATATCGGCGCAGGAATGCAGGTGCTCTGCGTCAGCCACTTTCCGCAGGTCGCCCGCCACGCTCATCACCATTATCAAGTTTCTAAACAAGTATCCCAGAATCGCACTACGACTCATGTTATCGCCCTGACCGGCAAAGCGCGCGACAAAGAGCTGCTCCGTATGGTGGGAGGCTAGCCCCAAGAACTTTAGAATAACCTCACCGCTAAGCCCATCTGGGGGAGCTTGCGGACCACGAAATAGTTGGACAAGCGTAAACAGCGGTCGATAAAGGCGTCGTCTACCGCCTCCCAGCGTTTAGCTGCCTCTTGGGCTACTAATCGCACGAGGTGGCTGTAGCTATATTGCGGACAGGCTTCGCAAAAATAACTCCTGGCGATGTTAAGTACCTCGCGGTAAAGCCTCAGTGATTGGCTATCTGCACAAAAAACAGACTCTTCAACCATATGTAAAGACGTGGAGAAGGGGGATGAACATTGTAAAAGCTCTGCAAGGAGTTTGAGCACAGGTCCTACCAGCCCCTGTTGAATACTCACCTGCTGTAAACGCTCTGTGAGCTGGTTATAGGTAGCTAACCCTTGCCGTTGGTGCATCCAGGGAATAAGAAAAGCTGATACTATTTCACGCCAAGTAGTAAGCAGAGCGCTTTTTTGCAGTTGCTGAGAAGCCTCTTCAATCCAGCGCAGTCGCATGTCCGAGCTCGCACGCTTAAGTTCGCCAAGCTCGCCCACGCTGATCGGGCAGCAACCATTTAGGCCAAATCGTTCGCAAAACAGATAGGCGCGCTTTGTCTCCAGCTCACCACACAAACCCCGCGCCCAGCTGGCGATGTCTAGCCGATAAGTACGCTCTCTGTCCTGTTCCGAAATATAGCTGTGCAGCTTCTGTTGGATTTCGTCGATGTGGCCTTGCCCTAGTGTTTTGCCAAGGGTCGGCTGGCGAAAGTCCAAACCGACTAACTCACCTAGGCAGGCTTTGCGCAGCGTAACTAGCCCGCGTTGTGCGTTTGCCGACAAGCCCAGCACACGTATGGGCTCGTCTGACCATAAAGGCTTGATCCAATCGCGAAATGGGACGCCAAAATCAAAGGTCAGCTGTAGATCGGCCTTGGCAAAAGCTTTTTTTTCGGGTACTGGCAGAGGAGCTGTGGAGACGCGACGGATGGAAGAAAGATCTACCGCCTGCAAAGTATAGATAGCCTCCAGGCCATGTGTATAGGCCTGATGAAAAACCTCCTCATACTGAGATAGGCGGTCCACCATGTAAGACTCCAACGCTTAAAAGGGCTCTTATACTAACAAGTTGAAGAGTTATTCACTAGGCTGATTCCATTCATTAGCGATATTCTGCAATTATAGCCAAAGAAGCAGTTACAACAGGTGACGAAAACAAGCGCACAAAAATGGGTAGATCTACTGAAAAGCGCTACAGACAATGGGCAGCCAGATGAAAACCGACCTTTTCCTGCAGATTTTGAAATGAACTGCTCATCAGACAAGGAATACTTAACTGCGGCTTTTGCCCATGCTTACCTACGTCCCACAAAAGGTCTTTGCCAACGCCTTTGAAGCACTTGCCACAAACCACCTGAACTGCTTAAAAGCCCAGCTTCGGAAGAGCCGTACCCCAACCTCACACTACTTATGCATGGCTGGGCGCAGAAGGCAGAAAAACAAGCCAAGCTGCTGGAAAAGTTGCACGCGCAAATCAGCTAGTGCGACGTGAGACAAGCTCGTCAAAGTGACTACGAAGGCTTCAAAAAGTCCATGGACATGATAGGTGCCTATTTTCAAAAACGTATAGCTTTGTTGATCAATGCCTTAGCATTAGCTTGGAATAGTATGTGAGCAGATCTAGTCGGCTTTCTGGCGACCCTTAAGGACAGCTGGCTGAACTATACCGCCGACGTATTGGGGTATGCCGCCTAAGACAGCGAGCTGCTGCCCTAGAAAACGTGGATCCCTAGGGCGTTAGCCGCTTATATCCCTATGGAATGCGGGTCTCTTGAGCTAGGCCCAGCAAGCCACCGGAGGCAAACTGATAAAGATTATGCAAAAAAATTGGCCAGACTCGAGCTGAAAACGGTAGCCAATTGCAAGCGCCAAAACATCTACTCCAAAGAAACGCTGCGGAATTTTCTCAAGATAGAAGGGTGGCCTGATTAGGCCAGCAGCGCGACCAACTGCTCGAAAATGAGATCAGGTTTTTGTTCACCATTGACGGTTTGGAGCAGGCCCCTCGCGCGGTATAAGCCCACTATCGGTGCGGTTTGTTCGTGATAAATCTTCAAACGTTCCTGAATAACTTCCGGTCTATCGTCCTCGCGCTGTACAAGAGCTGTTTGGTCTTTGTCACACAAGCCCTCTTGGCTAGAGGGAGAAAACAGTAAATGGTACGTCGCTCCGCATTTAGGGCATGAACGCCGTCCCGAAATACGTTTTATCACTTCCTCATTCGACACTTCTAGATACACCGCCACGAGCTTTTGCCCATGTTTTTGTAACAGCGCATCTAGTATAGCAACCTGCGCTCCGTTGCGCGGTACGCCATCCAAAATGCATCCATTGCGACAATCTGATGCAGCAACCCTTTCGGCCAGCATCTGCATAGTGACTTCATCTGGAACAAGCTTGCCCTGGTGAATGAACTCCTTTGCCCTGCGACCCACTGGCGTATCGTTCCGTATGTTTGACCGAAACAAGTCTCCCGTGCTGATATGCGCTATCCCCAACCGCTGGCTCAAACGCAATGCCTGTGTGCCTTTACCAGAGCCTGGAGGGCCCAGTAGCACCAGCACTAATCCCGCAAAATTTTCAGGCGTTAAAACAACCATACCGCTCATTACACATTTCCAAATGGGAGTAACCTAGCACAACCGCACCGTGAAAAGGAAGAGCTAAAATCGGGCTTTAGGCCAACAACTCTCATTGAAAAAAGAAAACGACCCAGTGAGGGCCGACAACGAGCTACTTTTCTAGGCGAGCAGCCCCCAAACAGCTTTTACTCTATTTTAACCGCCCTCCATAAGGCGTACGCGATAGGTTAACTGCGTCGACAGCACCACGCCAGACTACATCTCTCGGAAAAATTTTGTGGGAGCGATAAGGTACATCAGATATTTCCTCCGCATAGTGCACAAACGTACTGGAGACGCAAAGGAGCCAAAAAAAGAGCACCACCCCATCTGCATCCGCGAGCACACTAAACGTTGATGTTGCGTTGGTTTGCGTCTCGAGCGAAAATTGCCGATTATGACGCACGCAAAAATGGAACACCGGCGTGTGCGTACGACAATCGGGGTACTTGCGCCGGTAGTAATCCGTCAACGCGCCGACCTTATTCGGGGCGTGTTCTACATCATAAAAGCCTGAACGACAGTACTCATAATTGAACATAGGGATCAGGTACAAAAACCTCCTCTAAGATGGCCTCTTAGGTAGCAAAGAAAGCGTTCCTGTCTAGGGATACGCTATGATTCTTACGCGCAGCAGATCGGTATGTAAGAGCAGCGGCACATGGCCCAGCTTCTGGTGGATCGCTTACTAGCTGCTACGGATTAGTTTTCACAAACTGACTCTTAGCAAACTCCGCGCAAGAAGTGGAAAGATTGATCCGGTCAAAATTTCAGAGTCAAACAGGGACGTCAATCTCTTCGCTTTCAGAGCCATCTTTGGAGTAGATAATCGCCTTGCAATTCCAAATATTACGTTCTTCGGTGCTAAATCTTATCCCCATCAAAATTAAATCTTTTTCTTCTATAGCGTATATTTGCTTGTAATCTTTCCGCTCAATTTGTTTCAAAGCAGTATCAGCTCTTGTATTAAATTTAAGCTCCATGATGTAGATACAGTTTTTCATTTCAATGGTCAAATCTATCCGACCAAGGCTTGTGAGCACTTCAGCTTGAACTTTCAGCCCCATCACCTCTAGGATGATAAGAAAAACAGCATGGTAGAAGGCTTCGGACTGTTTTGTAAACAGCGTATTGGGGATGGTCGCAAACAAAGAACGGATAGTCTTAATAAATGGGGATAATTCGCGTTGTTCAAGCTGTTGCCTGCCTTGCGCAGCAACGCGGTCCACGTCGGAAATGCAAAGCTCGGCGAATTCTTTTACAAGGGTTTGAAAAAAAGCCTCACGCACCTCGCGGTTGGGAAAATCTAACCTATAGCGCCTGCTAGCTGCATCGTACTCTCGAATTGTGAGGTAGCCTGTCTGCCAAATGAGGGGGATAAGGTCGAGCTGTGTCAGATTATCGACGTTCAATGGGCTATTCCTTTCCGTCACTAATTCCCGAAAATTCATAACAGACCTGGGCTGTTTGCGAACTTGTTGGACGAGAAGCGTGCTCGCGCCTGTTTCAAACCAATAATCCTGCACTCTTCCGGTGTCTAGAAAATTCAAAGTAGAATGCGGGTTGTAGACGGGCTCTGCGCCCCAAGCAAACCGATAACCGTTGTACCACTCTTTCATTTCCGCCAAAACAGCCCCGTCGGTTGCAACGGCTTCGCCTGTAGAACGGCGTCTCTCGACTACTCCTTGTATTTGCTCACCCAGAAAGTTCTGAAGGTCCGAAGCTGTATAGCCCAGTAAAGTAGCATAGTCCGGGTGGAGCGTGATGTCCTTTAGGTTGTTAAACCCAGAAAAGAGAGAAACCTTAGAAAATTTAGTGACCTCCGTGGCCAACACAAATCGCAGCTGTTTATCAAGCCCCTTAAGCGTCCCGTAGAAATTCTTCAGCAAAAGCTGGTTCTCTTTCGCTATCTCGATGTGTTCAAGATGGTCGAGCAGGGGCTTGTCGTACTCGTCTATTAGGACAACCACCGGACCTAAATCGGCCAGCTCCTCCACGAGATTGACTAACCCTTCTTGTAAATTTGGACATTCGATCGATTTATTATAGGACGAGGCAGTTTTTTCCAAAACTCTCTGCAGGGCGCGACAGAAAGCAGTAGTCCTCCGAATTAATTAAATTATAAATCATATCTGTTTTATCGATGTAAACGCGATTTTCGCCGATAGCACGCTCGATAGATTGTATCTCGATCGGTAACTTTCGGTTCATTTTGTTTTCACCCTCCCCTTTCGATACGTCTTAACAAAAAGACCTACGCCAACTGAAAGCATTACCACACTTGTTTGTTAGCAGCCGCAGAATACCCGCTTTAATACAGCCTTACCGCGAAAAGCAAGCGACAAAAGCGGATTTTAGATGAGACGGATGGCTGAAAAAGTGCTGTGGGGTACTTTTCATGGAGCCACTCTCAAGAGATCATGCGTGAGAAGTGAAGGAATTAATCCGTTTAGCCGCCAGATAGTTCTGCCAGGGACAGCAGATTGCTTTGGCCGCCGCTATGCGAAAGTAGATCTACTGTCAGGCGTGCTGCTTGGCCACCATCGCGCGTGCCTAAGGTAGGGTATAGTCCTCTCTTTCTCAGCTAAGACTCGCCCGGCGTTGTAAAGCGGTAACACTGATTTTGCTCAAAGTCATCTCCACAGACTCTGCCAAGGCTGCAGGACTGATCAGATCTAGATTATCTCCTGAAGTGTGATACTCAGGACTTGGTACGCATGAGAAAGTCCATAGTGAGATCCACCCCAGGCCAGTAGTACTTCCGCTCACCGCTCTACCGCTGCAACCAGTCTTAAAGCCGGTATTTTCCTACCGAATGTTCGAGCACGTGCGGGGTTAATCTGTCCACCAAGCAGTCTCCCCAGCTGCTTTGTAGGTAGGAAAAGTTGCTCTTAACAGATCAGCACGTAACCCCCGATCACGTGGCACTGTAACGAAGGGAGGTTCTGGCAGTGATCCCTGTGGTCTCTGGAACTAGCGCCACGCGATAGCTGAGGCGGCGGCAAGGCCTTTCCCTCAGAGCTTTAGCAATAAAAGCTGCTACTAGCGGATAGATCATTGTTTACCATCTATGGGTGGCAAAGGTAGCTGGAAATGAAAATTTCCTGGCTGCTTTCGCCTGGCAAATAATAGTCGGCGTAAGTCAGCATCTTGTCCACCTTGGCGGTGTTGGGCCCAGACCGCAGCACCTTGCGTTGGCGATGCGTCAGGCAAAAGCCCCACAACGGCTGATAATAAAATGCGACATAAAGAATCAGCTCCGGCTACTAGAGTAGCGAATAAAGATGCTCATTTAGCTCCTCCAGAGACAGCTCACCTGCAAAAGGCAGATGCAGGTTGGACCGCTGAAAATCAATAACGCGCTGGCCCTGCGCGTTCAGCACGTAAGCATCGCGTACGTTCCACTCGCTAGATATGACCCAGTCGTCCACCTGCGTGCTCGAAGACAACTCATGCACGCTGAAGGGCACGATTTCCTTATACCCGCCCCCGTAAGGCTTCGGTTAAGAGGGAAAGCCTTCTCAAGTAGTCAGTTTGCTTCCACATCGGAGCACTCTATGAAAATGGAGGCGATCTTTTGCGTTCAACCGGCGCCCCCGAAAACAAACAAGATGCCTGGCTCCGGAACGGTCATCAGCCTCAATTTGCGCACCCGCAGCGAGGGCAGGCTCCTCGCAAACTAACCCTACTTTCAGCTCTCTCTGAGCTATTTTTTTGCGGGAACCGCGGGCGTGCAGCTGGCCTGGCCACCCAGCGGATTTTACAGATCCGCCGCTGCAGAGTACAGCAAGGTGGCGTAACGCGGATCCGCCGTGATGTTGATCAGGTGATTGAGTCCAAAAAAGAGTGAACCCTTACAAACGTTAGCGACTCCCTTGGCAAACACAAATCGCAATCGTTTTCTAGCCCGCTCTGGGCTAATAAACCGAGATTTTTTAGAAAAAAACTGCAACTGCTCCCCTTTTGTAAAAATAGCTCACGTCGCATAATAGCACGTAGCCTGTTCAGAGGTCTTGCAGGTGACTCCGGTTGTTTGAGCATCGCGCCTTGGGGATCTTAGGATACCTCCATTTTGGAGCTGGCCTTTTTTTGAGTAGGCACGATAGTAACCGCTCAGTTTGGAGCCCCCATGTGGCGTAATCAAGATCGCGATTTAAGTCTTCTTCACAGCCTGCTAGACGACCTTAAGCAGTATTGGCAGTGGAAGGCAGCAAAGTGGGAAAAAGTCGCACACGAAATCCATCATACCCGAAACCTGAAAGGCTACAGAGCCGAAGAAGAGGAGGAAGAGTCGATTTTACGCCGCAGCCTCCTAGGCGATGAGGATTACCGAGATCTGTTCGAACGGCTGAAAGTGGAGCTGGATGAGACCAAGTCGATCTATGCCTTTTTAGGGTACGATCCCCCTGAAGAGCTTGAGGCGATGGATCTCGAAGCAGCGCTTATTCCCAACGAAATCCTGGAACCAGTTATTGAAGATCTTGAATGGATACTGCCTGTCTGCAAAGAGATCATCTACCCGCTCAAACATGTACGGGCAGCCATCAGACAGCCGCGCCAATGGCTCTGCGACTTCTATGACAGTTAGCACCTTATCCATCTAGGTATCTAAAGGAAATTGCCACGAACAGTATAGGGGCGATATTTGCTAAAATCCTCGAAGCTCCTTTTAGAGTTGCTACTCGAAAGGGCCTCTTGATAGCTATCGTAGGACTGAGAGAAATCAAGATCATAGACAAAAATATTATTGACTTAAGAGGGATCAGGATCCCTCCTTTGGTAAGGCACGAATTCGGAGGGCAATCAACCATAAAACGCGACGACCCTCTGCTCTATGAGGCTTTCATCAAAGCGAGGTGCTTTGATCTCATAAGCTCTGGTTATCAACTCACAAAAGATTGGGCCAGCAAACAAGAAAAGCACGCTTCAAAATGGATAGATGAGGAAGGGCATTCGCCAGCGCGCTAGGCGTTGGATCAACATTCGCTACTCAAGAGAAAAGGGCTTCATGTCGCATTGGCTGCAAGCGGCAAGGGACTTTGCTAAGGAGAATCACACGCAGTGTGCTCAGAAAAAAATCAATCTCGCTCTTAGACGTATATTTGGATAGGCCCACTCGCACGTTGCCATGGATAAAACGGGCAGGGCATTTGATCGCGCTTAACACATGCGAAATGGTGGACTGCCTAGCGTGGCAGGCAGAGCCGGTGGAGACGCAAATGCCATGTGCAGATAGAAAATGTAAAATAGTTTCTCCTTCCAAAGCCTCGTAGCTGAAGTTGACGTTGCTACACAATCTTTGGGCGAGATTTTCAGGCCCGTTAATTCTGACGCCGGGGATGCAGCTCAGGTTAACAAGCAGATACTTTTGCAGTTCTTTCATGGAAGCGATATGACGTTCGTCAAAGTTTTCAATCGCCTTGCCAAGTCCGATGATCGAAGGTACATTTTCAGTGCCCGCTCGCAAATTTCCTTCCTGGCCGCCGCCTTGTATCTGGGCGGTTAGAGAGACGCCTTTGCGTTTAAAAATGAACCCACACCCTTTGGGGGCATGGAATTTGTGCCCTGAAAAGGAAGCGAGGCTGAGAGGTAGCTCCCGGGTGTCAAAATCGACTTTAAGAAAGCTTTGTATAGCATCCGAGTGAAAGGCAATACCTGCGCTTGCCTGTAGAAGCTCTTTGAGTGGTTGAATCGTCCCTATTTCATTATTTGCGTGTCCAATCGAAATCAAGAGAGTATCTCGCGTCAGTGCTTTTTGAAGGGCCTCCGCTGACACAAATCCCGCTTTGTCTACCGGAAGGTAGGTAACCCTAAAACCCTCTTTTTCCAAAAACGCGCAGGTGTTTAAGATAGAAGCATGCTCTATCTGAGAGGTAATGATGTGATTGCCCCGCTGGTGATTAGCAAAGGCATAGCCTTTTAGGCATAGGCTATTCGCTTCTGAACCCGAGCTGGTAAAAACAATTTCGTCTGGTTCACAGTTTAAGCGCTCAGCAATCAGCTTCCGCATTTCTTCGACCTTGCCCCTCACCCCAACACCGAATGAATGGACCGCTGAAGGATTTGCGTAACATTCGCAGAAATAGGGTCGCATCGCTTCGAAGACCCCAGGGTCTACCGACGTGGTTGCGTTATTGTCTAAATAGATCATCCTGCACTCCCATTGAGGTGCTCACTGAACCATCGTCAAACAAATATATATTTTTAGTTTTAAATTTTAAGCCAAAGCTTTCGGCCAGATAACTGCCTTTTTCAATTATATAGGGGTTGGTGACATTCAAATAGTTGTCTTTCCCGACATAATAAAAATTGATGCTGGATTTAAAGCCCAAGCGCTGCTGTTCGATAGAGTAGGCGCTCATGATTAAAGGGCAGGCGGGAATGCCGTACTTATCTTCGCAGCTTTGGCGTGTTAAGATAATGGCCGCTGTGCGCGCCGGCTCTTGATAGACATAGCCGCCTTCCACATATAAAATATTTTTATTTCGCCCTAGTTCTTTGTGTAGAAGTTTCTTGGCTCGGTTTCTAATGTGCTTTTCTCTGAAAATTTTCAACGTGCTTGGGGCAATACCCACCTCGTGCATTATTTCGAGATATTGAGTCGGCAGAGCTATCTCCCCTTGAATCGGGCCGTGAACCGAACACCCCGCTGACGAACAAACAGTCCCGAGATCATTAATCAACAGCCCCAGGCCAACATTTTTATATTTTTTTTTTGCTTTGGCGCAGTAGAAAGCTGCCTGCTGAAAAGACTGGATGGTCCCTGCATTGAGGTGGGGACCTTGCGGGGTCATCATAAAATGGCCGCCTGTGTAGAGAGTGTGGTCCAAAAGGCTCTGCGCTCTTTCTACAGTCATGTAGGTTGTGTCTCTTATTGGGAGTTAAAGCCGGCCGTAGGAATCGAACCTACTCCTTGCGACTAACGATATCGATGCTCTACCATTAAGCTAAACCGGCAAAAAAAGCTACTCCAATTAAATACTGTAACTATAAATCATATTATCTCAGCGCACTAGGAAGCTATCTCCATTTTTTTAGATAACCTGTCAAGAATTTGCCGCCACAATTAAACAAAATCATAACGATTAGGGTTGGATAAGCGTACATCATCGTGGTGCTCAGGATAGCAGATACCCCAGAAAAACCTGTAAGAGACGTCATAAAGGTAAGGGTGGAAGTAATCCCGAGAGCCAGCTCGTGGCTGATTTTTTTATGAAAAACGCTAAAACGCAGAAAATCCGTAAAAACCAGCGCCAGGGCCACTGAGGTTGTTACGCAAGCCAGGATAATAGCTACAGACGCAAAGAACCCTAGATGATTACCCAGTAGCACCCGCACCAATGTGGGCAGAAGGAGGTCTTTTGACAACCCTTCCAAAACCGACGCATGTGCTGCAGCGAGGTACAGAAGGCCTAAATAAACAATTCCCAGCAGCGAGATGCCGATGATGCTAGCTTTTAGAGCCAGCCTTAATGCCGCTCTATTGTCTTTTAGTGGGTTCGCCTCGCCTTGATGCGTCAGAATGCCTATAATAGAAGCGGAAAAAAAGAAGGCAGCAATCAGGTCTTGGGTATTGTAACCTTCTGACAAGCCTTCGGCAAAAGCAGCTGTTGCTGTGGTAGGCTGCACCGGGTCAAATCCGGGAGAAGTATAGAGGCCTACAGTAAATACGAGGGATAAAAACACCAAAAGTGTGGGGGTAAGGTAGCGGCCAAGCAGGTTGATAACCCCGCTTTTACGGTAAGTCATCGCAAAAATCATGGCCGTGTATAGGGTACTGAACAACCATAGAGGTATCTCACCCAAATAGTGCTTGGCCGCGCCATAGGATAGCGTGATACATCGGGGGGCCGAGCCAGCAGGGATCCATACGATTAATAGGATAAGAATGAGCACAAACCCGACCGATTTGCCAAAAACGCCAAAAAAATCTCGATAACTGCCTTGATACATGACAATAGCAATAACGCCCATAAACGGGATCAAGACGGCAGTCAAACAAAAACCTAAACAAGCGAACAAATAGTGTGCCTGGGCGAACTGTCCAACGGCTAGCGGAAATATCAGGTTACCCGCGCCAAAGAACATTGAGAAAAGCGCCAGCCCAATCAGCCAGGGTTTCTGCTTTTCCTCCGAATTAATTGTGGACATTATGCTCACCATCAAAAAAGTTATTAGATGCAAATGATTCTACCATAAAATCGCCGATTGCCTCAAATGCAAAATATTTATTCTTTTACTTCATAGCCGTAACTAAATCTAGCGTATGCGATAAGCTGCGTAAAATTTCGCCTTCCACCACAAACACTTCATCCGGTTCGATTGAGGCGCAGAGGTGCTTCAAACTATCGCTCCGAAGCACAATGAAGGCAACATCACGCAGCGAGATGAGCAGCTCCACCAGGTCAGGGTTAAGCTCTGTATCGCGCAAATAGACCAGTACAGCCCAGCCCTCCCGGGCTGAAAGCTTGCGCAGGTGCGCAAAAGTAGCAGCCGACAGCCCATCTGCGGAATCCAAGCCCACAACCGCCAACTGCTTTCCAGTAAGAGCATGCTGTAAGGCGAACAGATGCTCCTCATCGAATATTTTATTTCCCACGTCAAACTCCAGGAACCGCTGCGCCAAATCGGCAATAGAGATTTGTGCACACCCGAAGCGTTCAACGGCTATACCCGCAGCCACATTTGAAAGCTGTGTCGCTTCAGAAATCGTTAAGCCACTGGCCAGCGCACAGGCCAGTATAGCCAACACCGTGTCGCCGGCCCCCGTAACATCCTTGATTTCGCGCACCTGAACGGGGAAGTCCTCGCGTCGCCCAGAGCGGAAAAATAGCGAAATACCATCTTCCGATCGAGTAATCATCAGTACATCTGCATTAGCTAGTGCAAGAACCCGTTCTGCCACTTTTTCTAGCGAGCTATCCACCGGCAGGCCGGACGCTGCCCAAGCCTCTGCTAGATTTGGCTTAATAATGGTTGCGCCGGAGTACTTAGAAAAATCTACGCCCTTGGGATCGACAATAACAGGAATTCCGCGCGCTCTGCCCTCTGTGATCAGAGTAGACAACAAACGCGGGCTAAAAAATCCTTTCCCGTAATCGCTGATAGCAATGATTTTGACCCCTTCTAGAGCATCTCCAAGGCTGCTGATGAGATGCTCTTCCAGCTCTTGAGATAATACGCTCGTCTCTTCGCGATCGACTCTAACTAGCTGCTGATTCTCAGCGATAATGCGATTTTTGACAGGAGTGGGATGGCCAGACTGCTCAACAAGGAGTGACACGTCAACACCATCGCAGCGCAGCGCTTGGCGCAGGAGATGTCCCGAGTTATCGGCACCGACACGCCCGACTGCTTTGACTTGCATGCCCAGTGCTAAAAGATTTAATACGACGTTACCAGCTCCGCCAGGGCGATGCTCTTCACGATTTACATTTAGCACTGCTACCGGTGCTTCCGGCGAGATGCGGCTGACTTTGCCAATCGTGTAGGTGTCCAGTAAAAAATCGCCAGCAACCAGCACCTTGCCAGGGGCTATCCGGCTCAGCATACCAACCAACCTTACCATAGTTTGCCCGGTAATATATAGTTGTTCACATAATCTCCCACATTGTCTTCTAGAGGGCTACACATTGCCTTATCCCCTAATGCTTGTCTAGTCTTCGCCATGTCAGCACACGTATAGTTTTGGTACTTTCCCGCCAGATCAGGAGGCATATCGATGTAGGCTATGTTAACAGGCTTGTCCAATGCGCAAAATACAGCGCTCGCTAGCGCATTCCAGGATGAAGGAACTCCTGTTCCAATGTTGAAAATTCCCCCCGCTTCATTGCCTAAAAAGGCCGATGTCATCCTAACCGCATCTTTTACGTAGAGAAAATCGCGCCGCTGATCCCCGTCAGCAAACCGGCTCGGCTCAGAAGAGCGAAACAGACGAATTACCCCCTCCCCCTGCACGTCGGGCACCATAGAAGTAATCACCGAAGCCATGCGACCTTTGTGCTGCTCGTTAGGCCCGTAAACGTTAAAATATTTTAAGCCGACAACACGGTCCAGAACGCCTTGCCGCTTCATCCAAAGATCAACGAGATGCTTCGAGTAGCCATACATATTTAGCGGTCGAAGATTATCCAGCTGCTCATGACAATCCGAAAAACCAAGCGAGCCATCTCCGTAGGTAGCCGCAGAAGAAGCATAAATAAAGCGTATGCCGTATCCCAAGGCAAGCTCTGCAAGCCGAACCGTATAGCCATAATTGTTTTCTAAAAGATACGCCGCGTTCCGCTCGGTGGTGCTAGAACAGGCCCCCAAGTGGATGATCGCTTTAATCTCTGAGTGATGTTCCTGGAGCCACTCGTGCAGCTGCTGTACATTGATAAGATCTAGAAAACGTTTGCCCACTAAATTCTTCCAGCGCTCATCCACCCCCAGATCGTCTACAGCAATCAGCCGCTCTTCTCCCTGCTCGTTCAGGTGCTTCAACAGGCAAGATCCTATAAATCCAGCTGCACCAGTTACAATCATCATCGTCTATTCTCCGCTGTAAGCGACAAATCTTAACAAAAATAAGAAAAGAACGCAAGGCGATCAAACCGAAAAAACAAACATTACCATTAAACAAATATTTTACTAAATTTACGTTAACTATTAAAATTAAGATAGTGCTATTTATATTAAAAATGAGGCTGTGATGAAAAATTTAATTGTAATTTTCTCTTTATTTACACTTAGTTTGCTTCATGCTAATGAGGGCCCCCGCATCAACCAAATACAGCTAAAGGGCACGCACAACAGCTACCACATCCTCAAGGGCTATAGCCCGGTAGATTGGCTGCCGTTGGATACCCACATCACCGACTGGAACTACACGCATGCGCCCCTTAGCGAGCAGCTTAAAAAACAAGGTGTGCGCCAAATCGAATTAGATATCCACTACGGAAACGGCCAGTACCCGGTTTATCATCTAGCCGGTATTGACAATGGGACCACCTGCGCTGACCTGGTCAGCTGCCTTGTCGAAATTAGGGACTGGTCTGCCGACAACCCCCAGCACGAAGCTCTGTGGCTTCTCATCGAGCCCAAGGACCGCTCCGATCCTTCCGATTATTTTGAAGAACCCATCTCTAATCATTTCCCTGAGCTAGAAAATATCATCGAAAGCGCCTTAGGGACTGATAACATATATAAACCTAGCGAACTGCGCGGAAATTACGCCTCGCTGCGCGAGCGCATACAGAAGGATGGCTGGCCAACCGTTGACAAGACCCGCGGCAAGATCATCTTGGTCTTGAACTCTTCGGACCTAAACAAGAAAATTTATGCCAAGTCTAAGAAGCGGCAGTCGGAGCTACTTATGCTGCTTAAAGCAAGCCCAGACGAGCTGCTGAGCAGCACCCCACCAAGATACGATATGGTCTACACCGAAGTGGGCAATCCACTCGGCAATGAAAAATATATCCAAACTCTAGTGAAAAAAGGGTTTATGGTACGCACTAGAGCCGACGAACGCGGGCTAGATGACCCACAAGCCAAACAAGGAAATAACATACGCGCACAGGCTGCCTTGGCCAGCGGTGCACAGATCATTTCAACAGATCTCCCAGCTCGAGTAGCAGAAACGAGCTACTTTTTTGAAATCCCCGGTGGACATCCCGCGCGCTGCAACCCACTGAATGCCCCAGATTCCTGTAAACCAGAGCTCATTGAACCCTAGTAAGAGCTCTCTCCGGGGTTTGGGCCACCGCTGCCAGAATCCGCCCGACTGAAGTGGGTTCTGGCGCCTGCTGTAGCCCAGACACCGCCCCTGCAGGGGGGCGATTAAGCGCAATTGCAAAGCATAAGGTGTACCGAAAAAGCGGCTTACGGCTAATTTCGATACCTTCGCAACAGATGGTAGAGGGACCGGTCACCCGGCGCACCCCCCCCCAGTTGGATCATGGCATGCCCTATTTAGGCACCACGCTCGAGACTCACCATTTACTTCTGCTACGGTTTAATACAGTCTATGATATATCTTCGCTATATCAACCTCTAATTAAAATTTCCCATTAGTTAAGCCGATTTCTTCAAGTTCGGGAGC
>CAYUJS010000025.1:0-26347 GCA_964445105.1 uncultured bacterium | reverse complement strand
CTAAGCCAAGCAAACTCGCTACTCTGGCATTGCTTAAGCCAATAATTGAGCCTACACCGACATGTCCGGTACCTTCGACCACCGTGTAGCGGTTGTGCTGACTAACTCGCTGAAAAGCAGAGACGATGCACTCCTGCATCTTGCAGGTATCTATCTTGCCATCCAAAAAATCGCGCGTAAATCCCTGAGGGATAATAGTTGGGCTCATATCTTCATAGCGCGCGCTTAGGTGAAAATATTCGTGAAATAAAACGGCGTCTTTGTCGACTTTAAGGCGTTGGTTGATGGCGATATGTTGCTGACCCACAGGTTTGATAAAGCCAACAGAAGAGAAGCGTTTGCGCAGTCCTGCAATTAACCCAAGGCAGATCGTGGTTTTGCCTACGTTTTGACCGGTTGCTGCAACAAAAATGGCTCGCTTGTTCATGCAAAAAGCCCGGGAAAAAGGCCGGAGATAATCTCAAGGCATAGAACGAAATCCTTAAGGCTGCCACCTTCCGGTTCTGACCTAGTTCAGACGGTTCTATTCCAAGAGGTCCCCGGCCACAACAAGAACAGATTTTATCAGTTCGAAACTTTTATGAGAAGGGGGTTTTCGCCAACTAAAAGCAGCTGTTTGCAATCTTCAAACAAATCTGCCCCAGATTGCAAGCTCTCGATTTCGTTTCGATTGAACCAGCGGACCTCCTTGCTTTCTCTAGTCCTAGACAGAGGCCTAGCTAAATAAACCATATCTATGTGCTGATGGGCGGACTGATTTTTATGCGTGGGGATCTCCTCTAGCAGGCAAAGGTGGGGCCTGGGAATGGTTCTCGCTTCTGCTGTATGGAGGGAAATATTTTCTTGCGAAATGATCTCAATCTCTACGCCAGCTTCCTCCAAAGCTTCGCGAATAGCGGCTTCATGAGGAAGTTCGTTAGGCAGGAGGTGCCCGCCCGGCGGCATCCACTTGGCATATTTTTTGTGCCGAACGAGAAGAACCTTATTTTCATCTAGAATATACACAGTAGCGGTGAATTCACGTTGCATAAAACTACTCCCAGATGCGCTGACGAAGCGTCAAGCGCCAGAATATGAGCTAGCGTTTATAAAATCAATCTTCAAGAGTTTCGAAGGCATTGACGTAGGCCCGATTCTTGGGCTACAGTCTGCCCAAGGTCCGCCTAAGAGTTCTCACCTAAAAACGACTGCTGGCCGCTTTTAGGTCGCTTAACCTTTTAACCCGGATTGTTTGTTGCCATGAGCCTACGTTTGGCATTTGATTTTTTGCACCAGCCGGATCAGGCAAACCGCCGCGGTCCCGCGCTCATCAGCGTGGCTGCCGCTTTTTTTACCTATTTGCTGGTACAGCTATTAGTAGCGACTGCCCTGATGGAGGGAGTGTTCGACCTCAAGGAGCTCTCCGGCAAAGAGCTGTCTTTGCACCCAGCGGCCGCCTTGTGGGTAATGATCGCGGGAGGTTTTTTTGGACTGTTTTTTGTACTGCCTCAAACCTGGAAATCGCCCTCCTCGCAGCTTTGGTCTTGGGGTCCTCAACCTAAACACACCCATCTGCGCAATTTCGGTCTAGGGCTAGTGGCTTGGCTAGCTGCATTCCCGCTAGTAGCCCTCGCCAACCATCATAGCGAGTCGCTGATCAGCTGGGCAACGGGTCAACCGCCGCACCAACAGCTGGCGGTGCGCCTCATTAAAGACAGCACGGGGTCTACCCTTCAGATGGCTTTGGTGCTTTTTTCTGTCGCTGTGCTAATCCCCATAGTGGAGGAAATTTTGTTCCGTGGTTTTCTGCAAAGCTATTTCAGGAAACGCATGAACAGCGCCTGCTCGGTGCTGCTTTCAGCTCTCTGTTTTGCTCTGTTCCACTTTTCCAGCAGTCAAGCTTGGAGCAATGTGGTGATTCTCTCCTCATTGTTTGTGTTAGGGCTATTTTTGGGATGGCTGTATGAACGGCAACGTTCGCTCTGGGCTCCCATCGGGCTACACGTAGCGTTCAATGCCTTAAGCTTGGCCCGTATATTGTAAAATGACTGGCGATGTGCAGCAGATTCTGCTACAGTCAATAGCAACGAAAAATTTCAATGGATGACTCTTTGTGCCAGATCATGGTGTCTCAACAATGCCTTATCGAATAACTGCCTTTGGCCTTACCGATGTTGGATCGGTGCGGCAAAGAAACGAAGATGTGTGGCGCGAAGTGGCTGAGCATCGCCTTTACGTACTGGCGGACGGCATGGGCGGACACCGTGCTGGCGATGTAGCCTCGCGCGAAGCTGTCAACGCTTTATGCCAGCTTCTGCCTAAAAAGTTGGTGCGCGCCAGCGCTGATGGAGACTCGTTGACCTACATACGCTCTAGCTTGCGCTTGGCGATGGAAGAGGCCAACCGTATCGTCTATATGATGGCAAAATCTGATGAGAGCCTGCGGGGCATGGGCACAACCCTATGCTGTGTGCTCTGCTGGGAGCAAAAACTGATCTACGCCCACGTGGGTGATAGCCGCATCTATCGCCTGCGCCGCGGAGAATTAGAGCAGCTAACAGACGATCACTCGCTGTATCAAGAGCTCAGATCAAAGGGCGCTCTGCAGCGGGTCCAGAAGGATGAATTTACTTATAAAAATATCATCACCAAAGCTATGGGCACCGAACCGATTGTAGAGCCCTCTGTGGGCATGGATGAGCTTGCGGTAGGAGATCTGCTACTAATCTGCAGCGACGGTTTGACCGATATGGTTTCACAAGATGAGATCAAAATGATCCTGAGTCAGCCACATGAATTGGAAAAGCGCGCGCATAATCTTGTGAAGGCTGCTTTGAATCATGGCGGCCTCGACAACATTACCGTTGTACTGATCTCAGTTGCCGCGCATGAATCATAAACCGATTTATCTAGATAACAACGCTACCACGGCGATCGATCCGCTGGTGCTCGACGCTATGGTCGAGGTGATGCGCATGGGCGCAACCAACCCCTCTAGCGTCCACATTCTTGGGCAACGCGCCAATAGCTTGCTATGTGAAGCACGCAGAGCCATTAGCGACTACCTCGGTGTCAAACCGCGCGAGCTTTTGTTTACCTCAGGAGGCACTGAGGGAGCCAACTTATTCATTCGTGGGTTTTGCACAACCGAGTGCCAGGGGCATATCATCAGCTCGGAAATTGAACATTCGGCGGTCTACAAAACCATCCAAGCGATGGAAAAAACGGGCTGGACGGTTACGTACCTGCCCGCAGGTCAAGCCGGAGCCGTCTCTGCCGAATCTCTAGAAGAGGCCATCCGACCGGAGACCAAGCTCATTGCATTGATGGCTGTCAATAACGAGACAGGTGTTAAGACAGACCTAGAGGCGATCGCAACCCTCGCAGCAGTACGAAACATTGCTTTCTTTGTAGACGGGGTAGCATGGCTGGGAAAAGAACCGCTTACTTTACCTCCGGGGGTTTCTGCAGCGACCTTTAGCGCGCATAAGTTCCACGGGCCCCTAGGCACGGGCCTGTTGGTGTTAAGGCAGGCAATTTCCCCACAGCTTACGGGAGGCGCCCAAGAATTTGGCAGACGTGCAGGTACCGAGAACCTCCCCGGAATTGTCGGTCTAGCCAAGGCAATAGGGCTATTGCGAACAGAACTACCCAAAGCTACGCAAACCATGACTTCGCTCAGAGATCGCTTTGAGCAGGGGATCCGCGAAGAGTGTGCAGACGTCGAAATCAATGGCTCGGGGCCGAGAATTTGCAACACTTCCAACCTTATGTTTGAAGGCGTAGATGGCGAGTCTTTGCTAATTGCCTTGGACCAAATAGGCATAGCGGCAAGCCACGGCTCAGCATGTTCTTCCGGAGCGCTAGAGCCATCCAGAATATTGCTAAAAATGGGCTTTCCCTTAGAGCGCGCCAACAGCTCTCTAAGGTTCTCTCTAAGCCGCTTGACAACTGAGGACGAAATCGATAGAGCAGTCGAGCTTATTTGTCAGCAAGCAACCAAGCTTAGGGCCAGCAGCTTCCGCTAAAAAAAGGAAACTTGACTGACCGCGCCCTGGCCGAAGTTTGCCAATCGTTTCCGACGCCCAACACCATCTCTTGGCCTACAATGAGCTATCTTTTTTCACGCTTAGCCTTTAGTACACTCAAAATCTTGCACTACTCGCCAAAAATAATCCATAAACTCCGGCTAGTCCTCGACTTTGTCAAAAGTAATCCTTGGTCAAAAAAATTTATACTGCTATCTATGCAAAATCAAATAGTGATGATGTGGAGAGAACCCTAAGTGGACAAACCAAAACAGCCTGTCTTTTACCTGCTGCTTTTTACAGGTTTGCTCTTGCTATTCGTCTTGCTGATGCAGCCAGTGGGCGTCTATCACTTCCACGAATACATCGCGATGTTGTTCCCCAAAGGGCTAATCGCGCGACAAGAGCGCAATCTGCTACTGCTGCTCCAAGGGCTCATGCTGCTAGTGGTCATACCGGTTTATGTACTTACCTTCGTATTTTCCTGGAAATACCGCGCGCGCAAAGATTCTCCAGAGAAATACGAACCCGAGATGGAAGAAAGCCGTCTGGCAGAATATATCTGGTGGGGTATCCCCATCGTTCTTACGGCGCTCGTAGGCGTGCTCACCTGGGTGAAAACCTACGAACTAGATCCTTACAAGCCGATCAAATCTGAGAAGGAGCCGATCACTATTCAGGTTGTTGCTTTGCAGTGGAAATGGCTATTCATCTATCCCGAAGAAAAAATCGCCACGGTGAATTTTTTGCAGTTCCCTAGCAATACTCCCATCCACTTTGAAATCACAGCCGACGCACCCATGAACTCGTTTTGGATCCCACATCTGGGCGGACAGGTCTATGCAATGCCAAATATGAAAACAGAACTGCATCTTATCGCTGACCAGACAGGAGACTTCACAGGGTGGTCCGCCAACTTGAGCGGCGAGGGCTTCGCGGGTATGCACTTTATCACACGTGCTTCTTCTGCAGAAGAGTACCAGCAGTGGGTAGAAATTACCCAAAAGTCAACCTTGCTGCTCGATCGGCCTGCGTATGACCAATTAGCGGCTCCGAGCTCAGAAAATCCCGTCGCCACCTATCGGCTGCCTGACGAGCAACTTTTCCATCAGATCATGATGAAGTATATGCACCCTCAAAAATCTGAGCGAACATGACAGACAGATTAACGTTAGAAGCATTCAAGCACGAGGCGAGCCAAAATGCTGCCGTCTTGATGATGTTGCTGAGTGGTATCGGGTTGATTGGCCTTATCTTCTACCTAAAGCGTTGGAAATGGCTCTGGCAAGAGTGGCTCACCACCGTAGACCCTAAAAAAATTGGAATCATGTACATCATAGTGGTTCTTATTATGTTCTCCAAAGGCTTCGCCGACGCCCTGATGATGCGCCTACAACAGGCGATGGCAGTTGGCGATTCTCAAGGCTTTATTTCTGCGGATCACTTTCAGGAGGTCTTTTCAGCACATGGCACTACTATGATCTTCTTCGTGGGCATGGGCGTAGTCTTTGGACTGCTGAACCTCATCATCCCTTTGCAAATTGGGGCGCGGGACGTGGCCTTTCCTTTTTTGAACGCGCTCAGCTTTTGGCTATTTGCTTCTGCAGGCATGCTTACACTTGTTTCCCTAGCCGTAGGAAAATTTTCAGCGGCTGGCTGGCTGGCTTATCCCCCTCTATCGGGTTTAGAGTATAGTCCAAACGAGGGGGTGGATTACTGGATTTGGGTCGTACAGATCGCAGGTGTGGGGAGCACGCTTTCCGGGGTTAATTTTCTGGTAACAATCCTTAAAATGCGCTGTCCGGGCATGACGTTGATGAAAATGCCCATCTTTGTGTGGAGCGCGCTCTGTGCCATGGTGCTAGTGATTTGCGCTTTCCCCATTTTGACCGCTACGCTTTGCATGCTCACGTTAGATCGCTACCTGGACACGCATTTTTTTACCTCTAGCGGCGGCGGTAACCCGATGATGTACATCAACCTCTTCTGGGCTTGGGGACATCCTGAAGTCTATATTCTGATCTTGCCTGCCTTCGGCATTTTCTCTGAAGTGGTGCCAACTTTTTCAGAAAAACGCCTTTTTGGCTATGCTTCGATGGTCTGGGCGTTGATTATCATCACTTTTCTGTCGTTTATCGTCTGGTTGCATCATTTCTTCACGATGGGCGCAAGCTCGAATGTCAACGCATTTTTTGCAATCATGACCATGACTATCGCGATCCCGACGGGTGTAAAAATATTCAACTGGCTATTTACCAAATACCGCGGGCGCGTGCATTTTACCTCGCCTATGCTGTGGTTTTTTGCGTTTGTGCTAAATTTTACCATCGGCGGCATGACGGGGATGCTGCTCTCGGCACCGCCGGTGGATTATCAGGTCCACAACAGCTTGTTTTTGATCGCGCATTTCCATGGAATGGTCATCGGCGGAGTACTTTTTGGATTCTTTTGTGGGTTTACCTACTGGTTCCCTAAATTTACCGGAGTCGTGCTGGATGAAAAACTCAACCAAAAGGCTTTTTGGTTTTGGTTTTCCGGCTTTCTCGTGGCCTTTATGCCGCTCTATATGCTGGGTTTCATGGGCGCTACAAGGCGCCTCAACCACTACGAAGCATCTACAGGCTGGCACCCCCTATTTCTACTGGCGGCATTCGGCTCATTTTTAATTGCCTGCGGCGCCTGCATCCAAATTTACGGACTATTCATCAGCCTAAGGGACCGCCAAAAGCACGCAGACCACACAGGTGATCCGTGGAACGGCAGAACATTGGAATGGTCTATTCCCTCGCCGCCGCCCATCTACAACTTTGCCATTACACCGATAGTCAATGAACGCGATCCGTTCTGGGCCAGTAAGCAAAGAAAAACACCCCCGACCGAGCCACAATACGAAGACATTTTTTTGCCTAAAAATACCCCTATGGGACTCTATATAGGGCTCTTAAGCCTATTTTTTGGATTCGCCATGATCTGGTATATCTGGTGGCTAGCTGTGTTGAGCTTAGGTGGCATTGTGATATGCATGCTCGTGCGCCTTTCGGGCACGGATGAGCACCAACTCATTACAGCAGCCCAGGTCAAAGAGATGGAGACTGCGCACCTGAGGAGGATAGAAACCGTATGAGTACAGCCCATCCTCAGCACGCTTCAGCTCTGCACCAGGAGACTTTTTCCAAAGTCACCTTAGGCTTCTGGATGTATCTAATGACGGATTGCCTATTATTTGCCACGCTGTTCACGACCTACGCGGTACTGCATAACAGCACATTTGGCGGTCCCTCCTCACGTGACCTCTTTCAGCTATCCACCGCTTTTACAGAGACAATGATTTTGCTACTCAGCAGTGTAACCTGCGGCTTAGGGATGCTAGCTGCGCTGAGAAATGATAAAAATAGGGTCTTAGCATGGTTTGCGGTAGCTTTCCTTTTAGGCTCTTGTTTTATCGCGACGGAATTATTTGAATTTTCACATCTTATCCAGGAGGGCCATAGCTGGACTAGAAGCGCGTTTCTCTCTTCCTTCTTTACGCTCGTCGGCACCCATGGTTTACATGTCTCCATTGGGCTGTTGTGGATGCTGGTGGTTATGATGCAGGTATGGCGGTCTGGCATCACAGTCGATACGTTTCGGCGCCTGGTGGTCTTCAGCATGTTTTGGCATTTTCTGGATCTTGTGTGGATCTTCATTTTCACCTTCGTATATTTGATAGGAGTACTCTAGGATGACGCAAGAGGGAACTTTATTAAGTTTGCAAGAGCTCCAAAAAGAGTGGCACGGAACCGCAAAGTCCTACCTGGTCGGGTTCTGCGCTTCTATTTTATTGACTGTCCTTTCGTTTTTACTGGTGCTTATGGAGTGGCTTACAGGCGCAACCTTAATCTACACGCTGGTTAGCCTAGCCCTGCTGCAGGCAGTTACTCAACTTCTGTTTTTCTTGCACGTAGGCCAAGAAGCTAAACCGCGATGGGAAACCCTTGTATTCTGTTTTATGGTAATAGTTTTGTTGATTATTGCTGGAGGGTCTCTGTGGATTATATCTGACCTAGATGATCGCGTGATGTCAGATATGAAAAAAGAGATGGCTCATGATTAATTATTATTTGCTGACTAAACCGGGGATTATCCTTGGAAACCTCGTCACGGTAGCCGCAGGTTTTCTGCTGGCTTCAAAGGATGGTTTTCATTTCGGTCTCTTCCTGGCAACCATGCTGGGCCTTAGCTTCATCATGGCCTCAGGATGCGTTGTGAATAACTACATCGATCGCAGTATCGACGCAAAAATGAAACGCACCAAAAATCGTGCACTCGTCATCGGCCTGATCCCAGCCCAAAATGCCATTGCTTTTAGCATAGTCCTAGGCGCTATTGGAAACTTGATTTTAGGAGCCTACACCAACCTGTTAACCGCTTTGGTGGCTGACTTTGGCTTTTTTGTCTATGTAGTACTTTATAGTGTTTGGAAAAGCCGCACAGTCTACGGGACCGCTATCGGCAGCATTTCAGGCGCCATACCGCCGGTAGTCGGCTACTGTGCGGTCAGCCATCAACTTGATCTAGGCGCAGGCCTACTGTTCGCTATTATGGTTTTGTGGCAAATGCCCCATTTTTTCTCCATCGCCTTGTTTTACATCGAGGACTACAAGGCAGCGCAAATCCCTGTCTTGCCCATCATCAAAGGTGCACGGAGAGCAAAGATTCACATGGTAATCTATATCATCGGGTTTATCTGCGCAGCCGCTCTGTTAACATTTTTCCATTTTACAGGCCCAGCCTACCTCTTTGTCGTCACCGGTGTCGGAGCGGCTTGGCTGCTACTCTGCCTAAAGGGCTTTGCCAGCACCAACGATCGCTTGTGGGGATACAAAATGTATCGATTTTCTCTGCTGGTCATTACCTTAACCTGTCTTATGATTCCGCTAGATAAGGCCTAAACCAGTACGTCAACAAGTTGGTGTTTAGGATTGCGATCTGCACAATAGCGCTTTTCCCAATGGCTGGTGAAGAGCACCATTGGGTTCCCTTGTCGATCCTGCACAACCATGGAGCTAGTGGGATTTTCAAAGGCTTTAATATCGCCAACGATCCAGGCGCTACATTGGTAAGGCAAGGGAGACAGATAAGTTTCTACGCCATATTCGTCTTTCAGACGGTACTGCATCACCTCAAATTGTAATTGTCCCACCGCGGCATAGACCAAATCATCTTCGCGCTGCCAGGCGCGCAGCATCTGAATGGCGCCTTCATTGGTCAACTGCAAAACCCCTTTATCAAATGCCTTGCGCTTGCCCACATCTTTAGGCTGTAGCCTTGCAAAAATCTCAGGCTGAAACTGCGGCAGCGGCTTAAAATTGAATCCGCCCGTGATGGAGATCGTATCTCCAATAGCAAAAAGCGAAGGATTAATTACCCCGATGATATCCCCTGGGTAAGCAAAATCTAGCGTCGTGCGCTCCCCTGCGACCATCCCATGTGGCCTGGCCAAGCGAATTTCTTTGCCCGTGCGCTGATGCTTGACCACCAGATCCCGTTCAAAACGGCCTGAACAGATACGTATGAACGCCATACTGTCTCGATGGCGTCTATCCATGTTTGCCTGCAATTTAAATACGTAGCCGCTAAATGGTGTGGTCAAGGGATCCACCTCGATCTCTGTGCCATCCAATCGATTTGCCAAACGCTTGTGCGGACAAGGCGCTAAGTGAACAAATGCATCGAAGAAGGGCTCAACCCCAAAATTCGTAAGCGCGCTAGCAAAAAACACAGGGGTCACCTGTCCGTCTAGAAATTTTTCCTGCGAAAATGGATTTCCAGCGATTTCAAGGAGATCGAGCTCTTGAATAAGCGTCTTGTAGATATCCGGATCGATCTTATCTTTCGCTTCCTGACTGTCAAGCGGATAACGGGCGATCTCGGCCTTCTGCGCCCCCCCGTGCGATACTTTCGTGAAGAAAATACACTCGTTGGTGAGTCGGTCGACCACCCCGATAAATTCTTTGCCCGAGCCTATGGGCCAATTCATCGCATAGGAGTGGATTTGCAGGACATTCTCCACTTCATTCATCAGTTCTAACGGCTCACGCCCGGGCATGTCCATCTTGTTGATAAACGTAAGAACGGGAATTTTTCGGAAGCGACAAACTTCAAAGAGCTTCCTGGTTTGTTTCTCGACACCTTTAGAGGCGTCGATCACCATGATGGCGCAATCTGCGGCGGTCAACGTACGATAAGTGTCTTCTGAAAAGTCTTCGTGACCAGGGGTATCTAGGACGTTAATAATCGCCCCCTGATAGGTAAACTGCATCGCAGACGAGGTAATCGAAATCCCCCGCTCTTGCTCCATCGCCATCCAATCGGACTTCGCGGTCTTACGCCCCTTTCGACCCTTGACAAGGCCCGCTGTAACAATCATGCCGGAGTACAAAAGCAATTTCTCCGTAAGCGTTGTTTTACCGGCATCTGGGTGGCTAATGATGGCAAAAGTGCGTCTTTTGCAGACGGCTTGTTCGATAGAATCTAAATGGTCCATGATTGATTTTTCCCGTGTAAACCTAAAACGGCGGTTGATCGCCGTTTTTACGTTGAATCGCGCCCGAGTGTACACCGTAACCGGTTTATAAACAATTTCGCCGCAAGAGATGTAGCAATTCCCGGCGCTTTCTTCGAGAGTGCAAATATTTTTGTCGTTTCACAGCGCTGGATTTTTGCTCGCAAGGCTGACACCAGCACCGATTGGGCCAGTCCAGCTAAAAAGCACCCAGAAACGTTTTTGGGACTACTTCTTTCTCATCAACTCGTTTGCGCAACGGCTCATCTTACGCCGAACAACCGCTTTTGCGTTTAATACCACTGGCCGCTCCAGATCCAAGCGCCCTTTCAAGGAGATAAATCATTTTTTAGCGCGGATCGCTTTACCTTAAAAGAAGCAGCGCCCTAGAACCTCCCTCGAACTATTGCAAGCCGGTCAAGTTGTTCTAATCTCCCACGCAATCGCGCAGCGCAAATATCCGGCCCCGCTATAATCGCGCTTCTCGTATAATCCTAGAGCCGGCATTTGGCCGCCCAACCGCTGTTTCCAGGACAATGACGCCATGCAAGATCTTACGCTTATTCTCCCACCGATCGCTGAGGGCGAAGACAAGAGTTCGCCCTTCAAAAATCGCCTCCGAAAAAACTATCGCCATTTACGTAAATGGGCCAAAAGAACTTCAACTGACTGCTTTCGCATCTATGATCGCGATGTCAAAGGATATCCGTTGGCGATCGATTTTTATGCGGGTCGGTTTTGCGTCCAGTACTTTTCTAAAAACCGCGAGAGTGACGAAGCACCAGAGGCCCTGACGGAAGAGGTAAACCAGACCTTAAAAGCTCTCTTTGGAGTTCCGTTGGAATCGATTTTTTGGCGTACACGCAAAAAACGAGCAAAATCCGAACAGTACGAAAAAGTGGATGAGCAAAAGCAGTTTTTGGTTGTGCATGAGTATGGAGTAAAATTTAGAATTAACCTCCAAGACTATTTAGACACCGGCTTATTTCTAGATCATCGCCAAACACGCCACTACATTGCTTCGCTTGCTAAGGGGAAGCGTATGTTAAATCTGTTTGCCTATACCTGTTCGTTTAGTGTCCAAGCTGCGGCAGCTGGTGCTTTGTTCACAAAAAGCGTCGATCTATCCAACACATACACAGCCTGGGGCAGGGATAATTTCATCCTCAACAATTTACCGCTCAAAAATAACGAGATCGTGCGCGCCGATTGTCTCAAATTTGTCGACGATGAAATACGCGATGGCGTGCAGTATGACCTGATCATCATCGATCCTCCGACAATTTCTCGTTCCAAAAAAATGGACCAGATGTTTGACATCCAAATTGATTACATCCCCTTGTTGACCAAATCTTTGCGGCTGCTTGCAAAAGAAGGTGTGCTATTTTTTAGCACCAATTTCCGCAAATTTAGCTTCAAAAAAGAGCTTTTTGAGAGCTACACCATTCAAGAAGTCACTGACAAGACGATTCCTTCGGATTTTCGCAATGAGAAAATTCACCGATGCTGGAAGATCTGCTTGTGACTAGATCTTATGAATCTTGAAAGTAGGGAGCCCCTTCTCTTTCATCAAGGCGTTTTCTTTTTCGAGAAGCTCTTTGCCTCCAAACACGATGAGGGGAAACTCTTTGAGTCGCTTGCCAACGTTACTTTTGAGAGCAGCGATCACTTCCTCTTTAGTGGCGGCAAGAGTGCGTCGACGATACTGACGACGCATTTCTAATGTCTTACCCGCCATTAACCAGCCGAATGCAACCGACGCGCGCGAGCCTGGGGCCACCGGCGAGTCAAAGTCCTGAATGACCTCAAGCTTGGCCTCTTCTAGGTCTTGCTCGGAAAACTGCCCAGCGATAGCCTCAAGCACAGCTTGCTCAAACGCCTCATACGTGGCTGCAACGTGAGGATCTCGGTAGGAATAGAAATAAAAATGTCCGCACATCGGGTTGGTATCTGACCCGCCGCCATAAGCACCGCCTTCTTCTCTGATGCGGTGGTGAAGCGTTTTATTTTGTAGCAGGTTGGCAGCAATATTTAGTGCGGGACTTGTGGGATCAGAATATCCAATCGTAGGTACCGTTAGAGCGATAAACGCAACCGGAGAAGCTACAATGCACCCTTGCGGATCTGGTAATTTTGTAGTAAACTTGTCTACCCAAGGCTGAAAGCTCTTACCCACAATCTCTTGCAAACCATAGAAACCACGCTGCTTCAGCTCCACATAGTACTCATCCTCACACGACAAGATGAGCTGCGCACCCTCTAGCGGAAGGAGTCGATCCCGTATATCGATCAGCTTCTGCACCAACTCTTCAAGGCGCTCGTCGAGATTTTGCGCCAGCTCGCGCATAGCTACAAAATAGTCTAAACCAGCCCAGCGAGACGTTAGGTAAGAAGAGGCATCTAGACCAGCTGCTGACAGTGTCTGGGCATAACGCATCGCCTGGCCGGCCAGGCTTCCTTCTAGAGCAGTGAAATGTTTCTGGATGATCTCTCTGAGCCTATCTCGGTCCGTGAGATCTAGTGACTGCACCAGATCGGCAAAAATAGTGAAAAGCTCTTCAACTTTGTGGTGGAGGGCTTTGCCACGAATGTGTAAAGCTGGGCGGTAACGTTTCTGATCCACAGCGCTCACATTCAGGTTTAGCGACGCACCGATTCCACCTGTGTAAGCTTGGATATACTCTAACGTTTCCACATAGCTTCTGCCCCCGCAGCCTACCTGACCGATCAGGTTGGTCAGCAGCCGCACGTAAGGGAGCTCTTCGTCCGTAAGCTCGGGCAACGGATAGACAATCTCCGCGTAGACAATGCCATTGGTAAAACAATCATGGTGAAAAACTTCCAGATTCCCACAGCACTCGCGCGCCAATGGATAATCACGCGGCTCGTGCGGCACATCTGATAAACTCACTTTAGGTAAGCAGTTAATATCTTGCGATAGCTGCTCTTCTTGGTGCTGATAAAGGCGCGCAGCGTCTCGCAGCACCTCTGCAATTTTCGCAGGGTCGAGTTTTTTTTGCAGCTCTTGTAGGCGTGTTTTTTCTTCCTCTTCCTCGCGCTGTGCTAGCGCTGCATCGGGTGCGAGAACTAACCGCAAACGATGGGGATTGTTGATCATATACTTTTCGATGAGCTCGGAAAAAAAGCGCGGAGAAGCAGCCATGCGCTCGCGCAATTTTGAAAATAGCGTGCGAATCACAAGCCCATTCTCAGCGTCGCCTCCATGCTGTTTGAGCAATGCAGAGCGCATGAAGAGTGTCAGCCCAAAGGGCTGGCTATTGCCGGTAATTTCGCTGCGGTAGAACTCTGCCTGGTGTATCGAAGCATCGATCAGCTCCTGCGGAATCCCTTCTTTGGCGATTTGTTTGAGCCGCTCAAAGAGTAGGGCTTCCAGCTCATCCGCTCTGTCAGCGTTACACCCTTTTAAAACGATCACCCAAGGGACTTCTGTGATGTCGTCATCTAGCGAGGAGCTAACCTGGCGGCACAATCCGGTCTTGAGCAAAGCCATTTTCAAAGGGGAAGCATCGGTATCGGTCAGCACAGAATCCAGTACTTCCAAAGCTAACACCTCTTCTTGCTCCAGCACGTGACAAGTCAGCCAGGCAAACGCTACAAAGGTTTTGTCTTTAGTGGACTGGTCAGCAGCCAGTGGATATGCTTCTTGCCTATAAAGAGGCTTTTCAAAGCGCTGCTGACGCGGTATCGGTGCCAGAGGCGCAGCGCGGCTACTTTTTTCTAACGTGTGCGAGGCAATGAAATCCAAGTGCTCTTCCAATGGCAAATCACCATAAAAGAAAAATAGGCAACGCCCTGGGTGATAGTTCTCTTCGTGAAAACGTTTAAATTCCTCGTAGGTTAACTCTGGAATTATTTTCGGGTCCCCACCGGAATTGTGCGCGTAGGTAAGATCGGGGATCAAGGACTGTCCCACAATATCATAGAGACGCGACGTGGGTGACGACATAGCGCCTTTCATTTCGTTGTAGACGATTCCCTTGTACTCCAGAGGCGACTGTGGATCTTCGGAATCGGCAAACTCCAGACGATGCCCTTCCTGGCGAAAGCTTAGCTCTTCAAGTTTAGGGTGAAAGACTGCATCCAGGTACACCTCAAGCAGATTGTAAAAATCTGCAGGCACCTGCGAAGAAGCCGGGTAGCAGGTGAAGTCCGAGCCTGTCATCGCGTTCATAAAGGTATTTAGGCTGCGTCGCGTCATCGCAAAGAAAGGATCCTTCACCGGAAATTTCTCCGAACCACAGAGTACAGTGTGCTCCAAGATATGGGCAACGCCATTTGAGCTGGAGGGACGCGTTTTAAACGACAAGCAAAAAAGGTTTTCAGGATCATCATTGCCCAAATACTGTACCTCGGCTCCTGTCGCCTCGTGCACCAATTCCCAAAGCGTACAACGAAGCTCAGGGATTGCTTGATGTTTAGTGACTCGAAAACCTCGGTACGTGTCTCCGACCTGCTTAAGATTCTTGACTGTTGCTGAATTCATTGCCTCTTCCCCGCTATCCAAAGTTTGGCATCATAGCGGATCGAGAAACAACCAACAAGAAAAGGATCGCATTTTCCCTTTGCAGCAAAAACACCTCATCAGTAGACTACTGTTTCGTATTCCGGAATAGCTCAGCGGTAGAGCAGTGGACTGTTAATCCATTGGTCGTAGGTTCGAATCCTACTTCCGGAGCTTTCCTTCATCAAGACAGCTTTCGGAGCAAAAGATGGTTACTCTAGCGGCTACCCTGCCCGTTTATCGAACCCATACCTCGCTTCTTTCCTTTCTCCAGGTCTTAGGCGCGGCCTGTTTGCTTGCGCTACTGGCACAAATTCAGATACCGATCCCGTTCAGCCCCGTCCCCCTTACCGCACAAACATTCGGAACTTTGCTGGTGGCCGCCACTTTGGGTAGTCGAAAAGGCATGCTCAGCCTACTGACCTACTTTGGAATGGGTTGTGCAGGTTTGCCTGTTTTTGCTGGCGGTTGTCCCGCTGTTCTTGCGCTAGCAGGCCCTACGGGAGGCTATTTAATCGGCTTAGCCGCACAGATCTTCGTTGCCGGGTGGTTACTAGAGCATCGAACGCACCTCAACAGCATAGCCACTTTTGCCACGTTGGTTTTTGCTTGTGCCCTACAACTGGCTCTTGGCACTCTGTGGTTAGGCTTTTTCGTCGGAGCACAACAAATGTTTTGGATGGGATTTCTACCCTTCATCCCCGGTGAACTCTTGAAGTCCGCCCTAGTGACAGGCTATCTAAAATCACGGCAGTGACCACACAAATTCTCATTTATAAAGGCCCTGGAGCCAATTTTCGTTGCTTAAGGGCTCTTAAAACCGAGTTGCGGCCCCTCTCCATAAAATTGGTAGGTCCGGCCGACCTTGCAGCTAGCTGGGAAGACCAGACTGCGTTGTTGATCTTTGCGGGAGGCAGGGACGTGCCCTACCACGATGCTCTTAAAGGCCCCCTAAATAGACGTATCCGTACGTTCGTGGAAAAGGGCGGAAACTACCTGGGCATTTGCGCTGGCGGTTACTACGGCAGCCAAAGTGTACAGTTCGAGATGGGACAGCCGCTCGAAGTGAGCGGCCAGCGTGAGCTGGCTTTTTTCCCAGGGACTGCCGAAGGCCCTGCCTACGGCAAAGGCCAATTTTGCTACGAATCTGAAAAGGGCGCGCGGATCGCTCCGCTCTCACTGGCCTCAGGAGAGCTCTCCGCCGCCTACTTTAATGGCGGCTGCTCTTTTTCGGATGCAGCTCTTTATCCCTCCGTGAACGTGTTGGCGCACTACCGCAATCTACCAGGCCAGCCGGCTGCTTTGATCGAGTGTCGGGTAGGGAAAGGCTTGGCCATCCTCTCCGGCGTGCACCCGGAGTACACGATCCAAACCTGTGAAGTTAGCGAAAAACAACGAAAAGAACTTTTCAAAGCCCTGCTGAACCGACTACTCTAGTTCGACACAGCAGCTTGCTGGCTCACGGGCCTGTAAAAGAAAAGCCCTACCGATACGAAGGAAATCACTACAATAAATATTCCGTAAGGCACTGTTGAACTTGTTGAGCAGAACATAAGAGCAGAGCCAACGACGGCGGAAATGGCGAATTGCACAGCTCCGAACGCCGCCGAAGCCGTGCCAGCAATAACCTCAAAAGGCTCCAAGGCGCGCGCGGCGGATCCGCCCACCAAAAACATCGCTCCTGTACAGGCAAAAACCATAGGAATCAAAAAGCCCGCTAAACTCAACCCAGCCAAATAGTCCCAAGCCAGCATCGAAATGCCCCCTACGAGAATTAAACCAATGCCACTAGCCAGAGTTGCGTCAACGCCTATCTTCTCGATCAATTTTCCGCTTCCAAATCCACCCAAAGATATGACCAAGCCAAAAACGGCAAAGTAATAACCAAACTGATACACCGGCACACCAAGAACGGAAATAATGATAAAAGGGGAAATGGAAAAAAAGCAGAAAAATACAGCTTCAGCAAGACCTGCCAGCTCCGCGTACACCCGAAACTGCCGATGGCAGAGAATGTGCCAATAACGTCGAAAGATCGCTAAGTCGATCTCTACTCGCCGTCCCTCCTCAAGCGTCTCGCGCACGTACCGCTTCGTTACAAAAAGAGCTACCAGTCCAATACCGGCGAGAAAATAGAAGACACTTTGCCATCCAAAATAGACCGCTAAATAGCCCCCTAAAATAGGTGCAAATGTAGGCGAGATTCCTATAGCTCCGTTTAAAAAGCTGTACATTTTTGCGCTCTGCTCGCTAGAAAAAAGGTCCTGCACCACTGCAAATGCGCTGACAAACATCCCGCAAGCACCTATTGAAGTGATAACGCGCGCCGCGATTAAAGTGCCTATATGACCCGAAAAGGCACTGCACAGAGCGCCGATGGTAAAGCAAAGCGCAGCGCCGTAAAAAATAGCCCGCCTGCCATACCGATCCGCCAATGGGCCTATAAACAATTGGCCGACGCCTGTTGTGAGTAGAAACAAGCTCATTGTAAGCTGTATCAGGGCAGGCGTTGTGCTGAATGTTTCAGTCATTTGCGGAATAATAGGAATATAAATATCCAGCCCGAGTGCAAATGTAAATACAAACGGGGTGAGAATAAGCACAAGCTGTAGGGCAGAATAATTCTTCATGGAGGCGATAGTGGCACATCAGTCCGTTTGTTTCTACTAGATTGATAACCCCCAAGGAGGCCTCTCAAAAAAGGCTGCGATTGGCCTCCCAAATAGCCCTGCAAAAGGACACCATGCCCCAAGACTTAGCCCTTATGCAAAATCCGTCGACAGAATGGGCGCGAGCCTGCCAGCGCTACCGGAAAGGAAAAAAACAAACACAGCTTGACACCGACTGAAAATTTGACAGTGGACTTGGTGGAAAAAAGTGGCTTGTTCTGATTGATCCGCGCCCTCGATAGCTAAATGAAATCGCCAAAGTGGCCGGTTCTCCGTGATCAGCGCCATCGGCAGTTAAATGGAAGCGCCACATTGGCTGGTTTTAATTGATCGCGGAGGCGACGGATGAGCAGAAAAATGAGGCTGGTAGCTGTCCCCAGCCGGCTTTTTTTTTAGCAGGAGCTCGACTCTTGTTTGAATAGTTTGCTTTTCTAGGCGATTTTCAGGAAATAGTTAGCTGAACAGGAGAAAAACGATGAACAATACAAACGAAGACCACACCTCTATCTACGTCGGTACTGACAATATATTCGCGGATCTAGGCTTTCTCGACGCCGAGGAGATGTTAGCTAAAGCTGAGCTGGTGGGCCAGGTAGGTAAACTGGTCGAAGCGCGTAGCCTTACATAGGCGCAAATAGGAAAATTACTGGAACTGCCTCAGCCAACAATATCTCAATTACTACGCGATAGATTTTCAGAATTTTCTTCAGAGCGCTTGAGGGGCTTTTTGGTTAGGCTGGAGGGCCAAAGCCACATCTAAAAAAACGACGGTTGGGCGCAAGACCCAGGCGTAAAAAGCTGAGCCAGCAACCAACCGCTTTTTGAGATCAGGTCGGGTGTCTAAATTTTCTTAAGAAAATTTTGATCGAGCACCAAGATGGCAGCGCGATCATTTCCAGCAAAGGTAATCTGGTCCAGATTATCCATCGCATTTTTCTCTTCCTCGACTTGCTCGGCCACGAACCACTGCAGGAATATATGCGTCGCGTGGTCCTTTTCGGCCGCAGCTAAATCATAGATGCGGTGAATCCAGTGGGTTACCTTTTTTTCATGCTCTAGGGCTAATTTAAAGCACTCCTCTATCGAGCTAAATTCGATAGGAGGCTTTTCAATCGCCTGCATGTGAACATGTAGATTGCGATCGAGGATGTAATCATAAATTTTCATCGCGTGTTCATGCTCTTCTTCTGCCTGCTTACGAAACCACTTGGAGAAACCTTCCAGCGGAATATTCTCCATGTAAGAGGCAATGGATAAGTACAGGTGGGAAGAAAATAGCTCGTGTCCGATTTGCTCGTTTAGCGCCTTAAAGATTGCTTCATGCATGGCTTTATCCTCAGGTTAGATAGAAACAGGATTATAAGTCACCGTTCAAGGTAAAGCAATAGCAAGTTTATGCTCAGCAAGGACCCTGGGCAGCTCTTCCATCCAGAAGGTGATAAGATCTACCAGTTTTTCTGAGCTCTTTTTATCCTCGAGCTCTTCTCGACTGCGAAGGGCTTTACTGTTCACCGCATGATCAAGAGTTTTCAGAACCTCCAGACCTTGCTGAAAGACTTTGCGCGCGTAGGGAAGGGCTTCCAGAGTGAATCCGGCTATTTTTAGCAGAGAGATCATTTTAAGTTTGCGCTCGGTTTCTTTGTATAGCGCCATCGCCTGTTCTAGCTTATGCAAACAGTGGTTGGGCTGGCTGGTCTGCAGCAGCTCGGATTGAAAAAAAACCTCTTTACCTGCCTCAAACTGGATGAGAGCTGCAAGAATTGATCCGATCGGTCAAGGAGCGAATCTCGGCGGGAGCTGCTGACTTAATAGCTACATATCGAGACAGCAAATAATCTTTGCCAATCATTTTCCAAGGCATTTCCACCTGGACTGGAGGTATTTTAGTGCCCAGCGGGGACGCAACGTGTAGTAGAGCACAATTGATAAAAAAGTTCGATTGGACAAGCGTCCGTGCACAGTTGTAGAATAGTTTAAAGCGTCGAAGAGCCATTCAAGGTGATAGGGAAAAAAATGCGTGGGCAGGTCGTAGATATTGGTAAACTTTAACCAAGGCGTTTCGTCGCTTGCAGTCAGCGTGCCGCTAACCACCTCGCATTCAAAAACATGCGCCATACTAGTAAACAGGTTGGCAGGTAGATAACAACCCGTTTTGCGCCTTATCTTTACAACGAGACCCGTCTCTTCTTTGACCTCGCGGATAACGGCATGCTCGGGCGTCTCCCCTTCTTCGATCCCACCTCCAGGCAGGACCCAGACTGGGACATCGCAGCGTTGTACAAGTAAAACATCCTGGCGTTGATTATGAAATATAATTCCTAAAGCGGCCGGTTTCATGAAATAAACAGAAGGGGTAAATTTTTTGAGATCTGCTCTACCAAACAACTTTAGAGTGACTGCATTTGCCCAGGATAGGACTCGAACCTACACACCTTACGGCACCAGAACCTAAATCTGGCGTGTCTACCAATTTCACCACCTGGGCGGGAAGGAATCTAGAGTCTACGAATGATTCGTTTTTCTTGTCAATCTATTAAAGCAAACTGGCTCAAGGTCAGCCCTCTCACGAAGGCTTGAGCGGGCATGAGATTTTTGCCTTCAGGCTGCAGTTCCAGAATACGAAGAAGATTCTGCCCGCAGTGGATTAGCATACCTTCGTGAGGATCGAACTGGACAACGTCGCCCGCTGTGCCTGAAGGGCCAGTCTCTACTTGAGTACGTAAAATCTTAAGCCGCTTCTGTTGTCCTCTTATAAGGGCGCGACACCAAGCCCCCGGCATGGGATTAGCCCCCCTGACCAGATTATGAAGCTGCTCGGCGGGGCGCGACCAATTGATTTGGCAATCTTCAAGCTCAATTTTCGGCGCAAAAGTAACCAAAGCTTCGTCTTGCGGCTCTGCAGTCACCGGTCCTTCAGCCATGGCTTGCATCACTTGCAGGAGAGATGTGGCGCCTAAAACACGGAGTTGCCGCTCGAGCTGTCCTGCTGTCATATCGCTGGCGATTGGTGTCTTGGCAACGGCTAACACAGCACCGGCGTCCATTTTTCTCACCATATGCATGATGCTGACGCCCGATTCTATTTCACCCTCCATAATAGCGCGCTGGATGGGCGCTGCGCCGCGAAATTTTGGCAATAAGCTGGCGTGCACGTTGATGCAGGCTTTTTTGGGAAGATTGAGGATGTTCTCTTTGAGAATCTCTCCGTAAGCGACGACAACAAACAGGTCGGCATTGTACTGAGAGAGCGTCTGTTCAAATTCGCTGCTGGAGCAACGCTCCGGCTGATAAATTGGAAGCTGTCGACTCTGAGCTACCAATTTAACAGGCGTAGCGACTGGTACCTTAGAGCGTCCCTTCGGCTGGTCGGGCCGCGTCACTACCGCAACGACATGCACACCCTGTTGTAGAAGGTATTGCAAAACATCTGCCGCAAACTCGGGCGTGCCGAAGAAAACAACTTTCATCTTACACAGACAACCCTACATTGAGCAGCTCTTTTTCTTCTTCTAGTAGCTCTTCCGTGGCGACATCCAAGCCCCCCAAACCGCGTTTTGAGTGGCGACAGAAATCGATAAAATGCGTCACTTCTGGGAATTTTTCGAGCTCCGCTTCCATCCGCGCAATTGCCTCGGGCACCCGCAGCTTGGAGCGGTAAAGCAGGCGAAAAGCACGGCTGAGCTCGCGACGGACTTCTAATCCAAAGCCATGCCGACGCAAGCCAACCAGGTTTAGTCCACCGAATTTAAACGGAATGCCCGCCCCGATCGTGTAAGGAGGGACATCATGGGGAATACGGCTGAGTCCCCCTACCATGGCATAAGCGCCGATGCGAGAGAACTGGTGAATGGGCGTCATGCCTCCGATGATGGCGTGGTCTTCAATACTGACGTGGCCAGCGAGGGTAGCATTGTTGGCCATGACTACGTGGCTGCCCAGTTTGCAGTTGTGGGCAATGTGTACATAAGCCATCAGCATGCAGCTGTCGCCAATCTCGACAGAGGACTCTTCTTTGAGGGAAGAGTTGATCGTAACGTATTCACGAATCACGCAGTTACGCCCGATATTGATATAGGTGCGCTCTCCCTGGTACCTGATAGCCTGAGGTTCGGTACCGATGCTCGCGCCGGGATAAATGACAGTGTTTTCTCCAATGGTGGTATAGCCGTCGATATAAGCGTGAGAGCGGATGACAACGCCATCGTGCAAGGTGACATGTTGCTTAACAACAGCAAATGGTTCAATCGTGACGTTATGGCCAATTTTTGCGCCTTTTTCTACGTAGGCGAGCGGGTGAATCTTAGCTTGTTCCATGGGGATACTGGGTCCTTTATTTATATTTGGCTAGGGTCAACGAGCACATAACCGAACTCTGCTTCGGCAACAATTTTATCTCCGACGAAGGCCTCACCGATGAGACGACCGCCTTTACTACCGAGGTGGATTTCACGCCCTCGCAAAATTAATACATCTCCCGGGCGCACCGGCTGACGAAATTTGGCATTTTTAATATTTAGAAGCAGCCCTATTTTTCCAGAGGGCTCTTTAAGCTGTACATAGAGCGAGCCAGTCTGGGCAAGCGCTTCTAAGATCAACACGCCAGGCATAATCGGAATGCCAGGAAAGTGTCCTTGAAAATAGGCTTCATTAATAGATACATTTTTCTGCGCCACCAGAATACCTTTTTCCATATCCATTTCAATGACTCTATCTATCATTAAGAACGGATAGCGATGGGGTAAATATTTGATGATATCCTTGTACTCTAGCGTCTTACTTTTCACCGAAACATCTACTGTCATCGAGAGCCTTCCTGTTTAAAATGGTCTCTTAGGATAAGTGAAAAAGCTTTGTGCGAGGTGTGTCCAGAGCGAATAGCAATGATGTGCGCGTGCAGCGGAAAGCCTAGGAGAGAGAAGTCACCGATGAGATCGAGCACTTTGTGCCGAGCCATTTCGTCGGGAAAGCGCAAGCCATCTTTACTAAAGATGACCTCGTCTTTCACGACCACAGAATTGGATAAACTGCTACCTTTGATCAGTCCACGGTCGATGAGCGTTTCTATTTCGGAGTATAAACCAAAGCTCCGACAAGAAGACAATTCTTTTTTGAAGGATTCTGGGGTGACGTATAGACTAACGAATTGGGCGCGCAAGGCATAGGTCTCTGGGTAGCTCAGCGTATAGCTAATGCGCAGGCTATCCTGAGGCAGCGCAACAATATGAATATCCCCTTCAGACCAGTAGAGCGGTTCTTTGAGTGTACGAATCCTTATCTCTGCATTCTGTTCGCAGATGCCAGCTTGCTCGACAAGTTCAACAAAAACGCTAGAGCTACCATCACCGATGGGAGGCTCGATGCCATCGAGTTCCACAATCAAGTTGTCAATATGCATGCCAGCAACAGCCGCGAGCACATGCTCCACCGTATGGATGGCGCACGGCCCAAAACCAATGGTAGTGCTGCGCGCCGTTTGGCCCACCTGCTCGATGGCTGCGGGGACAACCGGCCTGTCCGGAAGGTCGGTCCGAACGAAAACAACACCCGTGTCGGGCTCAGCAGGCCGAAAACGCATATGCACAACCTGACCAGTATGCAGCCCGATTCCGGCATATTCTACAGCCCTACGCAAAGTCCTTTGACGACGACTTGTTTTCATCTTTTACCGTTATACACGAAGACGAAAATTCTAAGTTATTAGCTCCTAAAACGCAAGGTTTAGGAGTCAAAATTCAGGAGTTGGGATTCCCTCTTGTTGCAAAAGGGAGCCGGAATTAAAGCGACTCGATCTATGCTAAAAACCTGCCTCCAAGGAAAATTTGAGCCCGCTTTGGAAACCTCGGCAAGGGTGCTGGTGGTTAACCCAACGTCAGCCTGGCGGGTAAAGCACGCCCAGGCGCAATGGCTCAAAAAGGCCAAAATTAAGAGCTGCGCTCTAGACGGGGAGTGTTGAAATGCGTTCGGGAGCAGCTGAATAGTCGAGCAACCAAATATTTTTCTCTTTCCTGCTGTCATTTATGCCCCCTGATTAGTACGCTAGAGATACACCAGGGTCGATCAAAAAAAAATTATTTTAATTGCCTAGGTCCTGCTCCTATAGCATTTCCAACAAAAACCGCAACAGACTGCAGCAGATAAGGAGACAATAAAAAGATCACCCCAGATTGTGTAAAGGGTCGCGTAGCTATATAACGGCACATCGATTAACAACGTGCCTCTACCGGACTCCTCAGATAAAGAGCCTATCACGCGCCCGAGACTATCACAAGCCGCCGTGACCCCTGTATTGCAAGCACGAACAAGAGGCACCCCCGTTTCTACTGTACGAAGGCGGGAGTGGTCAAAGTGTTGCTGTGGCAAGCGCGAATTGGGGAACCAGCCATCGTTGGTGAGGTTAACGAGTAATTTAGCACCGGCCAAACGGTTTTCACGCATCAGGTTTCCACAAGTTTCTTCGTAGCAAATGGAAAGCCCAAAAGAGGTTTTGGCGCCCTTAATTACCTTGGCAGTCTGACCAGGAGTCAAGGAGCCACAGACGCCGTATCTGCACGCCAGCCCGCGACACCATTCAAAGGGAAGGTACTCGCCTAAGGGGACAGGCAGGCGTTTGTCATATCGTGGCTGCCAGGAAATTTTAGGGCTAAAGACAAAGGCTGAGTTATAGCTTTCCCTCTGCCCGGGGAGCACCTCTTCCTCATCGCCAAGCCCTATAATAAGGTCAGCTTGAAATAAGCTTGCTATCGCTTGCGCTAAGTAGGCGTTGGTGACCATCCAGGTGGGGCGACCGGCGACATCGGTCTGCATGGCAGCGCCTTTGGCAGGATCTGCGAGAGGCCGCTCTGAGCCAAAAAGCTCTGTCCAGCCTGCCCTCGCAGCCTCATGATGGTAAACCGGCCAATAAGCTGCCCAAGGGATAACGACTTCTGGCAAAACAATCAGCTCCAAAGGCTGGCCAAGGTATGGCTTCAAGAGATCATAGATCTCCTGCCACTCCTGTAAGGCGTGACCAATGGCATGCTGTGGCGTAGAGAAATGCAGCGTTTCTTCAGAGGGGAAGCTTGTTTGTACGAGCAAAGTTTTAAGCTTAGGCGCCGTAGCTAACCTATCGCTATGATAAAACACATGTGCGAAGCCAAACAGATAGGGAAGCATTGCTAGACCCGCCCAAAGGGCAACTTTTTTTCGCAAAAGCAGAACCTGCAAAAAGAGGGCATTTGTCAAAATTACTAGGAAGGTTAGCCCATACACCCCCGCTAAGGAGGCGGTCTGCAGAGGGTAGAGCGCACCAGTCAGTAAAAGTCCGACAGGATTCCAGGAGAATCCAGTAAACACGAATAGTCTGCCCCACTCCATCAGCGTCCAAGTCGCCGCTAGCACTGTACCGAACCAAAAATGCCTAAGCCTAGGCTCAGAAATCAACAAGCTGGCGGCCCCAAACTGCAATCCAGCCAGTAGTCCATAAATGATAAGCACAGGGTAGATGTAATAGTAGGGGTGGGATAGAACCCAGGACAATTGCACAAATTGAACACTAGCAAACCATAAGGTAGCTGCCATCAACCGATGTCGCCTATTAGAAACGGTTAAAAGAAAGCGCCAAAAGAGCGTAAATCCGCAGATGCTGCCCACTAGCCCGAAAACGGGAAAATAGGCCGGCTGCCCAAAAGCGATCAGGAAAAAGGAAATAACAAGTAACAGCCAACGGTTCAAGCTCGACCTCGTGCGAATTGGGCACTCAAGGGTAGCGGAACAAAAGACCTTAAAGCAAGCAGGAAACGCGGTCTTTCCTGCATATTACGGCATTTTACCCTTACTGGTCTCGCTCCAATTCAATTTTGTCACAAATTTCCAGCAAATTCGAACACAACGCTTTTCCTGTTTGGTAGGCGGCTTCCTCGATCCTCAATACCACAGAAACGTCTTGTATAAATGGCGCTAGCGCAGTCAGCGCAGCGCTCAATGCTTTGTGGCGCGCGCTTAATAAACCTGCCAACATTCCATCAGCTGGATTAATTTCCGAAAAATCGACTGTAACCCGACTTGGGTCCCGCGCATTAAGTTTTTGCGAAAACTTGTTAAAATGATCCAAATATTGTTTTGCAACCGCATTATCGATTCTTGCGCTAATTCCCTTGACTGGGCTCTTAACAAAAGTGCTATATTTCTCGCCTAGATCACTAACAAAATAGACCGGATGGTACAATCTGAAGATTGCTCGTATGGGCGCTTCCACTTGTTTGACCGATTTTCCCCTCACTACCGAATTCCGGAAGTACGAATATATGCTGCCTGACCACCCATCTAGCCTGACGTGGCTCTGGCCGAGCCCATTTATGAAATTTAAACCACTTTTACTCCACAATACACTTTTTAATGTATTGGTTTTTATCGTTTTGGTCCATTCAGTATGCATCCTTTTCAGATCGGTAACAATAGCTCCTTGAGGTGCAAAAACACCATTCGCTAAGCCAATTAATTCCTTCGCTAAACCAAGCTTAATAAGCTTTCTCGATTCCAAACGTTCGACTCGTCCCGGGCCAAAGCTATAATCCTACATTCCTAGGCCACCGGTCCGCCGTTTTGAATTAGCCTAGATTCAGGCTAC
>CAYUJS010000024.1:0-26384 GCA_964445105.1 uncultured bacterium | reverse complement strand
ACAGGGAGGGTTTAAGGGGATCTTCGACGCCTTCAAGGAGCTGAATAGCTGGGTGATTGATCTGGGGGTGAACAAATATTTTTCGCTCTACGTGTGCTGGTCTATTTCCTTTTCTTGCTGCCATTTATGCCTCCTGGTTAAGAGGCTAGGTATATATCAGGGTCGCTCAAAAATTTGTTCTAATTTCCTGTGCCCTGGAGCGAATAGAGCTAGCTCTTGCTATTTTTGGTTTCTTTTTGTTATAAGCAGCGGCTTGTTGCTAATCTTTAATAAGCATTTTTTGTGTCTTGCTCTGAGGTGGGGTTTGTCTATGCTAACAATTATGAATCTATTCGGGCGTTCGCCCTTCGCTCCTTTGCAATCGCATATGGAGAAGGTGGCGATGTGTGTGCACAAGGTTTTAGAGCTATTCTGCGCCTTGGAAACTGGTGAACAGGAGAAGCTCGAGCTTGTGGCGCGTCAAATCTCCGAGTTAGAGCATCAGGCCGACGCGGCTAAAAACGATATTCGTAACCATCTTCCTAAAAGCCTTTTTCTGCCCGTTGATCGCCAGCAGCTGCTTGAGATTTTGACCCTACAGGACAGGATCGCCGATGCCGCTGAAGATATTTCTGTGCTGGTGCTTTTAAAAAAGCTGGAGCTCCCGAGTCCTTTGCAGGTCGATTTTAAAGCGTTTTTGGGAAAAAATATCGATTGTTTTGAGGAAGTTCGCAAAATTATCCACGATTTAAACGAGCTGATCGAATCGTCTTTTGGAGGTAACGAGGCGGAAAAAGTGCGCGAAATGGTGCACAAGGTCTCCTACAAGGAACATGAAGCCGATGTAATTCAACATCGATTGGTGAAACAGTTGATCGCTTTAGAAAACACAATGAGCTATACTAGCTTTTATGTTTGGGTGCACGTGTTTGAAAAAATTGCTGAACTTTCAAATTTGTCTGAAAAACTCGCGCATCGCATGCGCATGACGTTAGAGTTGAAATAACGATGACAGTAGAGACAGTTTTACTTGCGGTGGTGCTGATAGCCGGCCTATACATGGCTTGGAATATCGGCGCCAATGATGTTGCTAACGCTATGGGCACCTCAGTGGGCTCGGGCTCTCTGACGCTTGCGCAAGCTGTATGCATAGCCGCTGTTTTCGAATTTTCAGGAGCCTTTTTCTTTGGCTCACATGTATCAAAAACCATGCAGTCGGGGCTAGTTTATCCTGAGTTATACGCCGATACACCCATCATCATGGTGTACGGTATGTTATCGGCTTTGCTGGCTTCCGGTATATGGCTTCAGATAGCCTCCTATTTTGGTTGGCCGGTCTCGACTACTCACTCTATTGTGGGAGCGATCGTCGGCTTTGGCATCATTAGTGGCGGCAACCAGGCGGTTAACTGGGATAATGTAACCTTCATCGTCAGCAGCTGGGTCTTTAGTCCGCTGCTGGGAGGGTGTGTGTCTTATTTGATGTTTAACCTGCTGCGTAGAAAGATTTTCTATAGTAGACATCCCTTTGATGCAGCGAAGAAGCTCACCCCTTGGCTGGTGTTCTTTGCAGCTCTGATCATGAGCCTTATGCTATTACTGGAAGGTTTGCGGCATACGTTTCCTCAAATGACTTCGTGGCAAGCGGCGCTCATTAGTTTGTTGGTGGCTACGTTGGCCGCTTTGATTAGCTATGTTGCGATGCGTCGGTTACAGTCGCATTCCGCACAGCCTAAAGTCAAACCCCCTTATGGGCCAGAAATTGCCATCGAACTAGACAAAGCCAAACGGCATCTAACCAGGGTCCAAGATAGCGCTTCTGGGGATTTATATTACTACGTCTCGTTGCTGATCGAAGAGGTGGATCAGGTGGGGGAAAGCCTGAAAAAAATCCCCAAGCAGGGGGCCGAGGTTTCTGAGTATGACGCGGTTGAAAAGATCTTTGCGAAGCTGCAGATTGCCAGCGCCGCTTTGATGGCGTTTGCCCATGGTACGAATGACGTGGCCAATGCCATCGGGCCGCTGTCTGCTTCGATCGCAATCTTGGCTAGCGGTGTCATCGAACCCGCGACGCCGATTCCTACTTGGCTGCTCGGTTTCGGTGGTTTTGGTATTGTCGTGGGCTTGGCCACCTGGGGGTGGCGCGTGATCGAGACAATTGGCAAAAAACTCACCGAACTCACTGCCTCACGCGGCTTTACCGCTGAGTTATCAGCTGCAACGGTCATTGTTTTAGCTTCGCGTTTGGGGATGCCTATCTCTACCACTCATACGCTCGTTGGGGCTGTGCTGGGCGTGGCCTTCGCTAGGGGGATCGGCGCTCTCAACCTCAGCACAACCAGAGATATCGCGCTGTCGTGGGTTGTTACCGTGCCTGCTGGGGCCGTTTTATCGATTGGCCTCTTCATTGTGATTAGGGCGGTATTTGGCGGGTAGGCAGCAGCTCTCTTTAAGAAAAAAGAGCCCAGTCACCACCCTCATTTTGTTTAACCGCGAAGCTACGAGTTCGTCATAGACTAAGCCTATTGCCAGTCCTAACTGAGGCGGCTTTTTTAGCAAAGGTTGCCGCAGTTGTTGCCTTTTTGACGAACATTGTGGGATCTTGGCCTATTAATCGCCGGGGCCAATCCTATGTCTGAAGAGGTACTCAGAGTCTCTCACCTCACCACGCGTTTGCAGATTGGAAAGCAAGCGCATAAGGTGGTGGACGATCTATCGTTTAGCTTGTATGCGGGTAGAACGCTAGCTATTGTCGGCGAGTCCGGCTGTGGTAAATCTCTCACGGCTCTCTCGCTCATGCGTATTTTGCCTGACCCGCCTGCCTTGCCAGCCGAAGGCCAAGTGCTCTTTGCCGGGCGCAACCTCCTGGAAATTTCCGAGCGCGAAATGCGCCGCATCAGAGGTAGGCACCTTTCGATGATTTTTCAAGATGCTTCCACCGCGCTCAATCCCGTTTATTCCATTGGGGTGCAGTTGGCGGAGATGGCAGGGCTTCATCTCAATCTATACGGGGATGAGGCTGAGGCGAAGTGCACACAAGCGCTAAGCGATGTTGGCATACCCTCTGCCAGAGAGCGCTTGCAAAACTATCCCCATCAGCTCTCCGGTGGCATGCGGCAGCGTGTAATGATTGCGATGGCGCTGATGTGCGAGCCCAAAATATTAATTGCAGATGAGCCCACAACTGCGCTTGATGTAACGGTCCAGGCGCAAATTTTAGAGCTACTGCGTCATTTGCAAAGCGAACGAGGCATGGCCTTGCTTTTAATCACGCACGATCTCGGCGTGGTGGCAGAAATGGCAGATGATGTGCTGTTAATGTATGCGTCATGCAACGTGGAGCAGGGAACTGTACGAGAAATTTTCCACCAGCCTGCGCACCCCTATACCCAAGGTCTCTTTGCTTCACGGCCCAATCTGGAGTCCGTTAAAGGCGCCTTAAAGCCTATTAAAGGCAGTGTGCCGCCTTTAGGCAGCTTTCCAGAGGGTTGTCACTTTCATCCGCGCTGTCCCCACACAATGCCTAGCTGTTTTCAGGGGGCTGTCCCTGATTTTATTTGTGGGGAGCAAGGCCATAAGGCTAGGTGCTGGCTCTGTTCCGAAAAGGAAAAACCTGTATGAACGTTCCTTTGCTTGAAGTCCGCGATTTAAAAAAACACTTCCCGGTCCGCTCCGGCTTGTTTAGACGCCAGGTAGCCAGCGTGAAAGCAGTAGACGGGCTAGATCTGACGATCTATCCCGGCCAAACGGTAGGTTTGGTTGGCGAATCCGGTTGTGGGAAGAGCACGGCCGCGCGCACCATCATCAGGCTTTTTGAACCGACCTCTGGGGTGGTACTCTACCAAGGAAAGGATCTGCAAAAGCTGTCTGCTGGCGAGCTGGCACAGTTTCGCCAGGAGGTGGCCATTGTCTTTCAAGACCCTATGCTCTCGCTAAACCCGCGCATGGCTATCGGGGACAGCATAGGAGAGCCTTTGCGCTACTATGGGCGTGTGGCGGACCGGCAGGAGCTGCGGCGGCAGGTGGAAGCTATCTTAGAGCAAGTGGGGCTGCCAGCCAGCGCCATGGCGCGCTATCCGCATGAATTTTCCGGGGGGCAGCTTCAGCGTATTTGTATAGGCCGAGCGATTGCCCTCCAGCCGAGGTTGATTGTCTGTGACGAAGCTGTCTCGGCATTGGACATATCCGTCCAGGCGCAAATCTTGAATTTACTCGTTGACCTCCAGCAGCGGTTGCGCTTTAGTTACCTATTCATTGCCCATGACCTGTCTGTGGTGCGCCATCTATGCGATTACGTGGTAGTGATGTACCTGGGTAAGGTGATGGAGTCGGCGCCTGCTAACGAGCTGTTTGGCAATCCTAAACACCCCTACACACAAGCTCTCCTATCGGCAGTGCCGCGCTTGTACCCCGATGCTAAAACGGAGCGCACGATCTTCAGGAGCGAGTTGCCTTTGCCAATCAATCCCCCTGCGGGCTGTCCCTTTCTCACTCGCTGTCCCCTTGCACAACCAGTTTGTGCCGAGCCACCGCCTAGAAAATGGGTAACGGCCGACACGCATCGTTATGATTGCATTCTGTAGAGCTTCTTTTTCTTTATCAACTCGGCTATACTATCGACCTTAACTACTCAGAGGAATAGCTGGATGCTGCGTCGTTTGATCAACGATCCCACCTGCCGGGCATTTTTGTGGACCTCGGTTCTCAGGACCCCATTTTGGGCCGTATATGGAATGTTGTTGTTCATCCTATACAAGGATCTTAATGCGAACCCGCTGCAGATCGGCCTTTTTATCGCCGCCAAGCCTATCGTGGCGCTGTTTTCCATGTACTGGTCGTTTGCTGTGCATGGACGGGGCGACCGGCTGCGGGCAAACATTGTCTGGGCCACAATTCTCGGTTACCTTCCCTTTTTATTCGTACCAGTTTTCGATAACGCCTGGTACTTGATCGGTGCTTCGACTTGTTTCATGCTGTTTGATCGCGGCGTGCGGCCCGCTTGGATGGAACTCTTAAAGCGCAATATCTCCGCCGAAGATCGTCAGCATGCCTTCTCCTACGGATCGATTTTTTCTTATATAGGCGGGGGAGGGTTTCCTCTGCTGATGGGCTGGTTTCTGGATCATCGCGAAGGATCCTGGGTCTGGATGTTTCCGCTCACCGCTTTCGTGGGGACTTTGAGCGCTTGGGTGCAGCTCAGGCTTGCTACGGCCAAGAAGGTTGGCGAAGAGATAACGTTGAGCGAAGAGTCCCTTGGCCGACAAGTGATCGCGCCATGGCAGCACGCTTGGGGATTGCTTAAGCAGCGTTCCGATTTCGCATTTTTCTCTTTTGGTTTCTTCTTTGGCGGCGCCGGCCTGATGCTTATGCAGCCTGCGTTACCTCACTTCTTCATGGACGAGCTGAACCTTTCCTACACAGAACTGGCCATTGCACTGATGCTCTGTAAGGGCGTAGGATTTGCCCTGACTTCGCCCATCTGGGCGCGCCTCATGAGCAGATTGGACATCTATCGGTTCAGCGCTTTCACGGGCTTTTTAGCTGCTCTGTTTCCCCTGGGGCTTGTTTTGGCAAAGACGCAGCTTTCTTGGCTATTTATCGCCTACCTCGTCTACGGTGTGATGCAGGCGGGGTCTGAGCTAAGTTGGAATTTATCAGGTACCGTCTTCGCGCGTGACGAAGACAGCTCGATGTATACTGGCATCAATGTCGTTTTAGTCGGCGTCAGGGGCTGCATCGCGCCGCCTTTAGGTACCTACCTTTGCTATGTGGTGAGCTCCTCGTCCGTATTGCTACTGGGGGGCTTCCTCTGCCTCTGCGGGACACTATGGCTCGTTTATTGTAGGCGGCAGAGCGGGGCATTTCTGGCGGAGAGGGTGCTCTAAGCGAGCAGCTTCCGCGCTAGCTCTAATTTCTTTTTTTTTCCTTTTTTTTGGCTTCTCTTCTCTTTTGGATCTGGCAGGTCCAAGTCAACCGCGAGGTCTGCTACAACTTCTTTGATTGTAGGTAAGCTTACTTGCGATTGCATGCGGAAGCCAGATATCTCCGCTTCGATATGCGCAGCGGGTTCTAGCGCTTACTTGTTTATGGCAGCCTAAAGAGAACAACAAGTAGCTCGCAGAATCTCGGCCTTGATCTCGCTCCAAGGGCGGTGGACGAAGCTGTAGTCGTAGACTTCCTTGCGGATGGCGCCAAATTGCTCTTGGTCCAAGGGCAGGGTCTTCTCGATGGTCTCGTAGAGTTGTCCATACTCTTGAGGAGGTATCTCGATGCCGCAGCGAAACAGGTAAACACCGCGATCAGTTTTCGGGTCTCTGTGATGAGGATTGAGGAAGTACATGGGTCGATTGAAAGCGAGAAAATCGTAGCCAACGGCGCTCCGGTCCCCAATGTAGAGATCACAGATCGCAAGCAGGGGATAGATGGGTGTAAACTGCTCTAGAAATAAAATATTTTTAGATTTTTGGTACTTTCCCATCAAAGCATAGATCAGAGCGATCTTGTTATCGAGCTGAAGGTTAGGATGCAACTTGACGATCAGGTTGTATTCTGCGGGCAGGCTGGCGCAGATCATGTCGGCTGCTTCATAGAAGGAGGTGGACTGCTCGCGGTCGTTCCAGGTGGGCGCGTAAAGAATGATCGGCTGTTTTTTGGGAAATTTCCAGAGTATTTCCTCGGCGACTAGCTGATCGTAAAATTTTTGATTACGTAGGTAATAATCGTAGCGCAAGTTCCCCGAAAGAACATGGGAGAAAGCGCTTTTTGCCGGATTGTGAAGCTGAATCAAGTCGAGCATGTTTTGACCGTAGGCTAGCGTTACCTCTTGCTCTACGCACTCCGCGAACCAGTAGCCTTTATCGGAAAAGCCGTGGGGGCAGTGCACGGCATAGTAGGCGGCCGTTCCGAAGCGAGCCTTGAGTTGTGCAGGCTTCCACATCTCGGAAACGAAATAAGTGGTATAGCGGTCGGCGAAGTACTGAGGCTTTAGCTGCGTCCAGTCATGTACTTCTGCTTGCAAGCCGGGGTAGCAGCGTTGAGCATCTTCGTACTGGTCTGTTTCTGTAAATAAAAGGGGGATGTCCATCAGCACCGCTACCGCAGCTAAATGGTCTGTGTAGTGGGAGTGGGAGTTGGGGTTCAAGGCTATCCCTGACCAGTCTCTGGGAGGTTTCATATTTTTAGGACCGCTTTTGCTAACGCTTGATGTAGAAACAGAGAGCGATGGTGGGGCAATTGCTCGCTAGGTATGCCTTTTTCCATCTGTGCTGTAAAATGCCCGCGACGGCAATGGAAGAATAATTCATTAAGCTTGGAAATTTCGACTCCCGTTAGCCACTCTAGATCGACGGCCAGCTTAAGGAGACTTATTACGCCCATGGCTTCGGCGGCTTCAATTTTATAGGAGTGCATAATTACTCCGTAGGCGCGGCTTACGCGATCCATGAGCTCTGGTGAGCCCTCCGCTTTGGCTCGGCTACGCAGCGCTTTCTCTTCTGCAATTAAGCGCATAGTGGCGTGCCGCACGAAGGACAGGCTCATCTCCTCTGTCACCCCTAAGGTGAAATGGTTGGAAACGATTACCATATCGCCCGCAAAATCGCGCGAGGTACCGTTGAGCCCGGTGATAGTTAAGTTTTCCTGCTTTAGGTGGGAGAGGACTGCTTCTAATTTTTTAAGATAGATCAAAGCTGGCAATTGTAAAAAGGCTCGTAACATAAAGGCTGTGCCGCAGCGCGTTGGATCAGAGGTCAGAAAGCCAAAATAAGCCGAATAAGCATACTGTAGACTTCTCCCCAAACTACTTTCTATCCCCACCATCTCCTGCAGCGTTTGTTCCAGCTCTTCTTTAGGTTCAAGGACGGTGAGCTCCAGATGATTGCCCACATTGATTGTAGCCAGAAATCGCCCCTTGCGGTCGACGATAAAGCTCTCACCCGTATGCGTCCCTACAAAGCTTTGCGCAGGCATAAAATATTCAAAAAGCAGCTCTTTATCTAAGACAGGTATCTCCTCCGCCCGTAAAAACACAGCCGATTCTAGTAGTGGGATATGCGCGAATTCTGCACGCAGCAGCGAGACAATCTGCAGGCGCTCTCCTGCGTTTAGGTGGGCGGGGAACTTAAATTTTTCCAAATTTCTCTGTAGCGCTAGGGTGCTCATGAGCCAGATGGAGCTTTGGTTGTGGGCCCAAGGGCGGCAGTGAGGGAGGAAAGAGCTGACCTGCTTATCTGGATGCATGGGGCTCTTCCGTCAGCTTTTTAATCTGATCGCGTAGCCAGGCAGCTTGTTCATAGTCTTCTAGGGTCAATGTGTCGGAGAGTGCTTCATTCAGCTCAATGAGCTTAAGCCCGGGGCTTAGCTCGATTCGCTCTCCTAGCCCGCGCCCTGTGTGTAAGGGCACTCCTCTGGCTGAGGCCTGTCTGCGCGCGATTTTATTCCTAACCAGTAGTTCCTTAAAAACCACTTCCTGAAATATTCCATAGCAATGGCTACAACCCAGCAGCGAACCTGTGCGCACCGCCGCGAGGGAAGTGCCGCAATTGCCGCAGACAAGCCCCTTTTTGTCTGGCGAAACCCCGGGGGAGGTGTCTGCCTGCAGATAACTGCCGAGATGGCGTTCTAGAAAAGGACAATCTGCGCACAAGGCCGCCCGCGCAACTACGCCGTCAGCGATTTCTGTATAACGCACTGAGGCGGGTTTTTGACATTCGCAGCACTCCAGCGGACGCTCAAATGCCGATTTGCCGTCAGGTCCTTCTGGCGTATTTCCAGACTTGTCAACTCTCTCGTCGGACATCACTGTTCTCCCTAGCGGGGACTATAGAGGAAGAGAATTAATTATGTAAATGCGGGGCGGCCTCTGGTTCGGGGTATAGGTTAGGCCTTGAAGCCATCTCGGCAGGAACATAAAGTGGCACCTTAAGTAAAAACGGAAAAGCTGAAATGTATTAAGCAAATTCTTGAGCCTAAAAAATGGTTTGGTTTTTAGAATTTAACCTCGCAATGGATGCACCCCTCTGTAGGCCCCTCGTTGGGGGTTCCCTTACGTTTGAGTTGTTCCCCTATGGAAACATAGGATCGAAGTGGGCCTTATTGCTTTGTGCAGGGGATAAAAGCTCAAAAGGCGAAGGCCTGGTTCAAGGACTATCAATCCAAAGGAGATGCTGATGAGCAAGAAATATAAGCGCAGCCTGGACTACCTGAGGAATTAATCGAAGAGTTGAAAGATCACGACGAAGCTGTGTAACGAGTGTTTTTGCCGGAAGGCACCTTGAGCTAAAAACCTTTACTAGCTTAGTGCATGCAATGGGGCTGAATTTGCGGTTCTGCTAATAACCATAGGGCGTTGTCGACCTGGACAAGTAGCTCGACGGCCCCGGGAGGGTGAAAAGTGGATTACGGGAAGGGATAACAAACAAGATTGGGTCTTGATGGACTCGAACCATCGACCCCCTCATTAAAAGTGAGGTGCTCTAACCAACTGAGCTAAAGACCCGATATGACCCCAAGGGGATTCGAACCCCTGTTATCGGAATGAAAATCCGGTGTCCTAGACCAGGCTAGACGATGGGGCCGTGATTTTTTCCATTAAGGAAGAATAATCTTAGCGAGAAATCGAATATTGTACAAGTGCTTAAATGGTCATCACCTCTTTTTCTTTCTGGGCAGAAACCTCATCGACCTCTTTGCAGTATTGGTCTGTGAGTTCCTGGATTTCCTTTTCAAGGCGCTTCACCGCGTCCTCAGATAAGTCTCCGGAGGTTTTTTGGCCCTTGATGAGGTCCATGAAATCGCGTCGAATATGGCGCACGCCGACCTTTGCTTCTTCTCGTTTTTTGTGGCAGATTTTTGCCATTTCTTTGCGGAGCTCTTCGTTCATTTGCGGGATATTGATGCGTATAACGTTTCCATCCACGATCGCTTGGTAGCCTAAATCTGAGGCCTCGAGCCCTTTGCGAATGTGGTGAATGTTGCTGACGTCATAGGGGGAAACAAGAAGCTGGCGAGGTTCTGGCGCTGAGATGCCAGCGATGTCGCGTAAACGCATGTTGGAGCCGTATACTTCGACATGAATCGCATCTAGCATGGAGGCGTTGGCGCGACCGGTACGGATGGATTTTAGATCATTTTTTAGATGTTCGATAGCCGCTTTCATTTTAGCTTTTGCTGCTTCCAAGAGTGCCATAACTTATCCTTCGCTAATCAGAGTTCCGGGATTTTTTTCGTTCAAAAGGGTGAGTACTTTTTCTTCCGAGACTTTGTCCATGTTAAACACAAGAATGGGCATGTTACTGCTTCTACACAAAGCCACGGCCGTAGCATCCATGACCTGCAATTTTTCTGCAAGGACCTGAGAGTGGGTAATTTGTTGGTACTTGACGGCATCGGGGTATTTGATGGGGTCTTTGTCGTAGACACCGTCGACTTTTGTGGCTTTGAAGAGGGCGTCTGCTTGTATTTCGGCAGCGCGTAAAGCAGCGGTTGTGTCGGTGCTGAAGTAGGGATGGCCTGTTCCACCAGCAAAAATGAGAACTTGTCCGGACTGCAGGTACTCTAGAGCGGTGCGCCAGTTATAGGATTCAGCCACCTTGGGACAGTCGAGCGCGGTCATCAATTGTACAGGGCACTGGACCTCTTCTAACGCCTCTCGGAGGGCGATAGCGTTCATGAGAGTGGCGAGCATTCCTATTTGGTCAGCAGGCGTGCGCTGCATGCCTTTGGTGGCGGCAGCTAGACCGCGGAAGATATTTCCGCCGCCGATCACCAAAGCGAGCTGTATCCCTTTTAGGGAGAGGGCTTGGATAGCTTTAGCGTACTTTAGGCAGGCTTGGCGATGAATGCCGTAAGGCTGTGGACCCGCTAAGGCCTCGCCTGATAGCTTGAGGAGGATGCGCTTGTAGGGCATTGGATATCTTTTAGTTAAGATTCGGGAGCCAGTATGCGAGTTTCAGCAGTCTATAGAGCTATGGGAGTCAGGATCCAGAATTCGGGCTTCAATAGCCGGCAGTATTTGAATTCCGAATTCTGGATCCTGACTCCTATTTCTGACTTTTACTCTCCGACTTTCCAGCGAACGAATTGTTTCACTGTAAGCGGTTTTCCTGAATCTTTTGCCTGTTTGGCCACCAGCTGTTCAACCGTGAGGCTGTCATCGCGAATGAACGGTTGCTTGAGGAGGCAAGCAGTCTCGTAGAAGGAGCGCAGTTTACCTTCCAAAATCTTCTGGAGAGCGTGTTCTGGTTTCCCTGCGGCCTGGCTGCGGATGATATCCTGCTCGTTAGCGAGGATCTCACTCGGGACTGTCTCAGGCGAGAGATACTGAGGGCTTGCGGCGGCTGCGTGCATGGCGATTTCTTTAGCCAGGGTCTCTTCGCTTCCACTGCCTTCGATTTCGACTACTACCAGGATTTTACCGCCGAGGTGCGAGTAGACACCAACGGAGTGCTTTTCGTCTTTAGCGACGGTTAACACACGTTTGATCTGTATGTTTTCTCCGATTGTTTGCACTAAACTGGCGCGATATTCGTCGATGGTGAGGTCGTTTTCCTTGGAGAATTTCTGTGCGAGAAATGCTTCAAGAGAAGCTGGATGGTGGTCCGCTGCGTCTTGTGCAAGTGTTGAAACAAATTCTTGAAAACGTTGGTTATGAACGACGAAGTCTGTCTCGCAGTTTACTTCCACAATAGCTACGTGCTGAGAGGACTCGGCCCAGCCAATGATGCCTTCGTTGGCTTCACGGCCTTGTTTTTTGACAGCGGAGGCCATGCCCGCTTTACGCAGGTTATTGATGGCCAGTTCGATGTCGCCTTGAGCTTCAACAAGGGCCTCTTTGCACTTGTTCATGCCGACGCCGGTGCGATCGCGCAATTCTTTAACGAGTTGAGCAGTGACTTCAGCCATTATGCATCTCCGTCTTTGTCTTCTAGGTCGCCTTCATCTGCCATCGCAGCTGCCATGGATCCTTCGTCATCTTTATCATGGACCACGCGCATATCGCGTTTCTGGTCGATGATGACGCTGGCGAGGGCCTGGGTGATGAGTTTAATACTTTTGAGAGCATCGTCGTTGCAAGCGATGACGTAGTCGATGGGGTCTGGGTCGCAGTTTGTGTCGACCAGGGCCATGACAGGGATACCAAGCTTGCGAGCTTCGGCCACGGCAATATGCTCACGAGAAGGGTCCACAACGATCAGCAAGCCAGGTGTTTTACGCATGCCGCGCACACCTGAGAGGTTGCGATCTAGTTTTGCTTGGTCTTTGCCAAGAAGGGAGAGCTCTTTTTTCGTGAGGCCATCGCCACCTGCTCCGATACGTTTTTCGATACGCTCGAGTTTTTTTACCGATTGGCGCAAAGTCTGGAGGTTAGTAAGCATACCGCCGAGCCAGCGCTCGCAGACGTAGAACTCGCCGCAAGCTTCGGCTAGTTCGCGAAGAACAGCTTTGGCTTGTTTTTTCGTGCCTACGAAAAGTACTGACTGATGTTTGGCTACAACGTCTCGCACTACTTCTTGTGCGGTGCGGAGCTGCTGTAAGGTCTTCGCGAGATCAATGATGTAGATCCCGTTGCGAGCTTCGAAGATTAATCGCTTCATCTTCGGGTTCCAGCGGTGTGTCTGGTGCCCGAAGTGAGCTCCAGCTTCTAGTAGTTCCTTAATGGTTACCTCTTTCTTAGCCAAGCCTTGTCCCCTTTTTTGATTGACGTCGGCATCTCACCTGTAAGCGGTGAGATTTCGGTCTTGGTTTTGCGATGTTACTATGAAATTAGCGCCTGGTCAGAATCGAACTGACGCTCGTAGCTTGGAAGGCTACTGTTCTACCATTGAACTACAGGCGCACTGCTCATGGCCATTCATCATGACGGAAGAGATGTTTTTTTGGCAATAGTTGTTCATTATCCAGAAGGCCCTTACAATACCGCCCATGAGCCGCTCCGACCGTCGCCGTTTCTCAATTTCTTCCATCCCTCAGAAAGCAAACCGCATTTTGGGAATATTTTTGGCTGTGTTTCTGTTAATTTTGCTGCGTTTGTGGCACTTATCAGTCATTCAGCATGAACAGAGGGTGGAAAAGGCGCAGCGGCCTACGCGTCGCATGGTGATTGAGCCATCGCGGCGCGCAAGCATTCGCGATCGCTTTAATCTCCCGCTGGCGATCAATCAGGTGCAGTATAACGCAGCAGTCTCTTATGGACAGATTTGCGAGGTCCCTCGCATCGCTTGGAAAGTACAGCCCGATGGTACGAAAGTGCGCGTCTTTCGCCGCAAAGAGCACATTCGCCAAATGGCAGAGGCCGTCGCAGAGATATTGGCTGAAGATCCCGAGCGATTGGTGGATTTGATTCACAGTAAAGCCTCCTATTATGACCATTTGCCGTTTGTGGTTCGCGAAGATATTTCGGAAGCTCAGTACTATCGATTGAAAGCTATGGAGAGGAAGTGGACCGGTTTGCAGGCGCAAAAACAGCCACGAAGAGTTTATCCGATGGGTTTAGTAGGTGCGGATGTGATCGGGCATATGGGGCCCATCAGTCGCAGCGAATACGATAGCTTCGTGGAAAGGCGAAAGACCCTTCAGCAGGCGATCTCAGAGGGCGACTTGGAAGCGGAAACAGAGCTTGCTTTGCTTGCTGAACAATCGTATTCATTGAATGACTGGGTAGGAAAAGCTGGCGTGGAGCGCCAATACGAAAAAGAGCTGCGCGGCTGCTGTGGAAAAAAATACTTTTACGCAGATTCTAGGGGTAATTTTTTACACGAGCTTCCCGGAGGCGCAGATCCTCAAACCGGGCAACGACTCGTCCTCTCCCTCTCTTCCGAACTGCAGGAATACGCTGAGCAGCTTCTTGCCACGAATGAGGAAATAAGGCGCCCCCACGTCTCCAAGCCTTATGAAGACAAGGACTCTCCCTATACGCCTAAAGAACCCTGGATCAAAGGCGGTGCTATTATCGCTTTGGAACCATTTACAGGTGAGGTATTGGCTCTTGCCTCCTATCCACGCTGGAACCCCAACGATTTTATACGCTCTGGCGACGAAGAGGTGCAGCGTCGCAAGCAGTTGGGCGTGCGCCGCTGGTTAGAGGCAGATAGCTATGTGGCCGAAGTCTGGGATGGGCTGCGCCCGCTGGAGCGGGAGCGCTACCATCAGGGGAAAAAGCTTTTCTACGACGAGCAAGTCCCATTGAGCTGGGAAGCTTTTTTGGGCCATATTTTGTGCGACGAAGGGGAGACAAAGAAAACACTACAACATTTAGGTACGATCCAACAAGCGGTAGCCGTGCAGGCTGAGCTGGCTCGCCTGATCGATTGTGCGCGTTACGCAGAGGTGCCCCACCTGTTCAATTTGTTGTATCAAAATGCTCCCCACAAAGCGCAAGACGTTGCGCTACCCGCACAGATAAGAGAGGAGATTGAGGCAAACCTCAATATGCGTTTAGACGAAGTGGAGAGCGCCCGGCAGCAGCTAGATCGCTACCTAGGCGCTACCTTTTATAACCAGGACAAAGTTCTGGTGGTCGATTTGTTGAGTATCGCCATCGACGGTAAAAAATTTTCCTCAGAGCTTCTCAAACAGGTAGGCGGGCGCAGGCTAGAGCAGTTTCGCGAGGCGGAGCAGGCCAAGTGGAGATTGAGCCAATCGATCAAATCGATGGCTCGTGAGTTATTTCATGAGGCGGTTTTTGTCGCCTGGAGAGAAGTGAATGAAAGCCCATTTTTGAAGACAAAACGTGAAGAGGAGCGGCGGCTCAAAAAAGCCACCAAGCCCTATCTGGATCACCTCGAGGCAGAGGAAACCCGCCAGTTTGAGGCCTTCTGGGCTTCTCAAGGGGATGACCTTTTGCTCTGGCTAGTGCGGGGGCAGGGCTGCGAAGAAAATGTCTTTTCTGCGCATTTTTCAGCTTGGCATCAGGAACTAAGAAAAGGCGCCCACGCGGACGCTCCATGGCACTCGGCTTATGTGTCTTTAAAAGCCGCTTTGAACGGCCTTTCGGATGATATCGCCCATCAGTATCTGGCGACAATGCGGCGCTATGACGACTTAAATCAGTCACTTTACGGACGCTATCGCTGTTTGCGCAGGAACGGCCAACAGGAACAAAAACATTTAGCCGCAGCCTTTCGCACCCCAGGTGGGTTTGGGTATGGCCGTTCGCAGGCTTACCGGCAATCAGCGCCGCAGGGATCTTTATTCAAGCTGGTGACCGCCTACGCTGCACTATCGACAAAGCTGCAGCTACCGCAAATGATTGACGATGCCTACCAGCATAACGGGCAGTGGTATGTAGGAAAATTTTTGGATGGTACACCTATCCCCCAAAATTTTAAGGGCGGGCGGCTACCGCGCACGCTGATACGGCATCTGGGGCAGATTGACCTGGTGCGCGCGATTGAATATTCTAGCAATGCCTACTTTTCCTTATTAGCAAGTGAGGTTCTCAAACAGCCTATGGACCTAGCTGAAGCAGCCTACGCTTTTTCTTATGGAAAAAAAACTGGCATCGATTTGCCTGGCGAGATCACCGGACAGGTCCCCAGTGATCTCGATCAAGAACGCACGGGTTTGTACACTTTCGCCATTGGCCAGCATACGTTGGTTGTGACGCCTTTGCAGACAGCCGTAATGCTCGCTACGATCGCGAATGGAGGGGAGGCGGTGCGGCCCCATGTGGGGAATTATCTCGCAGGATTTACCGTGAATAAGTTGGCGTCGGACCCCAGCCGACGTTTGCCGTTTTCTCCTGACATACGCAAACCGCTTTTAGAAGGCATGCTACGCGTAGCTTATCGCTACCAAACTTCTGCCTTATGGGGGCTAAAACAACATTACCATAACTATCCCGAAGCTACAGCGGCTCTTGAGTCACTGAAAGGGCAACTAGCTGGAAAAACCAGTACGGCAGAGTCTGTAGAGCTACTTTCGCCCGATCGTGCAGTAGCGCTCAATACCTACAACCATCTCTGGTTTGGCGGCGTCATCTTTGATCCAGCAGGGCAGACACACGTGTTTAAAGATGACTTTGGAGAGCCTGAACTAGTCGTGGTCGTCTACCTGCGCTACGGCGCCTATGGCAAGGATGCCGCCCCCCTCGCTGCGCAAATGGCCACTAAATGGCGTGAAATTAAACGAAGCAGTAACGTAAAGAGTAGCGGCCTTGCCAATTTTGATCTTTTGCGTTAATCAAAAGGCAAATAATATTTCAAAAGCCTAACCTCAAAAAAGGGCCATATCTATGGATTCCTCCCCATTGCGAGCCATTGATCACGACGGTTTATTGCAAAAGCTGTCCGCAAGCTTTCGGCCCATCCTCAAGCAAATATCTGAGCAAATAGATGGCTACAGCGATGAGGAACTCCGCTCGATTGTGGAAGACAACTTAGGTAACTGTGAGAAGTATATGTTAAGGCTTAGAGAAGAAGGTGTCACAGACGAGAAAGCCTTGGGTGGTGCGGCGATAGTTTTGGCTTATCAGCAGGTGATTGAGCCAAGAAAAGAGGAGGTAGCGGAAATTTTTCGGTCTCTTCCAAGCGAAGACGCGCAAGTCATGGCTTTTCTGGAACGCTACCCGTTTCAACCGAACTATTGTGAACCCCTTCTAAAGGGTGAATTTATGGAAGAGTACAGGTATGGGCCTCTCAAAAAAAGAATGAAAGAGCGCTTAGAACCTTTTCTCAAAGAGAGACTGCCGCTTGACCATGACGGCTTGTCAAGAAAGCTTGGCGCAAGTATTGCACCAATTCTCCAGAAGATATCGGACAGCATAGGTACCTACGGCGATAGAGGTCTCCAAGCGGTTGTGCTGAAACACCTGGCTAATTGTACAAAAGACGCACTGGAGCTTAAGGGGTGGGGATTTACTGATGATGAAATCTTTGATAACGTAGCGAAAGAACTAATATACCAAGAGGTGATTAAACCCCAAAAAGGAGAGGCTGCGGAAATTTTTGAACGTCTCTACGAAAAAGACTCTCAAGTTAGAGCTTATCTAGAACTCAATCGGTTTCTACCAAACCATCGCAAACGGCTAATGAAGGTTGAGCTTGTGGAAAAGTGTGAGCCCCTCCAGAAAGAGATGCGGGAGCGTCTGAAACCTTTCCTCAAAAAAGAGCTGGCTCCAGTCCTTAGTGGGGCTGGCCCAGGAAGATTTAGCTTTATGAGCCTACTGAATTGGCTTTGGCCTGGGTAGAGCTAGCCGGGTGCGTGCGGTTTTTTTCTTGGAGGATCGAAGCTCTTCTCGTTAAGAAGCTGCACGTTTTCCTTTAAAGCCAAGACCATCCCAGTACCGGACTCCTTTTTCTAAGCGGCGACCCTCGCTTTCTCGGTGGTGAGCTCGTCGACTGGGGCAACAAACATTCTGACCGGAGGGATCATCTAAATGGCGTGGGGTTAAAAGAAGCAATAACGTAAAAAGTAGAGGCTCTGCCAATTTTTATATTTTTCGTTAATCGAAAAGTAACTAGTATTTCAAAAGCCTAACCTTAAAAAAGGGTCACATCTATGGATCCCTCCCCATTGCGAGCCATTGATCACGACGGTTTATTACGAAAGCTCGACGCTGGTGTTAAACCCGTCCTTCAAAAGATATCCGAACGAATAGAGACCTATCGAGATGAAGAAATCCGCGCGCTCGTGCGGGATAATTTAAACCGCTGCAAAGAAAATGCGGCGGAGCTCAAGGCAGACGGCTTTAAGGATGGGGAAATCCTCAACAGTGTGGCGAAAACGTTGGCCTATCGTTTGGTGATTAAGCCAGAAAAAAAGAAGTCGTGGTCATTTTTCAAACTATTTGCGACGAAGATCTTCAAGTCAGGGCTTTTCTAGCTCTCCATCCGTTTGCACCGGACTACTGCGATGGGCTAATGAAGGGCGATTTTATGGAGAAATACAGGTATGAGCCGTTCGTAAAAAGAATGAAAGAACGCTTAAAACCTTTTCTCCAGCAAGCGCTAGTCCCCCTTTTTAGAGGCCGAGCCAGCGACATTCAACTTTATGAGTTTATTTAATCGGTTTTTAGATCTAGCTGTGGGCGAACCGTACAGGAAGTGAATCCTTTATCCTTTTTCCCAGATCCTTTATCCTCTGCCTTCCAATCAAGACCGATGGAAGGGAGAAGCCAAGAGTATGCGTAAGCCAGAAGAGGTACCACACACCCTAGCAGATCTCTTGGTCTATAAGTCCCGGGCAGAAGAGCAGATCAAGCGTCTTGAAGGCCTGGTAGATTCCTTTCAGAGGGAGTACGCTGGGGGCGATAGAGAAGAGCTAGAGGCGCTGGCCGGACAGCTTGTTGCCCTCAAACAGCGTTTTGGCGCTAAGCAAAATGAGCTCCGTGCCTTAGAGCAGGCCAATAAAGAGCTAGAAAACGCGCGCGCTCTGCTGTTTGGACAGATGGCTGAGACTAATCGCGAATTACAGATCGTGCAATGCGAGCTCGAAGGGGTCAAACAGTGCGTCAGCAAGGGCAGGCAAGATCTTAAGGCTTTCGAGACTAGGTACCTCAGCGCGCTACATGAAAAAATGAGCTTTGCTGAGCAGACTAAGCACTCTTTGCAGCGTGTGGCCTCTTTGGAAAAAGATATTCAGCTGCTCGAAGAGCAGATGAAGTTGGCGCGAAAACAAGAGGATAGTTTTCAGCAGCAGCTACAAGCGTTGGAGAGGGAACTAGAGGAGACTAAGACACGCGAGCTAACCCTAGAAGAGCTCACAGGTGAGCTGCAGCAGCTTCATGCTGAGGTGGCTTCTCGACAGCACCGTTGCGAGGAGCTGGATGCAGAGGTGACGCAATTCAGGCAAAGGCTTGGCGAACTGGAGGCGGAAAAGCTCGAGGCTTCTCAAATGGTACAGAGGCAGCTAAGGGAGCTGGCGCACGAAAAGTTTCTTCTTCAGGAGCAGGTGCAGCAGGCACAGCATCAAACCCAAGAACGGGATAATGAACTTAAGATCGCCCAGCAGCATTTAGCAAAAAACGTGAAAATCCGCTCCCAGTTGCAAGAACAGATCGATCAGCAGCAGCAATCTATAGAGTCTCAATGCAAAGAGCTAGATGAGCTCCGCAGTCAACAGCGCCACCAGCACGAAGAGGCGCAGCGCGCGGTACAAAGCGAGAAAGCAGCGCGCGAAAAGGCCTCCCAAGAGCTACGCGATGCTCAAAGGCGCGCAGAGGCCGCTGAAAGCGAAGCGAAACGACTGCAGCTACAGCTGCAACAAGCGGAAGCCAACAACCAGCGCCTTAAGCAGTTGGAAGAACAGCATCAGCAGTTATTTCATTTACTCACTAAATCCACGCAAACGCAGAAAAGCGCTCCTGCGCCTATTTTCGACGCAGCTCCTGCCAGCGAACCAGCTCCCTTGGAGACCCGCAAGCCCGCAGAAACACTGGATCTTTTTTCTGCTCCTCGCGCAGCACCGGCGCGGCCGCGACATAATCTGTTTGAGAATCTTTCATGAGCGAACGCCTTCGCATCATCGGTGTTGATCCAGGTACGCGCATCACTGGCTATGGCATCATCGAAGTGGCGGGTAATGAGATCATTCTCATTGACTTTGGTTGCATACGCCCCCCGGTGGCCCTACCGCTTCATGAACGTTACTGCATCATCCACGAGGGGGTCAGCGAACTCATGCTGCGGCATATGCCTCAAGTGCTTTCGGTCGAGACGCAGTACTTTCCGCGCGAAACCCCAAACGTTAATAGCCTTATTAAGCTTGGCATGGCCCGTGGCGTGATCGTATTGGCTGCCGCACAACGCAAAATGTCCATTCACGAATATGCCCCAGCCCGCGTCAAGCAAGCTGTCGTGGGAAACGGTCGCGCTAGCAAAGAGCAGGTGCAGGGAATGATCCAGCGCCTTTTGCGCTTAGAGTCCCTCCCAGAACCAGCTGATGCTGCTGACGCGTTGGCGCTGGCCATCTGTCACGCTCATTCCTTACGTAATAGTAAATTATTTGGAGAACAAAAATGTATGCCTTCATACGCGGCGCGCTTCGCTTCGCGAGTCTCACCAGTGCCGTTGTCGAAGCGCAAGGCATCGGCTTCCAGCTGCATATCCCGATTAGCGCCTACGCCAAGTTGCCAGCCTTAGGGTCGGAAACTTTGCTGCATACCTCTTTCATTGTGCGCGAGCAGCATCAAGCTTTGTACGGCTTCCTTGCGCCCTCAGATCGTGATCTCTTTGAAATTTTATTAAACGTTACCGGCATCGGGCCCAAAACGGCCCTAGCCCTCATTGGGCACCTCGATCCTTTCACCCTGGGTAAAGCTGTGTCGGGCCACGATGTTCATACAATCAGCAAAGTCCCTGGTATCGGCAAGAAAACCGCCGAGCGCTTGATCCTGGAGATCAAGGACAAACTGCCAGCCATTTCGGGTTGCGGCTCTGTCAATGCGCATGGCTTCTCACCGGCAGACCCGCGCGCGCAACAGATCAGCGACGCGATGAGCGCGCTGATTAACCTTGGGTATAACCAAGCCGTGGCTCAGAAGGCTATCCAGCGTAGTCTGCAAGAGCTGTCCGAATCGGCGAATTTGGCTGCATTAATCACCGGCGCGCTCAAGCATATTTAAGCCTATTCATTTACATCGACCTGCCCGCGACGGAACTCTGTGCCTCTAGGGCCGTACATAAGGCCTTGGAAGGTGTTCCCTGGATCCATGAACTGATCGGTCAAAAAGGAGCCGAGGTCATCTACAGTTTTGTTAAAGCTGTCTAGTTGTCTTGCGACTACCTGGAGAGTTTTTTGGTCGCCTAAATCTCTAAACGTATTAATTTGTTTTTCAATCTCTCGCGAAAAAGAGAGCTCTTCCTTAGGCTCGTCGTCTCGCCGACTAATGGTTGCTTGGCTGAAGTTGGCGGAAAAACCAAAAAGGCGGATTGTTGCTTGCTCGACGAGGTGCGTAGCGGTTTCGGGCTCGAGTTTCTGCACAAGATGACCCTGAGCGTTAAGTTGAAAAGCACTGCCCAACCCTAGTAAGAGGAGCGCGCGCGCTAGTTTAGCAACTTGCTCATCGGGCAGGGATTGTCCATTGTTTGCAGACCGAGCTGCGTTTTGTACCAGCTCCGCTAGGCCCTGCTGACTGGTCCCAAATCCGTTCTGTACTAAGCTGCTGCCTATAGCGGTGCCGATGTGAAAGGCAGTTTGCGAGTTTACGCCTTCTTTGGTGAGCTCTTCAGCACTTAATTTGCCCGCCGTGGCCGCTACGTTCTCATTGCCAAATGTGGCCTTAGCGTCGTCCAGAGCCTTCTGCGCCTGTATAAACTGCTCTGATGCTGCGCTGGGGTTGGCTTGGATGCGCGCTGTGGCTAAAGCGGGGCCCAGGGCAGAGCCGCCCCCTAGCTGATTAGCCAGGCCGGCTGCGCCAAGGGTCAATACGGCCGTTTGTACGGCTGCTGCCAGCGCCTGCGACAGAATTTTCTTATCCCCAGCGTTGAGGTTTTTAAACTCTTCCGCGTTTTGTACAAAAGCGGTAATAGTGGCTTCGGTGGCGCCGGATTGGGATTGCGCAACGCCGCTGGCGAGAGTAGCTAGCGCAGACACCAGTAGACTTTCGGCGGGCGAATTAGGGTTGAAAGCGGACTGTAGGGTGTTCGCAAAAAAGATCGAGGCGATTGCTTGGCCCGACTGTTGCACACCTAGGTTAGCCGGCAGATTGAGGCTTGATAGTAATTGTTTCATCAGGACTTTGGTCAAGACAGACTGGATTTTTTGCTCGCCCGGGCTGGAGGAGGCCACGGCGAGCGCGGCAGTGCCGCTTCCGCCGGCGCCCTGCGGGGTGGCCTCTTCGGGCTTAATGTAGGCGTCGGGCTGTGTAATTCCTTTGAGCTGTTTTTGAGGCTTTTTTGTTAGGTCTTGGGTGGTGTAGTTCTGGAAGTCAGTTGTCCGTTTGACAAAATTTTCAAAGGCGTCTTTTTCTGATACCAGGCCTGAGGAGTCTAATACCTCTCCGAAGCTTTGGCCGCTATAGTCGATGAGGTTGTCTGTGACGGGGACCGGTAGCGCAACTGTGCTGGGAACTGCTGTGGGACCGGGCGGGTAGTTGGGTAGTGTAGGGCCCGTGGGCATAGCGGTGGCCAGGGGGAGATTGGCGCGCGGCGTCAAAGGCGGCAAGCCCTGTGCGGCTCGGGTCATATTTTGAGCGTCTATGTCTTGATTAGAAGTGATTACTTGCTGGTTGTAGTCATTCACTTGGGTGTTATAACTAGTGATGTCTGCGTTGATGCTTGTCATTGCGTTGTTGTAGCTGGCTGAAGCAGCGTTGAAGTTGGCTACAGCAGCATTGTAAGTGGCTGTGTCAGCAGGAGTTTTGGCGGAGGCATCAAACGCTGTTTGTGCGGCTGCAAAGTCAGCGACAGCCTGATTATAGGCGGTCACAGCGTCTTGGTTGCCTGGATCGGCGATCTCGCCGTTCAGAGAAGCGCCTTGGCTGTTCACACCCTGTGTTGGCCCATGAAACGCGTTGGCACCTACGCTAAACGAATCGTAGTTGAGCCTTAGCGCATTGATGAGGCGCGCGTAGGACGAGGCTTCTAACGCCAATTGGAGTCCCTGCTCGCCCGAAAGGCGAGCTTGCTGCTGTTCTACGTCTTGCAGAAGTTCTTTCGAATTCTGAGCGGCTGTTTTGGTGGAAACCATATAATCGTTAATGGTCACCCTGTCGTTGGCCAACATCTCCTGGCCCGTGACCGTAACTGCATGGTGTAGCTGGGTGCTCAAGGGGACAGGCGCTGGAGGAGGAGGGGTAGTAGGAATTGAGGGAGGAGGATCGCCGACGCTACTCATAGGTTTGTCCTTGGTTAGGCGTTCTAAGCTTGCAACCGGGGGAGCTTACGCGCTTGGGTATCAGGTCAGACCCCGGCTATACCCGCAATCATTCAATTCAATTGTATCAAAAAGTAGTAATAATATGTTTAAAAAAGAATAGCCGCACTGTGCAGAGGCCCGTCGCTTGGATTTGGTCGCTCTCTAAAGCGATAGGTGGGGCTTGAAAGGATTAGGCTGAGGGCCTAGGCCCCCTCTATATCATGTTAAAAACCGGTAGATCTCTCTCAAGCGATCTTTTCTTGTGTACGCTGGATTTGGGGCAGTTTTAGACCTAAAACAGCTTCGCGGTCGATATGGATTTCGGCTATAGTGCTATCCGAAGGCACATCGAACATGAGATCGCGCATGAGGTTTTCGAGGATCATGCGCAGTGCTCGTGCACCGGTGGATACCTCCATAGCCCTTTGAGCGATGGCGCTCAGAGCATCCTCTGTGAAGTGCAGTTTTACCCCTTCGAGCTCAAACATGCGCGAGTACTGTTTAATGACGGCATTTTTTGGCTCGGTCAAAATTGAGATCATGTCTTCCAGCGTGAGTTCGTTGCAGTTGGCGATGCTGTTAAAACGACCTACAAACTCAGGAATCATGCCAAATTGGATAAGATCTTCGGGCTCTACACGCTGCAAGAGCTCGCTTTTTTTGGAGTTGTCGATAGTGACATCTTTCTGATCAGTCATAAAGCCGATCGAGCTTTTACCTAGGCGGCGAGCGACGGTTTTTTCGAGCCCGACAAAGGCACCTCCGACGATAAAGAGAATATTTTCGGTGTTGACCTTGATGTATTCCTGGTTGGGATGCTTGCGGCCTCCCTTAGGAGGTACGTTAGCGACGGTTCCTTCGACAATTTTAAGGAGTGCTTGCTGGACCCCTTCGCCTGAAACATCTCGTGTGATAGATACGTTTGAGGTGGTGCGGGTGATCTTGTCGATTTCATCGATGTAGACAATGCCTAGCTCGGCCTTGGCCACGTCGTAATCGGCAGCTTGTACCAGGCGCAGAATGATGTTTTCGACGTCTTCACCCACGTACCCGGCTTCAGTTAGCGTGGTGGCGTCGGCGATGGTGAAAGGGACGTCTAAGATACCTGCCAGGGTTTTGGCAATCAGTGTTTTGCCAGAGCCGGTGGGGCCCAGGAGGAGAACGTTAGATTTTGTGAAGTCGACCTTCTCATCTTTTGCAAGCGCCATGACGCGTCTATAGTGATTGTAGACGGCGACGGCGATGGTGCGCTTTGCTTTCTCCTGTCCAATTATATACTCGTCTAGGCGAGCCTTGATCTCATGGGGCTTAAGAATCTTAAACTCAAACTGAGTCGCTTTCTTCTCAAGGATGCCATTGCAGAGGCGTACGCATTTATCGCAAATGTAGACACTAGGTCCAGAGATAAGTTTTTCTACAGCGTCTTCAGCGCGTCCACAAAAGGAACATGATGCTAGGTCTTTGGTGGAGAAAGTTTTTTTTGTCATGATGCTAAACTACAGCCTGTGCCAGTTTTTTTTTGGAGGGCACGATTACCTCGTCGATGATCCCGTACGCTTTAGCTTCTTCGGGGCTCATGTAGAAATCGCGTTCTGAATCGAAAATGATTCTTTCAGTAGACTGTCCGCTGCATTCAGCCATGATTTCAGCCATTCGCCGCTTCAGGTAGAGAATTTCTTTTGCTTGCAGCTGCACGTCAGCTGAGGTCCCGCCTACGCCGCCGACGGGCTGATGGAGCATGAGGCGACTGTTAGGTAGGGAGAAACGTTTGCCTTTAGTGCCTGCAGCGACGAGAAGGGCTCCCACAGAAGCTGCCAGGCCGATACAATAGGTGTTTACACTGCAGTCTAGATAGCGCAAGGTGTCGTAGATCGCTAAGCCTGCATTGATTTGTCCGCCGTAGACGTTTAGATAGAGATGGATATCTTTTTTAGGATCTTCCATCTTTAAAATTAAAAGCTGTGCAATAACGACGTTGGCGACCTGATCATTGATGTCCTGGCCGATGAAGACGATTCGGTCCTTAAGTAAACGCGAGAAGACGTCCATGGAGCGCTCGCCGCGGCTCGTTTCCTCGATTACGTAAGGTGTCAGTGAGTTTTCTGGGCTTAAATATGACATGGGGCTCTCTCGCTTTATACAACGGTCTACTTTATAGGGGCAGGCCAGGGCCAAGGTCAAGCGTTTTCGTCAACCTCTGCTAAAGCAGTTGAGTTTTTTTGAACTCGCTCCAATAAGTGAAGCAGGGCTTTATTGGTGAGTACGGTTGCGAAGATCCTCTGTTGAAGCTCTTTGTGCGTCATGTCGGGGGTAGTGGTGAGCTTCAAGGGCGGCCTAAGTCCGTTGGCTTGTGCGATCCACTCCTCAACTAGATCGAGATGGCTGACCGACAGGTCGTAAGAGTTTCCGTAATGGATTGCAAACAGGCTTAGTTTAGCCCACTCTTCCCCAGCGAAAGCTGCCATTCTCTTAGCCTCTAAGCGTTTTTCAAAGCGCGTGCTCGTTGAGTCACTGCTTTGCTCTGTGGCTTTTAGCATGTTGGCTTCTTTGATGGCTGTTTCGTAGCGGATGACGGAAGCGGGGGCATCGATAGGGTATAATTTGAGAAGTTGCTCGGTGAGCTGAGAGAGAAGGTGGGCCTGTGCTTCCTCATTGGCTTGGTTCTGCAGGCGGTGGCGGATTTTTCGCCTTAGATCGCTCAAATCTTGTGCGCCGGCTTTTTGCGCTAGTTCGTCATCAACGGGAGGCAACTCTGCGCTAAAAATACCTTTTACGGAAACCTTGCAGGGAGTGGGCTGAAAATCTGCATTCGTTTCTTCGCTTTTCCTAGCACTATCATCTTTTTCACTGATGCCTTCGGCGTGCTGGCCCGGCATTAGCCCAATGATCAGCTGTCGCAACCAGCTTGGCGTCGTATCCGGGCTTATTTCAAATCGAGAGTCCTGACAGAGAACGACTGGCGGGGGCCCTAAGGTCTCTATGTCAAGATCTACATAATCGCCCTCTGCGACGGGACGGTCTAAAAGTTCTTTCCAGGTGGCTTGGTGGAACTGGATGGAGCGTAGCTCAGCATCTTCTGCTTCTTCGGAGAAGACGCGCGGCTCTTTTGGCTCGAGTTTAAACTTTTCAGGATCGGGGAGGGTAATGACTGGTTCCCTTTCGAACTGAAACGTGAGTTGCGCGCCTTGTTCGCGGTCGAGCTGTTGGAATTTTGCTTCTGGCGTACGCGACCCTTGAAAAATCTCGACTTCTGCCAGTTCACAGGCTTGTCTTAGGGCCGTCAGGGAGACCAGGCGCTGCCACTCTTCTTCTATATACTTTCCATATTTTTGGGCGACTATCTTATCGGGGGCGTGCCCTTTGCGGAAGCCAGGGATAGAAGCTTCTTTTTTGATGGTTTTCACAGCTTTGGAAAAGACGGCCTCCAGCTCGGTCGGTGCCATATGGACATCGAGCTTGACCACGCAATTAGAACTATAGGTGACTTTTAGCTTGATTTTGTCGTTTTGAAACTCTTCTGTCGTATCAGTCACTGGACCCTCTGGATTTGACCATATAGCGGGCGATGAGATTCGAACTCACGACCCTCACGTTGGCAACGTGATGCTCTA
>CAYUJS010000023.1:0-27424 GCA_964445105.1 uncultured bacterium | reverse complement strand
TGCCTTTAGAGTTGCTGAACATTGATTTTGCCCATGGAAACTCAGAACTGGTCGATATTTACCGCGAGGCCCTTCAGGCAGCTTTGAGCGCGCCCTATGAGAAAAAACCTATTAGGGAGCATTTAGCTTTCAACTTGCTGGCAGAAGAGGATCTTATTCATTTTGATCCCTGGAGCCAAACTCAGCTTTCAAACGCCGGATGTTTATTGCGTATAAAAAATGACCTCTATCGCCTTCCCCACTTGGCTTTGGACCGGTTCGCCCTCTTCTCCTCTATTTTTATCCCCAGCAGCTGGGAGAAAATCGAAGCACTTGCGCAAAAAGAGGTCTTAAATCTGGAGGGAGCGAGAAGCTTACAAAGTCTCCTTAGCGAAACCATGAGATTTCGGCTCACCGCGCACTGTAAAGCCAGCCGACAGCAAGAAGAGCTCAATCCTGTCCTCAATCCGTTTGTCAGTGACGATCCCGTATTAATCTTACACTATCTTGATTTAGATCCCGGCTCGGTGGATACGCTCATGGGCGTCTACAAGATTCTGTTGCCCCTCTATTACTCCTTAGAGCGGTTCATCAAGCATAAAGATTGTAGCGTCCTTCGTGAGCAAAAATTTTTGATGTCGGATGAAAAAAGCCTGGGACGAATTGCTATGCGCTTGCAATTGCATGAGAGGGCGAAAAGCCATTTTCAGCGAGCTCCTGAGAGTGTAGAAGTTCTTTTTTATTTAGGTCGTATCGCTGAGCTACAAGCGGAGTTTGAGGAGGCTGAAAAACGTTTTCTAGCCGTAAAGAAGCAGTTGTTGTCTGACAACCAGTCTGGATTTGGTGCTGAGATGGATAAGATGAGCATCACGGTGTTTTTGGCAGGCCTTTACCGCAAGACTGGGGAGGTCAAAAAAGCCAAGGAAGTGTTGGATGAGTATAAAGGCCTTAGAACGTTTCATATAGAGAAATTGTCTGTTTTGGAGGAGGCACAATGGCAGGAGACTGAACAAACATTAATTAATGAGCGAGCTTTATTGTGTTTAGAGTTGGGGAAAGAAGAAGAAGCAATTTTTGCTTTTGAAAATTTGTTATCTTTGTCGAAAGACGCAAAAAATAAAGCAGCGGTGCTCTCGAACCTGGGGTTGGCTCTCTCTAGGCGCGATAGAAGCAAATCGACCCGGCTCTATCAAGAAGCTTTCGAGCTTAATCAGAGTGCGTACCCTTTGGGGCACATCTCTCAAGCCCAACTGCTAAATAATCTAGGCAGAAGCTTTTATGAAAAGGATGCAAAGCAAGAAGCCCTTGCTTACTATCTGCGAGGATTGAGAGTCGCAGAGCAGTTGGAGTTTCCGCACGAGGTTAACGTTCTGCTTCTGTTGGGGCTAGGCGAGATCTTTACTTGCTTTTCGCAATTTGAGCAAGTGGACAACAACTTGCGCCAAGCACTGCTTCTATTGGGGCTAGACGAAGCCCACACTTGCTTTCCTCAATTTGAGCAAGCGGAGAACAGCTTGTGCCAAGTGCTGCCTAGAGCTCGTGGCGTCTTTCCTAACGGGTTGCGTCTTGGGTGCGATCTGCTCTACCGTCTTGGCAGCAACTATGCTGCTTGGGGGAAAGAGGATAAAGCTGAAGAGTACTTTGGTCATTTTGTTGCGGCCTCCCAAGAGCTAGAGCAGCGAAGTGTAGATGAGAGCCTGATTGCAGACCTATGCAATACCACGCAAGTGCTGATAGAATCTGGTAAACTTGAGATGGCGTATAAGTGCTCTAAGTGCGCTATTCGGCTACTGGAAGTGCTGGGTTCCGTAAATGCAGAACTGTGTATTCAAACTCTGCAGATAAGAGGCGAGGTATTAGCAGGCCTTGGGAGGGCCAGTGACGCGCTCCTTCTGTACAAGCGGTCTCAAGAAAAGCTCAAAGAATATGTTGAAAATTTTAAAATAAATTCTTTTTCTGTCGTTGCAGCGATTAGGATCGGTGATGGCTTTACTGAAGCGGGCAGTTGCCAGAAGGCGATAGAGGTTTTAGAGCCTCTTATTCAGTTTCAGTGGTGTGGCCAAGCACCGGATAATCTGATAGGGGTGTTGAGGTGCCTCGCTCGAGCCTATACCGCGCGAGCAGCTAACAAAAAGCAGCTAGAGGACTACCAAAAAGCTTTGAGCTGTTATGAACAGATGCTGAGGATTTGCGCAGATCAGCTAGGTGCTCCCCCACCTGAGATGATGCGTCACCTAAGCGACAAGGCGGACTGCTTAGTTAGTTTAGGGAGGCTTAAAGATGCAGAAGAATGCATCGTTCAAGCTCGCAAGCTGGCTAGCTCCGGCGAAGGCTCTACTTTAATCGATCTTTACCATATAACCTCCCAATTAGTACAAATCTTGTATTTTAGAAAAGATGTGTCTCGAGAAACCGCCTGCTTGTTACAGCTTTTAAAACTATCAAAAAAGCTGTTTGGCGATACGAATAGGCGGTCCATAGGCACATGTGCACGTTTGGCCGCCGTTTATAGCGAGCAGTCCGATTGGAACAAAGTGCTGCAATACAGCTGTTTAGCCCTTGATTACTATCGCGCAAGCAAGGAGCCAAATCAGTACTTCGGTCTAATGGGTCTTGTCATCGACGCCTATTCAAATCTCGGCGGGCTGCTAGAGGTGAAAAAATGCTGTGAGCAGTTTATAGCTGCTTACGATCTGTTTTCTCTAATCGAAGATGATGATTATCTATCAATCTCCCTAAAGCTGGTCGATCTGTGTATGGCCACTGACAGCGAAGCGGAGGCTGTGTCCTATTGCCAGCAGATCTTGGACGTATGCAATGACCTTTCCAATGGTGAAGAGAAGGAACAGGCTCTACAGTACTATGCTGATCTGCTCGGGCGAATGCCGCAGCTGGAAGCAACAAAAGAGCTGCGTTTAAAAATTTTGAGTGGCCTAGGATTGCTGCAACAGGAGCTCGGGCAAGTTGCGGCGAGCAGCGGCTCTGGTCGAGCTGATTTTGTAAGCGGAACGGTTAGTGTAGTCCAAACTCCAGGAACTTGTTGAAACTTTCTCTAAGTGTAACCTTTCAAGGGGGTAGGGGGGCTGGCCAAGGGCCAGTTTAGCCCCCTATCCTTGAACCATAACAGCAATTCGGATCGCCAAATTATCCTAAGCTCTCGTTGACCTGATAGCCTGTTCGGTTTAAAGCCGCTGTCATGCGCCTGTAGCCATAAAAGGGACAGACTATATAAAGCTCATCTAGCTGCCTCGTGATCCGCAGGTTCTCTGCAGACTCTCTAACCGGCTCGTAGTAAACTGTCGATTTTGACAGCCCCAAAGCTTCACGTTGAGCCGAAACCGTTAGGCTCGGATCCGCGCTGTCAACCAGCGCTCGCTTCTCACTCAAGGTCCAGGCCGTATTTTTTTTTAGCCAATCTAGTTGCATCTCTAGTCGGCCTGTTTTTTCGTAGAGAATCTTTTGATCCTCCTCTGCACTTACCGCTTTTTTCTGGCAGCCGTCCTCGAACACTCAAAGCAAGCCTTCCAAGGCTTGCTTTTTCCACTTCACCGCCTGTACGGGGCTAATACTGTGTTCTGAGGCGATCTCAGCCAAAGTTTTGTCATGCCGAAGGGCCGCTGTTGCCACCTTGGCTTTGAACGAGGCTTAAAGTAAGTCCTACGTTTCTTCATAAAGCTCCTTTTCCAAGTGGGAGCTTATTATCTTATTCCCTTGTCCAGTTTTTTGGGGCATTACAGTTGGGCAAGGGACGACGACCGGGTTACCTGGCTGATCTTAAGGCGGGCTAAGCGCTCAGTTTTTCTAAAAATTCTGCCGATATTTTTTGCCCTCCCTGCGTGAGATCTGGCGAGAGCTTCTAGCACTTTCCTTGGGAGCACAAATTGTTATCGATATTGCAGGCCCACAGTCGCACATTGTGTTCGCTGTGCTCAAGGCCGATAGTGGGATACTTGCCGAAACCCTCTCCGGACTTGGTGAGGCCATGGTAGATGATGCATGCGGGGCTGTTCAGCGTAGTTTTGCTGCTTACGCGCTTAGTTTTAGGAGCCAGGCTTATTCTAGGCATTCTGATTTTACTGATTCAGAGAGGACTTAGTTTCAAATCGCAGCACGCGCTACCTGAAGGCCCGTTCTTCTTGTCTGCGTTAGCTAAAAGCTCTACTTGTCTTGTTTGTGAAAATTCTACAAAACCTGCCCAGATAGATTGGGTGGGCATATTTTGTAGATTTCAAGGTGTGTTAGCCGTTTTTCGTTTTAGGCCCCTTTTTGGGCACTTGCACTTCTACTGGCTGGATAGCGGGTTTGAAGGCTGCCAGCTTTTTAGTGGTGTACCATTGTTGGAGCGCACCTAGCAGCGTGGAAGAGAGCCAGTAGATATTCAGTCCGGAAGGGAAGTTGTAGAACATTACGGTGAAGACAACGGTCATCATCGAACCCATGGCGCGCTGTTGACGTTGTTGGTCCGTCATATTTTTTGGATCTACCTTAGGGGACATGAGCCTTTGTTGCAGGAACATGGTAGCTCCCAGCAGGACTGGCAGTAGGTGAAACTCATTTCCCACGAAGAAAATAGGCGTGTTCCAGCTAAAGAGCACATCGGGGCTTGCGAGGTTGTCGATCCATCCGGGGATGAAAGAGGCGCCGCGCAGATCAAAGTTGGATTTTAGCAGGTCATACATGCCGATCAAAAAGGGCATTTGGATCAGCATTGGAAAGCAGCCGGAGATAGGATTTATCCCACGCTCGCGGTAGAGGTTCATGATGGCCATCTGCGACTTGCGCGAGTCTTTTTTATATCTTTCTTGTATGGCTTGTATCTCGGGGTTGATCTGCTGCATGCGAGCCATAGATTTCATGGACCAGGCGTTCAGCGGATACATCATGATACGTAACACGACGGTTACCAGGAAGATGGAGAGCGCCCACGAGCCCGTGAGGGTGTGGATCGCGTTCATGATGACTAGCAAAAATTTAGAAAAAGGCTCGGAGACGGCAGTGAAGATGCCAAAATAACTTTGGCAGTCGGTGTATTTGGGGTTGTAGCCGGTGGCCGGATCAGATAATGCGCGATCGACTTGTTTGAGGATTGTATCTGAAAAGGGCCCTGCATAGAGGCGAAACCGCATGGAGCCGCCGCTTTCTCTCAGAGGAAGCAGGAACTCGTAGCCAGGTAAATCGCTCTCTTTGTATTTGTCATTATTAGCGTCGAGAATCGTTAAGCGGGAGGGAATGGACCGGGAAGAGAGGCGCAGTGCTTTATAGCCGGCATCGATTTCGGTGAGGGGGTCCAGTATGAGCCCAAAGAACCCGTTGGAGTTACATACCCAGTCGGCTTGCACAGAGCTGACGGTTACGGCATCTTTTGGCAGATCTACCTGTTCTACTTCACCTTTGGCATTGCGCATAATGCGTAATTTAAGATCTGGCGCTGGAGCGCTGGAGATTAGTTCTACTTCTGGTACGCCGGAGGTAATCCAGAGGCCATTGGCAGTGCCGTCGATGTCAACGGTTAGGTCGAGGCAGTAGGGAGCGGCGCTATCCTGTTTGAGAGAGTAAGTTTTTGTGATGCGGCGATGGCTTTGCACGGTTTCAAAGACGATAGTGTCGTGCGTAAACTGTTTGACTTGGTAGACGCGCTCTGCTGTTTCTGGGTATTCTGAGATGATATTGAGCGCGTAGTAGTGAGGATTTCGCATGATTTCTTTGCCTGAAATGCCTCTGCGCAATAAGGGGTAGTAGCCCCCGAGCTGGCCTTGAGCCTCTCGTGTTTTGCCATCTGTGCCGACAATGGAGTAGGCATGAGCAGGGAAGGTAGAGTCGGCAGGAGAGCGCGCGATCAACTCGCGGTCGGTTTCGATCTCTTTGACCACGCTGACTTTGTTTGTGTCGCTTTCAAAGGGGAGGTTAATTTCGGCAATGGCTCCACCTACGTTTGTCAATACGATCTGCTGGTAGTCGTTTTGTAATACATAAAACTTCTGCACATTGGTTCTTTCTTTGGCGTCAGGTTGCAGAACAACGGTCTCCGCCAGCAGTGAGAGAGCAGGGATGTTGTAGCTTTTTAACGGTTTAAATTCATGAGCGTCTGGCTCGTAGATACCTAAGGGTAGGTATCCCTGTGCTGTTTTGCGTAGCACGATAGAGTTGGCGGTTGGCAAGGCAAATTGCTGGCGTAGTTCTGGGTTCAGTTGGGTGGCCACGAGGTTAAAGTGACCGTCTTTGAGCTCGCCAAGCGCGATGGAAACAGCTTTAGGATTATCGACCGAGGGCGTGATTACCTGCAGCTCGTAGGTGCCTAATTCGGCAGGCGCGGCGACTGTGAGAGTTGTTGCGTCGGACGCAAGATAGACGGCTGGCAGTGACAGGCCACTAGCGCTTTTGAGGCTGTAGGCTCTTTTGCCGACGTAAACTTTTTGCGGCATGTTGTGGGTCCATGCGAGAGTCAACAGGCCGCCGGGCGCTTGTACAGCTGTCGTAAGAGGTCTTGTCCCGGTCTCGTCTTCGTAGAGCTCAATCAGAGGCAGTTCTGCTTCGGTGAGGGTGCGGCGGGCGATATCAGCCGAGAGCGCTTTTTGCTTTTGGGCTTTGCTTTGCTCTTGCGCTGAAACCCATTGTCTATTGGATTCTTGCTGGTGGTAGGAAAAAAAGAGGTTCATTCCAAAAAAGGTGGCAGCCATTAAAATGAGGAATATAAAAGTGCGCCTATCCATGCTGAAATCCCGTGATTTTTGTGTTTAAAAAGTATAAGACTAGCAGAGTGAGCGTTTATGCGCTAGCGGCAGCTCCCGCTAAAAAAACGTTTAGCAAGGGAGAGTCAACAGGCTTTTTTTAGCACGATCTGGGGGTTTTCTTTTTCCCAGTGTTTGGGCTATAAGATAAGTCTTTAATATGTGAGAGTGTGCGATGCGCTTGGTGGTCCTTAGTTTATTGATACCGATGCTGTTGTTAGCTAATGCACAGCAGAAGGTAGAGCTGGCAATCAGATACGCCCAAGAACAAGAATTGGAGAGGGCGTTTTGCACCTTTCTCCAAGCGCTTGATGAAACGGCAGCCCAGCCTCCTCCTCAGCTAACAGAAGCTGAAAAGGTGCTTTATGAAGAGGCACAAAAGCTATATTTATCAGAATCAAGTTCTAAGGCTAAGCAAGTAGCGGCGCGGCTGCGCCAAGAGTATGGGAACGCTTTGGCGCTGCATCCGGACTATTATCGTTTGCAGTATCTGCTTGCTCTTGCTTATGCTAACAGCGGGGATTTTGAGGAGTTCTTTGCGCGGTTCTACCCCAGCTATCGCCATCTACCTAACCATTATTTAGCCGACAAAACAAGGGCGCTGCTGGATCTGAAGCTCATGCTGTGGGCTAAGACACCTGAAGAAAAAGCGCGCTATCGCCAGCGGATTTATCAGTCTGCCTTAAAAGGGCTAGCGCAATATCAGGGGGACTACGGGTTATACAAAATGGCGATCGCATTTGCCCCCAGCGAGAAAAAGGCGGAGGTGACCGCGACATCCTTGAACAATATGCTGGCGGCCCCTATGATCCTACCGAGAGAGGAATTCCTCTTTTTTATTAAAGAAGCAGCAGAGACCGGCCGGATGGACCTTGCGCAGCGCCTACTAGAACAGGCGAAGTCGCGCTATGGAGAGGGCCGCGCGATCAGGGCTGCTGAGGAGTGGATGGCTGGGTACAAGGGAGCTTAGGAATGGATAATCGCGGATTTCGGAGCGATTCGTGCGACGTGGCGGTGGCTACGGCAGCGGACAGTCTGGGGGATTATCAGCTTCTAAAGAGCTTGGGCGTTGGCGCGTTGGGCGAAGCCTTTCTGGCTGAGCATAGATTAATGAGACGTCCTTGCGTAGTGAAGGTTCTGCCAAACGATTTGGTGAGCGTCTCTGGATTTATCGAGCGGTTTGAGGCTGAGGTGGCGCGTCTAGCCCAGCTTGAGCATCCGCATTTAGCCCGCTTACATAATATTGTCGAAGCTAATGGGCGATACGGATTAGTATTTGAAGCAGTGCTAGATGGCGCCGGCAATAGCGTGAACTTGGCCGATTGGATGCAGCAGCACGGCAGCCGACTTTCAGAAGATAGTTTGTACCAGCTATTGTTACAGGTGGCTGAAGCGTTGGATGCGGTACATAAGCATTCATTCCACGGCGGTTTAAAGTTGAATAACATCTTGTTGCGCAATAGCCAGGAGCCGCTGAATGTGGCTTTGACAGATATTGGGTTGGCTCGGATGCTGGGCTGGGGCAACCATCTTTTGCGTGCTTTCCACGCCGTTGCACAAACAGCTGCTGGGGAGCTTGGCGGGGGGCACGGAAGTTACCTGCAGACCTGGGCGTTTATGGCCCCAGAACAACGCTGGGGCCGCTCGGAGACTGAGGTAGCCAGCCGCACAGATGCTTATAGTTTTGGCGTGTTAGCTTACTATTTGCTATGTGGCCAAGTGCCTGAGGGGGTGATCGATTTTCCCGTTCTTACGCATAAATTGCATTGGGAAGAGTTGATACGCAGCTGTCTACAGCGCGACCCTTTACGCCGTCCTGCTTCGTTAGTGCACGCAATGCGGCAGTTAACTGGCGACGTGGCTTACGAGAGCCCGCAACCGGTGATTCAGACTTCACAGTTGACAAGACCCACCGTAGATTTAAATCCCGAATTGGCTTTTCGGGTGGATTCAACAGTGCGTGTTTATCAGACAGAAGAAAAAGAGCATTCAGATATCCTGCCGATGCCGACAGAAATGATCGTGATTTCTGCAGGCAGATACTGGCGCGGAAGTACGGACGGTCAGCGCGACGAAGTGCCAAGGCATCAGATCAATCTCGACAGCTATGCGATCGATGTACATGCGGTCACCAACGAGCAGTTTGTGCGTTTCCTGACCGTGATGGGGGGTGAAAAAGATCTCTATCACCGCGATCTGATTCGCTTGCGCGAGTCGCGCATTAAACGCAGCGGGGGCAAATTAAGCATTGAATCTGGCTATCAAAAGCACCCGGTAGTGGGTGTCACTTGGTACGGCGCTTTCGCCTATGCTAAGTGGGTTGGCAAGCGTTTACCGACCGAGGCAGAATGGGAAGTGGCTTGCAGTGGCGCGGGCCAGGAGCTTCGCTACCCCACAGGCCAGACGATCGACAAGCATCAAGCACACTACTTCAGCGCTGACACAGCGCCTATAGCTACTTATCCCCCCACGGCGGGCGGGCTATACGACATGGCTGGCAACGTTTACGAGTGGTGCCAGGATTGGTATGACTACAATTTTTACGAAAAATCTGTGCAAGAGCCAGATAACCCCAAAGGCCCTGTGCAAGGCGTCTACCGCGTATTGAGAGGTGGCTGCTGGAAGAGTCTGCAGGACGATCTGCGCTGCGCAAGAAGACACCGCAATAACCCAGGCACAGTCAACAGTACCTACGGGTTTCGTTGTGCGGCAGACGTACGCTAGGAGCTGCCGTGGTCGCTGTATTGTTTGTGTGTATGGGAAATATTTGCCGTTCTCCGGCGGCCGCCGGCCTTCTACGTCACCTTGCCGATCAAACAGCTGAAGACAGCGCACTGGTCGTGGATAGCTGTGGCATGGGCAATTGGCATGTGGGCCATTTTGCTGATAGTCGCATGCGCAAGAGCGCGGAGCTGCGGGGCGTTGTGCTGGCAAACAGAGCGCAGGTTTTTCAGAAAGAGTTTTTTGGTCGCTTTGATTATATTTTAGCCGTCGACCAAGAGGTGCTAAAACTGCTCCACGACTGCGCTGAAACTGCGGAGCAGCGCGCTAAGCTACACCTTGTTACAGCATTTAGCAAAAGTTTCCACAACCAGGACATTCCCGATCCATTTTATAGTAACGACGGTGCTTTCGAAGTTGTATTAGACATGCTGGAAGATAGCTGTGAAGGGCTTCTGGAAAAGATAAAAGAGAATGTATGAAACTTCTTTTATCTAAACCGCGTGGCTTTTGCGCCGGCGTAGATCGCGCTATCGAGACCGTAGAAAAAGCCCTGGCTCTCTGGGGCGCTCCTGTGTATGTCAAACACGAGATTGTCCACAATCGCCACGTGGTGGAAGGGCTCAAGCGAAAGGGCGCCATTTTTATTGAAAATCTCGACGAAGTACCCGAAGGCGCTAGAGTCATCTATTCGGCGCATGGTGTCGCTCCCTCTGTACGTGAGCATGCAAAACGAAGAAAACTAGTGGAAATAGATGCGACTTGTGGGCTCGTGACACGCGTCCATTCCGCGGCGAGGCAATATGCGGCCAAGGGCTTCCACATCGTTCTGATCGGCCACAAAGAGCATGTGGAAATCATAGGGATAGCGGGTGAAGTTCCCGAGGCCACTACTGTGGTCGAAAGTGTGCAGGATGTGCGCGGGCTGGAGTTTGCCACCGATCAGAAATTGTTTTACGTGACACAAACCACCCTCAGCTTGGATGACGTCAAAGAGGTCGTGGATGCTCTGCTAGCCAGATATCCGCAGGCCAAAACCCTGCCCAGCTCTTCCATCTGCTATGCCACTACTAACCGTCAGATGGCTCTACGAGAAATAGTGTCCGAGTGCCAGCTAGTACTCGTTATTGGCGATGCCCAGAGCTCTAATTCCAACCGCCTACTTGAAGTGGCCGAGCGACGTGGGGTTTCCGCCTATTTGCTCAACAGTCCCCAAGAGATACGCAGTGAATGGCTAGCCGGTGTAAAGGTGATCGGCCTCACTGCCGGCGCTTCGACCCCCGAAGAGGTCGTGCAATGCTGCATCGACCGATTGCGGGAGCTAGGTGTCAAAGAGGTAGAAGATGTTGTCTACACGGTTGAAGAGGTAGTCTTTCAGCTGCCTAAATTTTAGGGGCTCGGGAAAGTGGGGATAAGTTGCCGCCGAAAGCACTGCCAGGCTCGCCCCTGTTTTATCGATGGTTTTGTGCGGCGGGCGGCTGTTTTTGGGTCTTGTCGAAGATCACCCTTTCTACCAGCTAGATCCTTTTAGCAAATAGTCGTCATGGCATGCTCCTGAATTCTGAATCCTCCCTTTTATATTGCTGTTTCGCTTTACAATCTGGTATGCTCAACAATCTAAAAACGGTGTTTGTAGGCAGTTGTGGCAGGTTGGAGAAGGCGAAATCCGAAAGACTATGTGGGAACGCATCGCACTAGCCATTTCTTAGCCGAGATCGCCCCTACAGTGGTGGAGCTTTTGCGCAAAGGCGTTCAGGACAGCCCGGATACTGTTTTACTAGCTTGGCCTGAGGTGATTGGTCCTACGCACGCCCAGATGGCATGCGCCGAGAATTTTAGCGAGGGGACCTTAGTGGTGAAGGTCAAAAACTCTACATTGTACAGCTTGCTTTGCCAGGACAAACGTCGCATTTTAGACAGGATGCGCTGCAAAGCACCATCAGTTGAGATACGCAACATTATCTTTCGGATGACCTAGCCGTTAACGAAAGATGTCGGAGGACAGAAAGGGTATGACAAAAGAGTACGAGGCGAGCTCGATCACTGTATTAGAAGGTTTGCAGGCCGTTCGCGAACGCCCGGCCATGTACATGGGCGACCAGGGCTCTGGCGGTCTCCATCAGATGGTTTACGAGGTCGTTGATAACTCAATTGACGAGGCGATGGCGGGGCACTGTTCATCCATTTATGTTACCTTGCACAAAGATGGCTCCTGCTCTGTGGAAGATAATGGCCGCGGTATTCCTGTGGACAGGCACGCTCAGGAGTCTGCTAAGCAGGGCCGAGATGTCTCGGCGTTGGAAGTAGTGATGACTATCCTGCACGCAGGCGGCAAGTTCGATAAAAACTCCTACAAGGTTTCTGGTGGGCTACACGGCGTAGGTATCTCTTGCGTGAATGCTCTTTCTAAACGCCTTGTCGTTCAGGTCTTCAGCCATGGCCAGCACCATCAAATGGAATTTTCTGAAGGCAAGATGACCAAGCCTTTGCTACTTCTGGGCGAGACTGCCAAGAGGGGTACTAAAGTTACCTTCTGGGTGGATAATACGATCCTTACAGTGACTGAATTCGATTATGATATCCTGGCCAAAAGGCTGCGTGAGCTGGCCTTTTTGAATAAGGGCGTACATATTCATTTTCATGATGAGAGACAGGATGGTAAAGAAGATGTCGATTTTCATTACGAAGGCGGCATCATCTCCTTCGTAGAGTATCTCAACGAGCACAAAAATCCTCTTTTCCCCAAGCCTGTTTACTTCAAAGGAGTACGTGAAGGCGATAGCGGCCCGATTGAAGTTGAAATTGCAATGCAGTGGAACGAGACTTTTAGCGAAACGGTCCTAAGCTATGTGAACAATATTTCGACCAGGCAGGGCGGCACGCACCTAACGGGCTTTTCCACAGCGCTGACACGTGTTTTAAACCAGTACATCAAAGAGCACAATCTGCTCAAATCAGACAAAATCTCTGTGAGCGGCGACGATATGCGAGAGGGCTTGACCTCCGTGGTATCGGTCAAGGTGCCTAATCCACAGTTTGAAGGGCAGACCAAGCAGCGCCTGGGAAACAGCGATGTAGGCTCTGTTGTGCAGCAGATCGCCGGCGAAGAGCTCTCCATCTATCTGGGAGAGAATCCACAAATTGCGCGTACAATCGCAGATAAGGCGATCATTGCGGCGCAAGCTCGTGAAGCGGCCAGAAAGGCGCGCGAGCTAACTTTACGTAAATCGGCCTTAGACAGTTCGAGACTTCCCGGTAAACTAACCGACTGTCTAGAACGAGATCCCACCAAATGCGAGATCTACATCGTTGAGGGAGACTCAGCGGGTGGTTCTGCTAAGGGTGGACGCGACCGTAATTTCCAAGCCATTTTGCCTATTCGCGGTAAAATTTTGAATGTGGAAAAAGCGCGCTTAGAAAAAGTGCTACAGAACGTGGAAGTAGGCACGATGATCTCGGCACTGGGCTGTGGGATCGGTAAAGATGGCTTTAAGCTAGAAAAATTACGCTACCATCGCATCATCATCATGACAGATGCCGACGTCGATGGTTCGCATATCCGTACATTGCTCTTGACCTTCTTCTACCGACACATGCCTGCTTTGATTGAAAATAACTACATCTACATCGCTCAGCCGCCTTTATTTAAAGTAGCTCGGAAGAAAACTTCGAGGTATATCCACTCTGAAGCAGAAATGGATAATTACCTACTAGAGCTAGGCGCAAGCGATATAAAACTTCTTTTAGAAGACCAATCGGAGCCTCTTTCTGTAGTAGCTGCTAAAGAGCTCATGCGGGTGATTCTCGAAGTAGAGCTATTCATCAATAAAGTGGAGAAGAAAGGGATCCCCTTCCGTGAGTTTCTCGATGCACGCAACACAGAGGGCTCTTACCCTCGCTTCCAGCTGCATACGGCTGAAGGAATGCGCTTTGCCTTTTCAACAGAAGAGTGTGCGTTCTGGAAACGCGCAAATGAAGAGCAGCAGCATAAACGTCACGAAGAGACGTTAGCTTCGATTCCTCAGGAAGAGATAACCGAAGAAATGCGGGTTTTCCGTCCTAAACAGCTCAGTTTTGTCGAACTATTTGAGCACGAAACTCTGCAAGAGCTGCTAGATAAATTGGCCCTCTTTCACTTGCCTTTACAGGCCTACTTGGTGGCCAGTGGAAAGATCTTAGATATCATCTTGGATAACGGGCAGGTGCTCCCATGCTTTACCTTGCGCGAAGTGATCGATTTTCTACGCGAAAACGGTCGTAAGGGCATCGAAATCCAGCGCTATAAGGGCTTGGGCGAGATGAACGCAGACCAGCTTTGGGAAACGACGATGGATCCGTCTAAGCGTACGCTAGTAAAGGTGACGCTGCCAGATGCCATCGCGGCCGACCATATGTTTACCATGCTGATGGGAGAGGAGGTACCTCCTCGCCGTGCTTTCATCGAACAATATGCGCTATCAGTAAAGAATTTAGATGTTTAGCAAAGCTTAGAAGCACGAGATATATATTTGCATGAGGCGGATTTTGAGTTCCGAACTGTGGATCCTGGCGCCTAATAAAAACGAGGTAATGAATGTCCCTACACCCTAATGAAACGATTGTTTTGCGGAACATCGAAGACGAGATGAAGACAAGCTATCTTCGTTATTCGATGTCGGTGATCATCGCCAGAGCTTTACCAGATGTACGCGATGGCCTTAAGCCTTCCCAGCGGCGCATCTTGTTTGCTATGCGTCAGTTGAACCTGAGCCCCGGCGGCAAGCATCGTAAGTGCGCGAAGATCGCGGGTGACACCTCAGGTGACTACCATCCTCATGGCGAGCAGGTAATCTATCCTACGCTGGTGCGGTTGGCGCAAGACTGGGTGATGCGTTATCGGTTGATTGACGGCCAGGGAAACTTTGGGTCTATTGACGGCGATCCTCCAGCGGCAATGCGTTATACAGAAGCGCGCCTCACCACAGCTTCCGTGGAATTGATGGAAGATCTCGATAAAGATACTGTCGATATGGTGCCTAACTATGACGAGACAAAAAAAGAACCGACGGTCTTCCCTTCGAAGTTCCCTAACCTGCTGTGCAACGGTTCCTCCGGTATTGCCGTGGGCATGGCGACAAATATCCCTCCTCATAATCTTTTTGAGTTGATTAACGCAACGCTGCTTCTGGTGGACAATCCGGCAGTTACGATTGACGAGATCATGGAGGTGATGCCCGGCCCCGACTTTCCTACAGGCGGCTTAATCTGCGGCTCCCGCGGCATTAAAGAAGCCTATCACACAGGTAGGGGCAAAGTTATTTTGCGCGCTAAGATCCAGATTGAAGATATGCCCAATCAGCAAGATCGACAGCAGCTCGTGATCGATCAAATTACCTACAACGTAGACAAATCAATGCTGATCAAGCGCATTGCCGATTTGATCAATGACAAGGCACTTCCTGGGATTGCAGATTTACGCGATGAGTCAGACCGTGAGGGCCTGCGCATTGTCATCGAGATTAAAAAAGGGCACATCGCCGAAGTCGTCATCAACCAGCTTTACAAGTTCTGCGACCTGCAAGTAACTTTTGGTTGCAATATGCTGGCGCTGGACAAGGGCCGCCCACGCACTATGAATGTGAAGCAGATCATTCAAGCCTGGATTGAGCATCGCATTGAAGTAATCAGGCGCAGGACGCGCTTTGAGCTGGCCAAAGCCGAGGCGCGCGCGCATATCCTTGAGGGCTATCTTAAAGCGATCGATCATCTCGATGAGGTGGTTAAGCTAATCAGGGCGAGTGAAAATCGCGATGAGGCTAGAATGGGTTTGATGGAGCGCTTTGGCTTCACCGAGCGCCAAGCAAACGCGGTTCTCGATCTGCGTTTGTACCAGCTTACCGGCTTGGAAAGGGACAAGCTGCAAGCTGAATATGACGAGCTACTCAAAAAAATTGACCACTTTAGAGCTATTTTGGCCAGCGAGCGCATGGTCCGCGACATCATTAAAGAAGAGCTTCAGGATGTGCAGCAGAAGCATAAATCGCCTCGGATGACCCATTTTATCCCAGCGGAAGGGGAGGTGGATGCCGAAGATTTAATCCCCAATGATACCGTGCTAATTACCATTTCTGACGATGATTACATCAAACGCATGGCGCTCGACACATTTCGTGAGCAGCGGCGTGGAGGCCAAGGCGTAGCGGGTATGCAGAAAAACCGCGAAACTGATGCGCTGAAGGGCGTGTATGTGGCCAAGAACCACGATTATCTCCTAATTTTTACTAGCCTAGGCCGCTGTTACTGGCTCAAAGTTTGGCAGCTGCCCGACGTAGGCCGCCGCAGCAAAGGCAAGGCGTTGGTTAATCTGCTGGAAGATATCCGGCCAGAAGAGAAAATCGCGACCATCCTTTGTGCGCAAAAACTCGAAGGCGAGGCATGCGTGATCCTAGCCACCGCACGTGGCGTGGTGAAGAAAACCGAGATCACAAACTTCAGCAATCCACGTCGCAAAGGCGTCTGGGCGCTCAATATTGACGAAGGCGATGAGGTAGTGGGTGCGCGTTTAGTGACACCGGGTCAGCAAGTGATGCTATTTACGCGTGACGGCATGGCTGTGCGCTTCGAAGAGAGCAAGGTACGCCCCATGGGGCGTCTTGCGCGCGGTGTAAAAGGGGTGACCTTAAAAGACCCTTCGGATGCAGTTGTTGGCTTAGAGGTCGTTAACGGCGATGAGACAATCCTGGTGGTCTGTGAAAAAGGCTACGGCAAACGCTCAGCTGTGGAAGATTTCCGTCAAACCAATCGCGGCGGTAAAGGCGTGCGCTCTATCGTCACCAGTGAGCGTAACGGATTGGTCGTGGGAGCTCTCTGCGTCACAAACGACGACGGTTTGGTACTGATGTCTGCCAACGGACAAGCTCTGCGCATTAGCATGCGCGACTTACGTGTATTAGGACGCAATACACAGGGCGTGCGCCTGGCTAACCTGAAAAGCAACGACTCCGTCACAGCTATCCAAAAGCTGGAAGCCATTGACGTCGACTGTGAGCCTGGTGAGCCTATCGGCGCCGATGCTCTTCCCGAAGAAGAGGTGCTTGAGCTGATCGATGGCCAAGAGGGTGCAGAAGAGCTAGAAGATGCCGTGCTCGAAGAAATAGACCTCGAGGATGACATTCAGGAAGAAGACGACCTGACAGATGAGAACGAGTAGGCGATCATAAACTTGGATTTTCATGAGCGTTGGTCTTTTCATTACGTTTGAGGGGGGGGAAGGAGCTGGCAAGTCTACGCTGATCTCTCATCTCAAAGCCGAACTGCAAAAACAGGGCAGGGAGGTACTAGCCGTGCGTGAGCCTGAAATTGACTTCGCCGATTGTAGCCAAAGCGGAATTGTGCTTATTTCTCGCAGCCAGAGCTCAGCACATAGAGGAATGCATCGCGCCAGCCTTGCAACAGGGGCAGGTGGTGTTATGTGACCGCTTTAATGACTCCACAGTGGCCTACCAAGGGTCCGGTAGGGGACTTGGGATAAATCAAGTCAGGGACATGTGCAGCTTAATCTGCGGCCCAACGCAGCCCACGTTAACCTTCTATTTAGATGTCGACCCAACCGTAGGCCTTGAACGCTCGCGCGCCACTTTTAAAGAGGTCGTTGCCGGACAACTAGACAAAATTGAATCCGAGGCGATGTCGTTTCACCGCGCGGTCCGCCAAGCTTTTTTGCAGATTGCGCAGCAAGAGCATTACCGCGTACAAGTGATCGACGCGCATCAAAGTTCGGATCTTGTGCTGCAACAGGCCCTGGTTAAAATTTTGGAGAGGCTCGCCTAATGTTTGCCCACATAGAAGGGAATGAGCGTGCTAAAAGGTATTTGCAGCGCATGCTGGATAAGGAACTGGTGGGGCATTCGCTACTGTTTGCCGGTCCAGCTGGCGCAGGCAAGTCACTGTTTGCGATTGCTTTAGCGGAAGCTGTCATGGGCACCAAAAACCATGTAGATCTGCACGAGCTGCGCCCAGAGGGCAAAACAGGCATGCATAGCATCGACTCCATGCGCCGGTTTGGGGACGAGGTGACCTTGCCTCCAAACGCAGCAAAGGCGAAGGTATTCATCATCTACGATGCCGACCGCATGCTCTCAACTAGCGCAAATGCCCTTCTCAAAACCTTTGAGGAACCTCCGAAAAAAACGCTGATTGTTCTTTTGTCCGCTGCAGCACAATTGCTGCTGCCTACAGTGAGATCGCGCTGCCGAACAATTCTCTTCGAAGCCACGACCCAAGTAGAAGCAGCAGACGAGCGTGCTAAACCACTGCTAGCTATACTAATAGCTGGCACCTGCTCTGTCAAAAACTTGAGCAAAGGCTTAGAAGGGATCAGCAAAATGTTGGAAGAGCGGCGCACCGCCCTTGAAGAAGCTCTGTCGGCGGAAATTTTTCCCGAAGGCGTAGATGAACTACTCGTGGTACAAAAAGATCAGCTGCAGAAAGAGGTCGACGGGGCGGTCTCCATCCGCATGGCCGGGGAGATGAATGTCCTTCTACAAGCGATTTTAGGCTGGTACAGAGATCTTCACTTACTTCATGTGCGTGGCAATCCTCAACGTCTGATCCATAAAGAATATCAGGAAGAATTGCTGCAAGCTTACCAAAGGGGCTGTCTATTGCCCTTAGAGAAGGTTCAGGAGGCAGTGAAGCATGCCAAGATCTCTTTTGAACGATCTACATCCATCAAAACTTGCTTAGAGACAATGTTTCTCAAGCTCGGCTTTATCGGGTGAAATGATCGTAAACCTAACGCTCTTATCGAAGAAACAAATGGCTTCAAATAAAAGGTCGTGTAAGAATTATATCGCATAGGATGTCAAAGATCATGAATTTGAAATCTGCCAGCTCCCGTTTGCTTTTGAGCTGGCTAAAGGTAGATATGCGTTATGCCGCCGTTTCCTGAAAAATTTTCTACTTTGCCTATTCTTGCCCTATCCGCGGACGAGCCTGCTGTTTTAAAACCCAGCCAGATCGTTGAGCTCTTTTACGAAACGGTTTCCACTATATGCCCAAATCTGAATCTAAAAAGAGGACGATGGGCGCTGGGTAGCTGCACAAAGGGGGAACCGCCGGCTCGTAAAGGATCTTGGCCGGGCCTTGTGCTAACAGAGTCGTCGGCCAGATGGGAAGACCACTCCACCCGCCGTTTAAAGACCGAAGGCAAATACGTAGAAGAAACAACAAAAACCCTGGCTTCGCGCCTTAAAAAAGGCGATGAGACCAGGTTTTCGCTGACTTTTATCGTCTCTCAGAAAATTATTGAGGGGGGGTTTGTACACAATAAAACAAAAGTAACTCGCTACTCTGCTGTTCTACCTGACTCCGAAAATAGTCTCTAGCTTAAAAGCTATTTTTTGCCGCTGACAATAGTGGCAATACCACCGCAAAGGGAATATTTTTCCACCCCATAGAAGCCTGCCTCTAAAAACATTTTTTCTAGTTCTGGTACAGAAACAAAAGATTTTATACTTCTACAGAGGTACTGGTAGGCCTCTTTGTTTGAAGAAACCAAGAGGCCCAGTAAAGGCAGTACCGTTTTCAGGTAGGCAGCATGGCCGAGCTTCACGAGTGGGTTTTTGGGGCGTGTAAGCTCCAGAATGCCTAGCCGCCCTCCAGGGCGAAGAATGCGGTGCACTTCGCGAATGCATTGAGCGGGATTGGCCACGTTGCGAATGCCATAGGCGATGGTTACGCAGTCTGTTGATTGAGCGGGCAGTGGAATATCCTGCGCATCGCCGCTTACAAACGCGGTGTTTTGTAGGCCGAGTTTTTGTGCTTTGCCTTTAGCAATGTCGAGCATCTCTGGACAGAAATCGATAAGGTAAGTCTGTTCAGGTGTAGCTGCTTCTAAATAGCTGAATGCGATGTCACCGGTACCAGCGCATAGGTCCACGTATATTTCGGGCTGCGTTGTTTTGAGCACTGTGTCGACCAGCTTTTGGTTCCAGCGACGATGCATAGAAAAAGACATGAGCTGATTGCAGCGATCATAGCAAGTGGCGATATCGGCAAAAAGGTGCTGGATCGTTTCGGGCCGCTGGCTATCGTAGGTCATGATTCGCCAACCGCTTGTGCAAGGAGGTCAAATCGATCGAGCGCTTCTTTTTGCGATGCGTCAAACCAGTAGTACAGCAGGTTGTAGTAACGCCTTAGGTGATCGACGGGGCGGGAACATTTTTGCTGCGCTAATTCTAGGATGACCTCTGGGTGGGCGGCGGCCCAACTAAAGGAATCTCGTAGTTTCTGCGCGAAGTTGGCAATAGCCTCTGGCTGTTGCTGTAGAGAATCTTTGCGCACGGCAAAGATGGCAAAAGTAAAAGGCAGACCTGTCGCGTGAAACCAAGCTTGTGCAAGATCCAAGGTGTGGTACCCCTGCACATGGGGGTGCTCGAGGCACTGATCGCCGATTAGCAAGAAAGCTGCATAATCGCGGATGCTATGTATAGAAGAGAGTGTCTTGAATTTAGGCTTTAGGTGCCAGAAGGTATGGCACATCACTTTGACCAATAGGGAGGCGGAGGCACTTTGTGGGGTGACCCCTATCGTTTGGCCATTGAGGTCTCGTAGCGATCTTTGGTAGTATAAACATACGCTTTCTATGCGTTTATGCGCTCCGATACAAAAATCTGGCAGCAGCTCATACAGATCGCGGTGTTTGAGATACTCGGCTGTACTGATGAGGGAGAGGTCAAGCTCTCCCTGGTAGAGCTGTTGGTTGAGGGAGGAAGGGACCGCTTGTACGAGCTCTACACCTGGGTCAATGATGCCTTTAAGAAAAGCAGCATAGAAGGGAAGTGCATTGATGAAGTCGAGGGCACCGACGCGTAGCATTAGTTGACCGCTTCTTGTTCGTAGTTATAGCCAGAGTTGATTTCTTTAGGAATACGGCCTACTTCTTTGATGAGCGCAGACATCGTTTCGCTGGTCATTTTGAGCCGGATGCCGCCTGCCATAATAATAATTTTTTCGTCCAGATTGGTGCTAGAGAGGTCATTTGCTCCCCAACGGAGAATCTCCTGGGCTTCGGCTACGCCGAGATAGTTCCAGAGTACTTTTAGGTTGCGTACGTTGTCGAGCATAAGCCGTGCTACAGCGAAAACGCGATTTACATCTTTGGGTTTGTGCCGATTTTTGCGCTTACCCAGCGAGTTATTCTCGACGTGATATTTGAGCGGCACGAAGGTGCGGAAGCCACCCGTTAGATCTTGTAACTCGCGCACTCGGCAAAAGTGTGAGACCAGATGGTGATTTTCTTCAATCGATCCAAACAGCATGGTCACATTACTCGGCAGACCCATTTGATGGGCAGTTTTGTGGATGCTGAGGTATTCTTCGGAGGTGATCTTTTGCGGCGCTAATACCTTACGGATTTCTTCCACCAGCACCTCCGCCCCGCCACCGGGCAGCGAGCCCAAGCCCCAGCTGACCATGCGTCGGAACACCTCTTCTATCGAGATGCCGTGTAGCCTAGCCAGGAAATCGTATTCGACGGGAGTGAGCGCTTTGATGTGTAGGTGCGGGTCGAGGGTCTTTATGCGGGTGAAAAGATCTTGGTAGTAATCCAGGTTACAATCGCGCCATAGACCGCCTACGATATGAATTTCTGTTAGCCCCTTATGCAAGTTGGCTTTGATCTGCTCTTCAGCTTGTTCCGGCGTGAGAAACCAGGCGCTTTTCCAGCTGGGTTTTGCGTAGTAGGAGCACATGGGGCAGGAAAGTTCGCAGAGGTTGGTTGGGTGGATATAAAGAGTGGTTGCAAAGTAGACAACGTCGCCTACGCGCATCTTGCGAGCTGTGTCTGCGAGCTGCCGTACCGCTTCTGCATGTTCAGTGGTGAATAGGTAGAGCCCCTCTTCTGGGGTGATCCTTATCTTATTTAGTACTTTGTCTGCGATCAGTCGCAGCTCGGGGGTGGGCATTGGTTCAAGATTGAGGGAAGCTTTTAAAGTTTTCAGTCTGGAGTCCAGAGGGAAAGCTTCACTCATGCGTCTCCCTCTCCTCAGGTTTTTCGCACAGCCCGCAGCGAATATCTTTGCCGCAGTGTTCGTCACGTCTACGCTGTGGGTCAATTCCACAGCTCCCTCTTACCATCTTAGGCTTACCGGTGATGAGCCAGCCAATGGACAGAGCCGTAATCGCCAGCACTACCAGAACAAAAGTAATCAGAAAAGTGATCATTAATGGGGACAAAAGAGGCTCCTTTTGCGGGATTCAGAGTTCAGGATTCGGGAGTCAAAAGGATTGTGCTTGTAGTTTGCGAGTGCTGGGCAATTCGGCAGCCCGAAGCAAAAATTCTGTATGCTAGACTTTGACCCTTCGCCCTCGTACTGAATTCTATTCGTCATCTGCATCATCCAGCTCTTCCTCCTCTTCAAACTCTTCAATGAGTTCTACCGGAACGACTTTTTTGGACGGTTTGGGAGGGAGACGCTTGCGTCCGCCTGGAGAGGGCAGGTCGTCTATCCAAATGGGGCTGCTCCAAGCCATATGGCCGTCTTCTTGCGTGACCCGAATGTAGTAGTAGACGAAGGGGGGCTTGCCATCCTTGGCATTGATGGTGACTTTATTGAGAGGACTGAAATCGTCGAAGCCTATGGTGACGTTATAGGAGTTCTTCGGTGTAATGGTGTGGATGACCTGGCCGTTACGGACCAGCTCCACTTTAGCGAGATCAGTCGTGCCAGCGACGGTGCTGGTGATGTGTCGGTTAACGGCAAAACCAGGTTTATCGCCTGTACTGGATTCACCACCCATGGGCACACCTGCGATGTTTAGAGTGATGATAATCCTGGCGCCTGTGGTCGCGTAACAAGAGCGCTGGTAAAGCGCCTCGAGCAGTGCTGCACGGGTGTGCTCTTTAGCGATGATAGCGGTCAAGCCCGGCGCGTACTGCACCTGTTGGCTTTCAAAAAAGGTAGCGTAGATACCTCTGTCATCCAGGCCACCAGCGACAAAGCCAAAGCGTAAGTTGCGCGCTAAGGCTTTCTGGATAGATCCTTCTGGCACTTCAGTAGCACCGCCTTTGGATTTACCCTCTACTGTGATGGGCAGTGGGTTGCCCTCTTTGGTGGTTGTTTCTGACGATCCCCAAGCGTTGTAGATTTCAACGACGCGCTCGAAGTTGGGGTCAAAATCTTTAAAGTCATATTCAGATCCTTTTCCCATGGTAAAGCAGGGTATGGAGAGAATCTCTTTGGGTGAGAAGGCCTTGTAAATTTTTTTCAGCGAACTGAATTTGGTGTCCTTTTTGCGAAGAACTGGCTTGGAGTCTTTATTGAAGATGATAAGGCGTACGCCCTCTGTTTTGGGTTCTCCAATCCATTGAAAGCCTAGGAACGTGGTGAAACGGTCATCTTCGTTAAAATCGTTAATGTTTTGACTGACGAGTCTCCAGACATCGTTAGGCGTCTCTTCTGCAGACTCAAACGGCGAAGAACCTGCAAAGTTCAGCGCACGGTCGTCTCTGAAGTGACGCAGGCAAGCTTCAATACTCTCTGTCGAGTCATAGCGGTCTGATTCGCCGTGCAGGAGCCCCCAAAAGAGGCTAATGTCGTTTTCTGGAAAGCATTTGATGGGGGAAGATTTATAGATTTCGCCGGTTTTAAGATTTTTAAGCGAAATGGCATATACCCCTGGCTCGTTAAAATAGAGGTTGGGTAAGGTTAGAAAGCCTGTTTCGGGAATGAAGAGGCGCCAGCTCAAATTCTCACGCAGGTGCTCGTGCGTGAGCTCGATGAGTGATTCGGGCTCAGAATTACTGGTAAGATTCCCGAACTCGTCTTCGAAGCGCACGATGATGTCGAAGCGTTTGTTCCGTCCCACGAAAGAAGGCGTGAGGATGCGTATATTATGGAGTAGTCCGCCGCGCACATCGAGCGAAAAGACTTCGGGCTCATCGTAGCGACCTTTACCGCTAGTGTCGACATATAGAAGGAAAGGACGGCGCCTTTGCGCGGTAGTTTGAGCGGCATTGCCAACGGCTTTTTTGCCTTGTGACGCGTCTCCGATGACGATCGTAAGCGAATTTCCGCTTGGCACATCGCTAGGGAGGGTGAACTCGTATTGTGTTGCAACGCTCTCGGCGGAGCTGATCTCTTTAGCCTGGATGGGTTTTTTGCCTTCCAGCTGCAGGAAAATGACGTTGGTGGCGGTTTTTAGATCGGTGCCAGGAAGTTCCCAGTCGATGTCACGCCCTTTAGAGCTCATGTCAAACTTTAGACGCGTCCCTTTAGGCAGGGCGACGGCTGTGGTGTAAATAAACTGCCAGGTATTACGCTCCCCCGCTGTTGCAATTTTGGGCTCGGTATAGCAGATCGAACGGCGCATCAAATCTCCATCGAAAGTTCTCGGTTCTGAAGCACCTGATTCTGCCTAACGATCGATTCTATTTCAACTGAAAAGGACAAATCGCCCAGGGCGCAAGAAATTAGAACCAATTTATTGGAGGCGCTTTGTCTAGCTCTTTTAGAAAATTGGAAGGATCCAAATTTTGACAATTCTGGATGTTAGCTTCTATAAGATTGCGAACGGGCCCTCCATTGGCCTCTGAAAGGCTTGAAGAAGAACTCGATCCCTCGCTTTCGAACTGCGCTCTTGCGATGAGGACGCCTCCGGAAAAAAGCTCGCCTTTCATGTTGGTTTGAAACAAGGGGACATCGCGGTGCTTGACGTCGCTTTCGAAAGCTGCTTGCCAAAGCTCTTCGTCAAGACCATTCGTTGAGTAGACGCACTCTTGTTGTTTTTGGGCTTCTCTTACTATTTCCTGAGCATCCCCTTCGATTTTTTCCTGGGTTTTCTCGGCGTTTACCAGAGCCCTCTTCGTCAGTTCGCAAAAATCTTGGTGCCAATTAGCTGGCTCTCCCGCATAAATACCCAGGAGCTGCTTGGTACTTATAAGTACGTGCCGGAGACTGATCTCGTCCGGTATACCATTCAAAAAAGAGCAGAATTTTTTTTTATGAGTGTTGACTAGGTCTTTCAGACAGTTAAATCCCTCTTCGATATCGCCTTTATAATCACGAGCGTATTCATGGCCAGACCTGGGAGGTGCTATATGCTCGCCGGACCGGTTAACAGACGTGTCTCTTTCGTTAACCAAAATAACCCGATTGTTTGTGAATGAATCGTCACCTTTACCGCTTTCAAAATTAAGAATAGCATCCGCAAGCTCGGTTTTTTGACCGCTTCTCAAGCTTTCAAGATTAAACGCCACCTCTAGGTCAATGAGATGTGGTAGACCCTTGTAGGCGATCACATTTTCCTCATTTAGATCCCTGATGCCAAAAATTTGAGAAATTGCTTGGAGGGCTCCTATAGTGCGGTAGTATGTTTTCATCTCTTCGTGTTTTAGGCGACAGCCTCCTTCTTGGTGCGGCAAAAATTTGGCATAGCCGTACGCTCCTTCTTCTGGTTTGTTCATTGAAAGCTGGCGAAAAGTGGGGAGAGTGATCCAAGGTTTTTTTAGTACACTGAAAGAGTTTTGTAATGGCAGAGGCGAATTTTTATTCGAATTTTCAGCTAAAAGTCTATTGGCTATACTAAATAAACTAGCTTTTTGCTTGCCACATATCAGATTGTCCACCTCGATACTTCTCGGTTTGTAGACAATTTGTATCTGCTTGCCGTTCGCTTCCAAAAGGACAAATGCAGGCTTTTTGCCTCCATTGTGGGTTTCTCCTCCTACCTGATTTATTTCTAACAAGGTAAGATCGGTAGTCTCGGCATCAAGACCTGGAAAAAAGGTATTCAATATGTCTGTTTTATCTTTGCCTATATTTTGTTTGATAGTTTCTGTGGACGTTTTAAAATCCTCAAGCCTGGTTTTAATTAAATTTTTTACAGTTTGAATATCGCTTTCTTTAGGTTGTGTCTTTCCTGAATAAGTTAAGTATTCCCCCAAGCGCTTGATCTCTTCAGCCAGCATTTCTTTGTTAGGCTTATTTCGAGCCTCTAGCGGGACATTTTCTATAAACAGATTTGCAATATTGTTTGCTTTTGTATTTAGATTTTTTCTTTCTATTATGTCGTCGTATTTGAAAGTTTTTATATTCTCTACTAAATTTTCCCAACTGCCAGCTGCTGAGCTGCTCGAAGCGCCTTGATCGGCACTAAGAATAAGCGCCGCTTCCGGGAAACCCTCTCGTTTGCTTGGAGGCAAAGCAGCAGCGCTAAACCGATTATACAAAACGGCCACTACTACTAATAGAGAGGCCAAAACAACATTCTCTAGCGCCGGATAACCGTTCTTGTCTTGCCCCAGAGCCAATAGAGCGACTACCCCCGCTAGTGTGCCTGCTAGGGGAAGCAGCGTTCGCCTCTCAAGCCTCAGCTGGGGCATACGTGAAAGAGGTGCGCTAAGATGCGCCGGTGATAGCATCAGCGCAACATTTGGAGCTCGAGCGTTATTCTCTCCTCCAACTGGAAGGCGGGCGCTTGGATCTGTACCGTGCAAGGGACTCATAGGGCCTCCTTTTTCAGGCGCCTTATATGTAATATAAGATAGCGCCTCTCTTTGATTTTCAGTTTGTTTTGGCTGTCTTTATTTTATAATTATATTAAATAATTTAAAATTAAAAACTAAATTTATTTTTTATTTGGGTGTGTATTAATCGGCCATTTAATGCGTTTGGTTGACAATAAATAGCCCAGGCTATGCCAAAAAAAATCAAAAGCTTTTCAAGAAGTTTAAAAAGGCAGCTAAGCGCGCAGATTCCGGTGCAAGGCGTTCGACCGGGTGGGTAGGCAGGCCTGAGCTTTCTCTTGGGCTACCGCTGCTTGTCTTGTCGAGTCTGGCTGTTGACGTGGGTGCAATTGAAACCTGTACTTCAGCATAGCGGAGAAGATAAAACAGGCTTGCGGCGCGAGACGCTCCTATCAGTTCGAGGAAAAATTTACTTAACCCTTTGATGGAGAGCGACTGTGAACAAGAATCTATCCACACAAGACCTTTCTGACGATGAATACTGCTGATCCAAGCGAGGCTAAAGAAGGCGGGAGCGTGGTGGGCAAGAGACGGTGCTGGCGATATGGCAAACCTCCGATTTTTCAGGACAAAAGAGAATTGGGAAAGGCTTTGGCAAATTGAAGCTACTTGTGGGGGTGATGGTTTAGCAGCTTAAGGTGAGTACAGGTTTGAATTGCACCCTGTTGACGTGTTGACGTGGTCGTTTCTTGCCAGGCCTAGCCGATAGAAAACCTTTATGTTTTGGGGTTTGAGCAATTTTATCTATCCCGCTCACAAAACGCTCAGGACAGGTTTGAATTACACCCTGGCCGGACGCGTTATGAAATAGTTTGTAATAAAATATAAATTATGAAATCTTTAAAATGACTGCAGGGTCTTAAAATTCGGATGAACAAGAACTGCTAGCTCGAATTAAAACTTATACAGGGTAGGATTTTATGTTAAGTGTAAATGGACAAGATTATCTTTTAGTACCAGTGGAGCGAAGGGAGACCAGTCCGCTTTTGTCACCTTCGCGTGCCAGGCGCCCCAGCACTGCGTGCCAGCTAGCCTATTGTGCTTTGTACTCTCTGGTGTCGGGAGTAGTAATCATTGCTGCTAACGCTCCTGCACTCAGCAGCGGTGGCCAACAAAATGCGGAGCATGTGACCGCGATCGTGATAGGCGCGGGCATAATGTCTATCCCGCTTTGTTGCGTAGCTGTGTGCTGTGCGGCTGTAGGCCATAAAGTGCTTTTTAACAAAAACAAACCACAGACAGAGCTGCAATCACCGACAGAGCCATTCAATCAGCGTGATGAAATTGTATAGAATACAAACCTTCACGGATTTCAACGGGCTTTAGATGAATTTTGAGAGCGTTTGGCTTGCGCTTGTAATGAACGAGAGCTCTGCGAATACCTTACTTACAACGAGCGCGCTATCGCCTATTTTTTACATGTTTACTCAGTTCGGCTTTTGGAAATTTTGTGGAGCCTGCCTAGCGGGGCTAACTTTGACTCGCTGGG
>CAYUJS010000022.1:15014-29270 GCA_964445105.1 uncultured bacterium | reverse complement strand
GCATGCGCGCCAAAACGCGTCTTTTCTTTTTTAGCCTCATTTCCGCTACTAAGCGGCGTAGCTATAGCCGCCCCCACATCAAAAAGCGCGTGCTGAATATCTTCCAAGCGCTGTTTGGTCTCTCTAAAAATTGAGTCCGCAGGCAGGCATGCGATCGCAGTCCCAAGCGCGGAATTGCATTCGTCTACATGCCCTACGGCATCGACGTGAGGGTGGTTTTTGGCCACTCGCTCGCCCGTAAACAACGAGGTCTTCCCTTTATCGCCAGTCCGTGTGTAGATCTTCATAGTCATCCCCTAGTTGAGCCTTTTTCCGTTCAGTATAGCCAAAATACGTGGAAACGTCGACTTCTCTGTGTAACTTCTCAATAAGTCAGGTTAAACAAAAATTCCTGGCTCAGTGAGAGACGGCGCAATCCAGCTCTGTTACCCCAACTTATTGAAAAGTTACTTTCTACTCTGGACAGCGCATGATGAGAGATTTACGTAGCTCTTTAAGGGCTTTGGGATAGTGCTCTCGCTTAGCTGTGAGGCATTCTGCTTGGCGCAGGTGCGTCCAAGCGCGCTTGTAATCCAACCTTTCGATATAAATCGCTGCCAGGTAGTATTCAATGTTAGGATTCTGGCTATCCAGTTTGTGGTATGTTTCCAACGACTCAAGTGCCTCGGCGAGCCGATGCATCTGCAGATCGGTGGTAGCCAATGACGCCCAGCAGGACAGACATTTGGGGTGCCTCTTAACGGCAGCGGACAAGAGCTGCCGTTTCTTTTCTAGGCTTTCGCGATTTTCGTCTACATGCATAAAAATCGCTTGGATACTCTGCGCGTCTGCATTTCCCGAAAGGTAATCTTGAGCCATCGGATTGCGACTAACACACTCTTCTGGAACAAAATTGACAACTTTTTCTAGCAAGACACGGGCAGTTTTTGCATTGCCATTCATGAGTTCGGCATAAGCGCGCAATTCTTGTAGATGGGCATCTTCCGGCAAGTACTTTTGAGCGATCGCGTAGGCATTTATTGCTTCCTGAAAGCGTTCTGTAGTCAAAAACGTAGCAGCGTGGTTCATGTGCGCCAAGCCAATTGTCTCTTTCACATTCCTTTTCTCAAGGGAGCGCGTGTCGACACTCAAGTAGTCTTCCGTATCGACATGCACGCCGCGCAGCGTTGTTTCGATGTTAAGATCGCCGTCTTGAGCGGGATAACGCACAAAGATATGGCCCGGTGGAGTGATGATCACCATCTCCAGCCCCAAGCGCTGCGCCAAACAAACATAAAGAATAGATACGCCCAAGCAAACACCGCGCCTGTTATCTATCACGGAGGGCAGAAAGGTGTAGAGATCGATATCTTTGGCATAAACAGAGTGAGGGGGAAATCGAAAATTCATCTCCTCAAAAATGAACCGATTGATTTCATGCACTTTTTGCAAAGCAGTAGCCTCTGCTGGGAGATGCGCCAAAATCTGCAAAGCCATCAGATCAAGCACCGCTTCATACTGCTGTACGGATTGCGCTGTATGACCAAACTGGCTGAGGAATAGCCCTCGAGCTAGGTCAACCTGGTCTGGGGGCAACCGCAATACTTGCTCTTCCGACTCCGCACCAAACCCTGCAAGCCTGCGATTGCCCAGCTGAGCTGCGAGCTGATTAATCAGCTTGGTGTCGTCCTCTGTGAGCAATGGCGGTTGCTTTGAAGTGGGGTTCAAAACGATCGAAACGACCCCTTGTAGACGTTCTGACTCCATCAAAGGTACAGGCATGTGGGGAGAAAAGGCCTGCGCGCGACCAGTAAGCAGCTCCCAAGCGCGTAAAAGTGCGCGCTGACCCTCTTGGGTGTCTGAAAATAGCTGGTAAAATGCCAAATGCTGCGCAATTGATTTTGGGTGCAGGCTGGCATACAAGGTGCGGATCTTCTGAGGACTAGCGGCATAGCTAGGAGCTAAGAATAGGAAACAAGAAAGGGTTATCGACAAGATCCATTGCGGCATGAGCCTAGGCCTTCAGTAGGTCGGTGATCGCTTTTCTCAGGCCCTTATGGTACGTAATCTCTTCGATGGGCGGCCGAAAGCGATAGCGCCAGTTACGCCGTTCTACAGTGCCAGGAACGTTGATGCGCTCTTCGTCTGCTGTAGGCCACACCAGCTCGGGGAATAGCGCTAGATACTCTTGCAGCAAATCAATGTGAAACAGGCTTTTGCTATCGTGTGCATCGAGAAGCGTGAGCCTTTGTATCTCAGGCGTCCATTGTTGAACGAACGGCCACCCGCGGGCTTTGGCATACGCTGCAGCTTCCGCTGGGTAGTCATCCCACCACCCGCGAAATGTCTGAGAGTCATGTGTAGAGATGGTTGTGAGACTGATCGCGTCAAATTCACTTGGCAAAATAAATGGCTGATCTTGTTCATCCCAAAGACGCTCCCAACGAAGAACTTTGGTTCCGGCGATGCCCATCCGCCGCATAGTTGCTCGCACGCTAGAAGGGATGACGCCTAAGTCTTCGCCGATCGGTAGAAGCGGGTTGTCGCGCACCATCATCTCTAGGATTTTCTCTCCCTGCGCTACCCAAGTGGCTTTGTCATCCGGTTGAAAAAAACCTTCGCTGGCTGGCCTATCTACGGGAATGGCAAAGAGCCTAAAAAAACCGACGATGTGGTCGATGCGGTAGATATGATAAAAATTCACGACAAAGCGCAAGCGCTCACGCCACCAATTAAACTGTTCTTTCTCGTGTGCAGGCCAATGATAGATGGGAAATCCCCATTTCTGTCCCACCGCAGAGTATATATCCGGCGGCGCACCTGCTGTTAGATCGAGCCTAAAGAGATTTCTATGCAACCAGACGTCGGCACTTTCGCGATTGATTAGGATCGGGATATCGCCTTTCAACCATACATTTCTTGCTTCAGCATGCTCGCGCACCTGTTTTAGCTGACTAAAGCAGAGGTATTGAACGGCCTGATGGTAGCGCACTTCGGACTGGTCGCGTTGACACAGCTTGGCGACAACCGCCGGTGAAGGATCTCTCTCTTCAAATGGCCAGTTCTCCCAAGATTCTCCACGATAGCGGCTTTTGAGCGCTTTGAAAAGACAGTAACCTTCAAGCCACCTGTTCTCCTCTAAAAATTGCGTATAACCAACCGTGGACTCAATTACACTAACTTCGTTAGCAACATACTGCCGCATAAATAGCTGTTTAAGTTCATAGATCTTCTCATACTCAACATGCGGACTACCGTTGAGGGCGCGTAAACTCGCCAGCAACACCGATAGATTGGCATATTTATCCACATTGGGTAGCGCCTGTAAACTGAGATATTTTGGGTCCAGCGCAAAAGCGGAAAGTGCGCTGAAAGGGCTTGTCTCCATCCCAGAATCGTTGAGAGGTAGTAGCTGAATGACATCAAACCCTACTTCGGCGCACCAATCGATCAGTGGAACAAGGTCGAGATACTCGCCGATTCCAGAACTCTGTGCAGAACGTAGCGCAAACAAAGGAGCGTTGATCCCGCGGTGGCGTTTGACCCCTATCTTGGCCCACTGAGAAGCCGCAGGCGTAAGGGCCAGCTGATCGGCTGTTGAGGTTTCAGGTCTCATAACACCCGACTATAGCAGAAGAGAGCATTCAAAAAACAACATTCAGAGTACCAAAACAAAGTGGCTAGCACTTTGTCGCTCCTCTTATTTGTTTGTTAACACGATGTCTGAATTTAGAAATAACCGTATACTGCCACTGCGTCTTGTCTTCGTTGCGCGCGCAAGATGGACGACAGGCGAACCTTATTTTGTGACCTCTTCAACCCAACACCCATGCGCTTTAATCAGCGCGACAAGACGTTCATCGGCGTCAGAAAAATCGATATCTTTTTCCACACACTGCTTACCTACGTAGAGATCTACCTTCCCGGGCTTGGAGCCTACATATCCGAAATCGGCGTCGGCCATTTCTCCGGGCCCGTTGACAATGCATCCCATAATCGCGATTTTGATCCCTGGGAGGTGGGCTGTGCGCGCTCTGATGCGAGCAGAGACTTCTTGTAGATTAAAAAGCGTGCGCCCACAGCTGGGGCAAGAGATAAAATCCGTGCGTGTGGTGCGCATCCGCGCCGATTGCAAGATACTAAATCCTAGCGAACGCAGAGTGGAAAGCTTATGGGGGCCCTCAAGGCAGACCCCGTCGCCTAAGCCATCGCATAGGAGGGCCCCACATTCAGCTGAAGCGCGTATCGCCAGCTCTTCCGGCGCGCAATTGTAAATAAAGTTGAGAATGACCGGAATTTTTAACTGCCGGCTTTGCAGCCAATCAAAGAGTCTGCGAGGCCCGTGAAGGCGATCTTGCTCAGGCCTTAGGAAAAGCACCGCGGGATTGGCTTTTTCGATAGCGCCGTAGGAAGACGCTGGCTGATCCCCGATGATCAGTCCGATCACTTTCTTAGGGCTGCCGGTTGTAAATCGTAGAGCGCGTTCATAGTCGGTTAAATCGATCAGCTCTTCCGCTTTGATGATTCCTATTCCTGCGTCACTAAAGTCTTGTAGAGAGCTGACGGTCGCCCCTTCTTGCAAGATGATCGCATCGACAGTTCCTTGTTGTAGTTTAGGCTTACCATCAGGTGTAAGGTCACACCCTAGATCTGTTGTTAGGGCTGTATGAGGCGCAGATACTTTAACCATCACGGTACCATCGCGGTGCATTACCACGTCTGAAGGTAGTGTGACTGGCCTTTTTTGAATTACATCAATGCGACGGTGTTTTTCGATAAATGGCTCTACGCCAAGGCCCGCGTAACTTTCCGCCAAAACTTTCAGACTACGGCAAGAATCGATCTCATGCCAGGGATCCTCGGTCAAAGAGACGCGTATGGTATCACCGATGCCATCTAGCAGTAAGGCTCCGATACCTATGGCGGACTTTACACGCCCATCTTCCCCCTCGCCAGCTTCGGTGACTCCCAAATGCAAGGGATAGTCCCAGCCCAATTCCATCATTTTTGCCGTCAACAAACGATAGGCTTGAATCATTACCTGCGGGTTTGAGGATTTCATGGAAAAAATGAGCTCGTGATAGTCGAGCTTACGACACACTTGAGCGTACTCCAGCGCTGACTCCACCATTCCGGCAGGCGTATCGCCATATCTATTCATGATACGATCGGAAAGTGAGCCGTGGTTAGTGCCTATGCGCATGGCTCGGTTCAGTTTTTTACATTTTTCCACCAAGGGTGTGAACTTTTCTTCTATGCGCTCTATCTCCAAAGCGTAAGAAGTGTCGTCGTAAGTAAGCTGCTTAAAACTAGCTCGCTTATCCACGAAGTTACCGGGGTTGATGCGCACTTTATCCACAAAATCAGCCACGCGTAAGGCAGCGGGTGGAAAAAAGTGGATATCTGCCACTAGAGGGATCTGGTAGCCGCGTTGAAGTAAGCCGTTTTTGATGCCTTCACAAGCCTCTGCTTCCCTCATGCCCTGCACAGTCACGCGCGCGATTTCACAGCCAGTGTCTGATAAGCGCATGATCTGCTCGATGGTAGCACACACGTCGCGTGTATTTGACGTAGTCATCGACTGTAGGCGAACGGGATTATCTCCGCCTACGCCCACGCTTCCCACCATTACCTCGCGCGTCTTCCGACGTTTTGTGCAGAAGACAGACTCGCAGTATCTCATGATCAATCCCTAACGCAAAACTTTCGCGGTTAGTTTAAGAAATTTCTTGTAATCTGCCAGCAACTAACCGAAAGCGGCGCGAGCACTGCTCAGCAAGTTCCATGTTGTGCGTAACTGTTACAAGTGACTTGTTGCTATCACGCACAAGGCGCAAAAGCAGGTCATGGATAATGAGTGAAGTGCCATGATCGAGATTGCCACTAGGTTCATCGGCCATGATGAGGTCTGGATCATTACAGAGGGCTCTGGCGATGGCCACACGCTGTTTTTCTCCGCCCGAAAGCAACTTGGTATGAAAATCGCACCGATCACCCAAGCCCACGCTCTCGAGCATGGCAGAGGCATGTCTATGAGCTGCAGAGCCTTTACTGGTGTCGCATCGCGCGATACGCGCGGGCATCAACACATTTTCAAGCGCTGTATAATCTTCCAGAAGATGGAAGGATTGAAAAACAAAGCCCAGGTGTCTGTTGCGGATGGCATTTTTATTGGAGCTAGACACCGTCTGTCCGGCAATTGACAATAAGCCGCCACAAGAGGATTCCAACGTCCCAAGAATATGTAGTAGGGTGCTTTTTCCTTCGCCAGAATTGCCAATGATGGCAACGCTCTGGCCGCGCTTCACCGTGAGCGAAATCCCCTTCAACAGGTCGATACGCGCGGGATAGTAAAAAGCTTTCTGGATCCCTTCGGCCCTCAATACGATCTCTTCATGCGTTTGGGTCATGACTATTCCGATCGCAAAGTAGCTGAAGGTTTGAGGAGGCTAGCTTTTACAGCCGGTACGATGCCGGCGATCAAGGAGAAAAAGGTCGTGGCTACTACAACAAAAATTAGCGCTTCCATGCTTAACTCGTTGGGTAAAGAGCTGCCATAAAAGATCGGATTGAACATGTCATGGCCCTGCACGTTGCCCATGAAGGCAATCAAGCCGTCCAGATGATGTAGGGTATAAATCGCTGCCAAGACGCCAATGGCGCTGCCGGTCAAGCCCATGAAACAGCCGCAGACGCCAAAAATGGCGGATATGCTAGCCGCGGAGGCACCCATGGAACGCAAGATGCCTATTTCCACTTTTTTGTCGTTTACTAAGATAATCAGCATGGAAATGATATTGGAGCAGGCCACGATAATGATCACGCCAGCTATCACCAGAAATAGGTTTTTATCGCTTTTTTGCTGCTGAAGGATATCCTTGGCAAACTCGAATTCGCGAAATGTCTCCACCTGCCAGTAACGGCTGATTCCTCGTTGCTGTAGCTGAGCTAACAAGCGGGCTTTGACCTCATCGGCCTGTCCCAGATGATCAAAGCGTACATTCACGCCGTTGCCTTGGTCGCTCTCCTGCATGCTGTATGAAGAGCGAATTAAGCTTGTCACCTCTTTATCGACTAACGCAAATTTCCCTCCCAGCGGAATGATGCCCGGGTCGTAAAATCCCGCCACAAAAAAGGGTATGCGCTGTTCTTGCACAGAAGAGGTGGTCTGTGTTTGGTAGGCGATAGACCCGCGGTCGCCAATCAATACGCCTGAGTCTCGAAATTGGCGCGGCAGAAGTAAGGGCTCGCCCGCTACTTCATCCGAAGGGAGGATCACTTCCTTCTCATGGACGCGCACCCAGGGCAGTTCGCTGCCCGGCTGCTTAACAGTGTACTGACTGACATGAAGTTGTCGACAGTCGACCGGACCCTCTACGGGCTGGTCTTGAAGCGCGAAAGTGAGCTGGAAGCGCAGATCGCGGCTATGTCGCGCTCGAGCTTGACTTTCGGGCAAAATTTGCGCTTTTAGGGCTATCTGCTGCGGCAAGGCGAGCGGCACCGATCTGGACAAGGGGGCATGATCGCCGAGATAGGGTTTGCTATCTTTAAGGCTAATATCTGTAGGGTGTACAGCATAGCCGAATGTAGAGAGAGCTTGTACGATTGAAGGTACACTCGCGGCGGAAAGCGGAACAATTACTTGCGTAAGGCGATTTTGTTGCTCCACAGCAACGCCTTTTAGCTTTGCTTCTTTTGGGTAAAGCCGGCGAGGCAGTACCCATCCGCCCTGAGGCGTTTCCAGATGGCTAATCTCAATAGCATCTAACACTGCAGTTAAGCGCTTCTGCGCATCCAGAACGCTTAATGGCTCAGCTTCTTCTTCAGAGGCGTGGCCAGGAGCCGCAGCGGCCATTCTGAGCACGTTATCGACATCACGCGCACCGACGGGCAATAGTGCTGAGACCAGAGCAGGATTTTCCGGATCTATCGAACCTAACATAACCACCTGTGTGAGGTAGGACTGTGCTTCTGCAAGTCCCTCCCCACGCAACAGGCGGATACGGAGGTTGACGAAGGGGGTATGCTCATAGTCTATTGCTTTGAGGCCGGGAATGTCTTTTAGCGCTTGCAGGGAAGCAAACAGCTCCTTCACTAGGTCTTTAACATTCCCGTCTGGATCGCGCAGAGGCTCTGCCCAGTCAGCGGGTATTTCTTGGTCCGCAAGCCTGTCGTAAGGATCAGCTTCCGCTGCCAAGCGTTTCTCGCCAATAGATTTGACCCCGTAATCGGCACGGTGGCTGATTGCATCGACCAGATAATAGTAGGATTGGTAGTAGGCATCTGTAGGCTTGACACGCACAGGTGCTGTCAGCGCGATCATTTTGTTGATCCAATATTTTTCTAGACCGTTCGTCACGGAAAAAAACACGACGATCAACCAGACCACTAACGCGATTACTAGCACCGATATAAGACTAATAATGGAGACAGAAAGCTGTCTCCATCGAGGTACGAGGTACTTGCGCGCTACAGAAAGCTCAAACAAGAAAAAACCGAGAAACTATTTCGTTTCTTTAAAATCTACGTGTTTCCGTACAATCGGGTCGTATTTTTTGCGCACGATCCTCTCGGTCGTTTTCGTCCTGTTCTTCTTGGTATAGTAGCAGAAGGGGCTTTCCGAACTTCTAAGCTTAACCTGCTCTCTTTTAGAGGCCATTTGGGCAACTCCCTTTAGATATATTAATAGGGCCACCATCCTAGTGGTTCAAAGAGTTATGGGCAAGAAAAAAGGTTTGTGGGCAACAACTGCCGCTAAAAAAATGAAACTGGTTCAGCGAAGGCTAGCAGCAGGCTTAGTTTACAACGGGTTCTTGAATTTATGAGACTAATAACTGTCCCGGAAGCGCCCGGCTTTTTTAGTGAGGGCTGCTGCACGAAATAGGGTTTGGCCCCGCTCTCCCCATGAATCAGGAAAAGAGGACCCTTGCAATTCCTGGCAAGCATCTGCTAGCGTAACGCCATGAAAAAATACGTTGCTTGGATTGTTCCTTTAGCGGTTTTGCTGGCTTTCGCTCCATTTTCCACCGAGCTAGACTTGGCTGTTTCTGGATATTTCTACCAGGATGGTCATTTCGTCTCAAATCGATACGTATGGCTGTTCTACACTTATGGTGAGTATGTGGGTCTGGTGGCAGCGCTCATTTGCGCCGCCACGGCCGTTTATACGACGCTCACAGGGCGCTTTACGCATCTCACACGCCCCGCCTTGGTGGCTGTGCTCACGTTAGTGGTGGGCTCGGGGATCATCATCAACGTGCTTTTTAAGAATTTTTGGGGTCGGCCGCGGCCGCGCCAGGTTGAGCAATTTGGCGGTACAAAAGCCTTCACTCCTTTCTACGAACCCAATTTAAAACTCTCCGTCAAAGATGGTAAACAAAAGTCTTTCCCCAGTGGTCATGCGTCGGTAGGTTTTTTTTTCCTGGCCTTTGCCTTGGCGGGTTGGAGGGAAAGAAACCGCGCCCTAACCTGTTTTGGCTTAATTATGGGGCTGGGGCTGGGGGTCAACCTTTCGCTCGTGCGTATCATGCAGGGGGGACATTTTTTAGCAGACACCTTTGCCTCTGCTGCGATCATGTGGTGGACCGCGTTGGCCGTCACCTACTTCATTTATGATCGGCCATGACAGATCTAACAAAACAGCAAAAAGCAATCTATGATTTCATAGAGGGGTTCGTAAAAACAAACGGCTACTCCCCGACCTATCGCGAGATTCTAGGCCAATTTGGCTTTTCTTCACTTGGCACCGTTTATAAACATTTATCGGTTCTCAAACGGAAGGGCGTATTGAGCGCCGAGCCTAACAGTAAGCGCTCGATCAAGCCTATTGCAGAAGCACAGGAGCCACCAGCGCTGTCGTCCTCCGAAGTGGCGGTTCCCTTTATCGGCCAGCTTACAGCAAACGCTGCGATCGAAATGTTCCCACAGATTCACACGCTTTCGTTGCCATCATTCATGGTGGGCAACCCCGCAGCCACTTATGTGCTGCGCGCCAGGGGAGACGCCTGGATTGACGAGCAGATCGCTGACGGCGATTTAGTCGTCGTAGACGCACAGCGTGAAGCAGGGCCCAACGAAACCGTGGTCGCTCGTATCCATGGCAAGCAGACGATCATCAAACGCGTCTTTCCGGAAGGTCAACATCTGCGCCTGGTCGGAGGAACGCCTGGTTCAGAATCCATGGTACTCAAAGCTGATCAGGTCGAGATTCAAGGCATCGTAACTGGCGTGGTCAGGCTGTACATGTAACGCTAGTCGGCCGAGCGCTTCAAAATGCAAGCCATTTTTGGCATTACTCAAACTCGTCAGGCTCAGGCTCAAAGTCCTCAAGCGTCGTGATTTTGGGCCCGCCAATAATGCGAATAACCGAAAAAACTAGCGCCGTAAGAACGTACGCCCACGCCACAACGAACAGCACTAAAGCAAAGTGGTAAGCGATCCCGTAAAAGATAAAGACCGCAAACATAGCGGTCAGAAAGACCATCTGAAAACTCGCCACGCGCACGTGCAGCGCTTTAATGCTAAAAAATTTCCAACGACTAACCATTAGGTAGCCCAGAATGAGTTCAGCGCCAGAAACTACGAACCCACGAGCTTCGTCGCTCAGTAGGACAAGCGTATGAAATTCCGGGGATAGCAAAAACAAGTTTAGCGAAACTAGCGCTACTGCGGCTGCTGGGATGGGCAAGCCGGTGAAATTTTTTCGCTGGACAACGAGTTGTATAGGATCTGTTTCTTCCGCTGATTGGCAGCTGAATCGCACTAAACGAAGGACTCCGCAAACCGAAAAAACCATAGCTGCGGTGGTGACTAAATAAGAAAGCTCTGTTTCCTGCGCTATGGACAAACTCTTCAAAATCACCACGGTAGGCGCGACACCAAAACTGATCGCATCCGCTAGCGAATCAAAAACGCCCCCAAAGGTGCTTTCTGCCTTTAAAGCACGCGCTACCGCGCCGTCGAGGAGATCTGCAACTCCCGCCAGCATCAGGATGCTAACAACGCTCACCAGCTCTTGGTAGTTGGTCTCTCCGCAGCTAGCCATAGTCATTTTAAAAATGACAAATAGCCCACAGCTTAAGCCCAGTGCAGTAATCATGTTGGGAAGGATTGGAACTTTTTTCATGAGCCCAGATGGGGAAAAATTGTTTCTTAACGAAAGGCTGATTATTTGGGCAACTGCCTCTAACACACAATACTGTCCGCCTTTTTTAAGATATTTTCAACAAAATCGCTGCCCATCTCGGGGAGGCTCTCAGGAGCTTGCGCCGGTAGTTTGTAAACCATGCCTGGCGATTCCAGTACCCTCATGCAAGAGTAAAAACCTTATTTTGGCCGTTTCCCAATGCTCGTGCAGGCGCAAGTTTCCCCTAGAAGCAGCCTCAGGGCACAGAAAATTAGAACAGATTTTTGATCGCCAATCATACCTCCGGCCCACATATCGAAGGGTTACCCGCGAAGCTTGTTGGTGCCGCCTCTCTTTACCAAAGGCTCATCTCCCACCCTATTTGCGTTTAATGCCGTTTGTCATTTTGGGCGGGCTAAGCCTAACCTCAGGCGCTTTGACTCAACTGGCCGATTTAAAATAAGTACATCCCATCAATTTTAGGTATCTATCGCAAACTGACCAAAAATTTGCTTCACTTTTCTGTGCCCTGAGTAAACTTTGGCAAACACTTGCGTTCTGCGGCTCTCCAGCTTATAATCCGAGCGCTATGCCCGAGGAATACCAGACATACATTTTAGCAGGAATAGCTCTGATAGCTTTGTCGGGGTGGTGGTGGACCGCTCGTAGGCGACATCACGAATTCTTCAAGAGCCTTGCGGCAGAAGCGCTGTCACAAAATAATCAATCCTTCCTAAATCTGGCGCAAGTCGCCTTCGATAAATATCATTCAGGTGCACAAGGAGATCTAGAGTCACGTCAAAAGGCGATTGAAGGGGTCATCCACCCGCTCAAAGACTGTCTCATTAAAGTCGAAGAAAAGATCTCCGAGCTGGAAAAGGCACGCGCGACAGCTTACGGTACGCTCTCTGAGCAGGTTAGGTCATTAGCGCAGACACAGATCACGCTACAAAAAGAGACCTCCAATCTGGTACAAGCGTTGCGCTCGCCGAATACTAGAGGGCGCTGGGGCGAAATTCAGCTGCAACGCGTTGTTGAACTTGCCGGCATGATCGCCCACTGCGATTTTGTGCAGCAGTCGCAATTGGATACCGAAGAGGGCAGGCGGCGCCCAGACATGGTCATCAACTTACCCCAAAAAAAACAGGTGGTCATCGACGCCAAAACCCCACTGCAAGCCTACCTGGACGCCTTAGAAACTACTGATGAGATCCGACGCGAAGCGTTGCTACAGGAGCATGCACGCCATGTCCGGCGCCATATTCAGCAACTTTCCGCCAAAGCCTACTGGGAGCAATTCCCCTCGTCACCAGAATTTGTGATTCTTTTCCTACCTGGCGAAACTTTTTTCGCAGCCGCTCTGCAAGCCGATCCTACGTTGATTGAACAAGGCGCTGAGCAGCGTGTCATTATCGCCACGCCAACCACGCTGATTGCTTTGTTGCGCGCTGTTGCCTACGGATGGCGGCAAGAGGCTATTGCGGAAAACATGCAGATAATCGCCGATCTAGGAAAAGAGCTCCACGACCGTTTAGGGGTTATGTCCAGGCATTTCGGCGATGTAAGAAAAGGCTTAGACCGCGCCGTAGAGTCTTATAATAGCGCGGTCTCCTCGTTTGAATCGCGCGTCATGGTCACTGCGCGCAAATTCAAGGAGCTCGGTGTGCAGGTGAAAGAGGAGCTACCTATCTTAGAACCGTCTGAGAAACGCAGTCGCTTGTGCGAAGAGACTTCCTTTAAAGAGGTATAAATTCGGGCGTATTGTCGCCGGCTACTCTTTCTAGCGCTGACCAAGGGCCGTTATTGGCTTTTTCATTCAAGTTTCTGAATCCGAGCGCTTCCATAAGGTGCGCTTGTGTAATCTTTGAGGTGCCCTCTAAATCAGCGATCGTGAGTGCCACACGAATTAAGCGATCACAGACCCGCGCGGAAATACCTAGTTCGTCTACAGCATGTTGCAAGACGCTATGGCAGGCAGTGTCTAGCGGACAATAGGCTTTGAGCTCTCTGGCCGACATCTCCCCGTTGTTTTTTACTTTCCCAAACCGCTGCTTTTGACGCAGACGCACTTCACAAACGCGCTTGCGAACTTGCTGAGACGTATCTGAGGCTTGCACAGCGTGAATATCAACGTAACGCAACGCAGGCACCTCTATGTGCATGTCAATGCGGTCTAAAAGAGGCCCAGAAATTCTGCTGCGGTACCGATCTATTTGTATCATTGTACATTTACAAGGTTTATCCGGATGTCCGAGCATGCCACAAGGACAAGGATTCATCGCTGCGACACAGAGAAAGTTTGTTGGAAACGTCACAGCGCCTTGGGCGCGACTGATCGTAACTACGCGGTCCTCCAACGGTTGTCTAAGCACTTCTAAAACCGCTCTAGCAAACTCGGGTAACTCGTCAAGAAAAAGGATTCCGTTGTGTGCCAAAGAAACCTCGCCCGGGCGGGGAATGGTTCCTCCCCCAATCAGACCGGCATAGCTGATCGTATGATGCGGCGAACGAAACGGCCTTGCTGTCACCAAGCTTGCCTCTCGCAGTTGGCCTGCGACGGAATGGACTTTAGTCGTCTCTAGCGCTTCATCCAAGGTCATTTCTGGCATAATCCCAATCAGCGCCTTGGCTAACATGCTTTTGCCAGAACCGGGGGGCCCGCACAGCAGTACGTTATGCCCACCGGCAGCAGCAATCTCTAAAGCTCGTTTGACATGCGCCTGACCCTTCACATCCACAAAGTCTACTGCTGGCTCGGTCGCAAAGAACTCCTGTCCTTGAGTGCGAAATCGCTGTCTGGCCATCAGCGCAGGGTTATTGATAACATCAACAGCCTCGTTAAGTGTGCGTACGCCAATGACATCGATGTCGGGGACGGCACACGCTTCTGCAGCGTTCTCATAAGGCAGAATAATGCCTTTTTTCTTCAAGGCGCGCGCCAGAAGCGCGACTGAAAGAGCACCGCGAATTTTACGCACCTGGCCGCCTAAGCTCAGTTCGCCCACAATCAGGTAATCATTTTGGATATCGACGCCCGGCTTAAGTACCTCGAGAGCACTCAAGAATCCTAAGGCAATAGGGAGGTCATAAAGTGGGCCTTCCTTCTTAAGATCCCCAGGCGCGAGGTTGATGGTTGAGCGCAAACGCATAGG
>CAYUJS010000022.1:0-15004 GCA_964445105.1 uncultured bacterium | reverse complement strand
CTCTTTTACCGCAGTATCGGGAAGCCCAACAATTACAAGCCCAGGCTCTTCCGCTTCATGGGCATCGACCTCTACGTCGACCACCACCGCATCAAGACCGACAAAACTCGCTGAAAAGTATCTAGAAAGTGGCATCGTCCCTCAAAATAGGGCTGCAGCTCAAAAAGCTGCAGCCGACGATTAGTCTACGGATAAAACGTAATAAGAGGGGAACGCAAAATTATTATTCGGTCTTGGGGATAAAGTTAACGTACAGATCTGACCCGCATAGGTCTGTAGGTCTATTTGCGTGCTATACAAAAAGGCTATCGGACGGTTGTCATGCGGATCTAGCAACAAAAAATTGCCGGGCTTTTTTGTTACAGGACGTGTGTAAGGCTGGATAATCCCGCTTTGGTGTAGGGCGTGATTCATTTGATCTTGGTAAAACTCATGCATAGAGCTATTCGCGTGGTCCGCCGCTCTCCAAACCTCGAAAGCCAAAACCTCTTTAGCAAGCCAGCTATTGGCATCAAATCGTGCTCTTTGCTGGCCTTTAGAAACAAGATGCGCGGGCTGCTCTTCATCGCCTAACATCTGAACCATGGGAATCTCTTCCTCATCCTCAGAAAAATCTACGGGGATCCCCTGCTCAAGTGCGTCTAGAACGTTTTGTTGTGCTTTAACGCGCTGTCCAAACTCATCGCAATGGTTTTGGAAGCAATTAGAAGCGGCATTCGCCTTTGCTTCCAAATGTTGGATCTTTTTCTGTAGGTAGGTATCTTTCAGCAAGGTTAGATAGTAACTGGCTCTGGCCACTTCCTGAGGGACATCATTATAGTCATCCAGCACCAGCTGAAGCTGTGTCAGCATGGGCTCGAGCTTAATCTCTTGGAACGATTTGTGGAGCTCTGCCTGGCCCGTAGCATAGGCCGAATTTACGAGATGGGTGGCCTCTTGCTGCCTCTTTTCGATCCTGGGCAGATAGTCAGCGCCGCCCACATTTTCAACAAATTCTTTTGCCACATAAAACCGCGTCGTCGCTGGCGGGGGAATTTCAATCCATTTGTTATTCAGCTGGCTAACTTCTCCATGCACATAATCGCCGTCATTCAATTGAGCAATCACAGGTGCATCCAAACCAGGCTGTAGGCGCACATTCACGCGATTGCCTTCGACACGGTTGTCGAGGATGTACGTGCGGAACACATAGGCGCGCGTGCCTTGCGGCGGAAGAACCTCGTAAAATTCCTCATCCTCACCGACGACAGCGACCAGTTGCCCACGTTCAAGCTCATCGATGATCGCACTGTCGCGGTCCGCATGTAGCCGCATGCGCACGCGGTTGCCTTTGATCTGCCCAGTAAAAGACTGAGCATTTGCCTGCGCTACCTGCGCTTTTTGTGCTGGCTCTGTGGCTTGGAGAGCGCCGCCGGCCCCCAGTCCACAAACCAGTGCGACCGCTAGGCCCCATTTATTAGACATGCATTGACTCCTAAGGATGAAACATCCGTCCAATGAAAATTCTTACGTGAAGTCTGGAGGTATTGTAGAGAACATGACCTTTTCGGGCAAGAGCGCACAAGCCTGGCCCCAGGGCACAGAAAGTTAGGGCAGTCCAACCGCACAGCCCGCTCCTGAAGTCACGGAGCAATCTGCGCGGTTAGCTCCTCAGTACCGCCAAAACATGTTCACAGCCACTTTTTCCACACGTGCAGCCCACCGGCTCGCCAAGAAACACCGCATATTCCTCGGTCGTATCGAGCTTATTGAGTACTTTGTAGAGATTTTCGCCCGCCGGCCTGATCGCCCACTGTGAAAACTGGAGCTCATCTTCTGTTACCTCAGCATCCAGCTCTATGGCGATCTCTTCCTGAGGCTGGACAGCCTCCTGGACAGCTCGAGCGACCTGACAGTGGAAACATTGGCAGTTGGGCTCGGGCTTGGGAAGCACCAGATTATTCTCTGCGGCCATCATTTTAGCCACCGTAACGATTTTGTGAAGAATCTCCGCCGGCAGAGGCAATGAGCCGCTCAAAGCCGGGTCGTGCTGAAAGATGCCCAGGCTCATTTGGGCCGGCCCCTCTGAGAGACCCAGGTCACTGAGCAAATGTCCCAGAGAGCTTCCCCTAGGGACAATTACGGCCGGCTCCGTTTCGTTCTCTAAGTAAGCCTCGTACCCTTTGAAAATTTTATCAAGGTCAGGGCCTCGCAAGCCCGGAACGGAAATGGAATCGCCATTTTTCAAGGTAACAATCAGCAGGTCTTGGTCTAAACGGATAGACATTACACTGCGCCAGCTCGTGGAAAGGTAAGGAGGAATTGACAGGATTTTGTCATTTACTTTCATAGTTCCCTCTCAGGTCTTATTTTCAGCTGCCCTCATGGTAGCACATAAAGAAATCTTGGTCAAGCCAATCTTAGCACTCAATTAGATCGAGTGCTTAATTTGGAGATTGTAAAAAAATATTGTCCATTTGGTAGCGGCTGAGTATGGTCGGGACGTGAACCAACGGAGGACCCTGTGGCTGGAAAAATATTTGTCATTGACACCAACGTTCTGCTCCACGACCCGGAGGCGATTAGTAAATTTCCCGATCAAACGATTGTGCTGCCGGTGACTGTGCTAGAAGAGCTCGATAAATTAAAACGGCTGCCTAACGAAATCGGGAAAAATTCACGCTCCGTTATCCGTTACCTCGATTCATTAAAATCGACCGGTCAAGGAGACATGCACCAAGGGGTAAAACTGCCCAACGGCTCCACCGTCCGCATCCAGATCGAAATTAAGAAAAATTTCCACGAAAGTTTTTCGATCACAGTAGCGGACAATCGCATCATCATGGCCGCCTACTTACTAAAAGAGCGAGGGCAGCGCGTTGTCTTCGTTTCCAAAGATTTCGCCGCAAGGCTAAAAGCAGAAGCGGTGGGTCTGGAAGCGGAGGATTATGAAAACCTCAAATTCGCCTACGAGTCGATCTACAAAGGCATCCGCGATGTCGAGGTGTCAAAAAGCGACCTCAGCCGCTTCCTTAAGGACAGCGAGTTAAAGATCGAGGGGGTCGAATTCAGGCCCAATGAATTTTGCCATCTAATCACTGCCGAAAAATCTAGTGGCTTAGGCAAATATAACGCCGCAAAAGGGGTGTTGGAGGCTTTATTGAAGCCACGCAATACCTGGGGGATCGAGCCACGCAACATAGAACAACGCTGCGCACTTGATCTTTTACTGAGAGATGATATCAAACTGGTCACTCTGCTCGGGCAGGCGGGCACAGGCAAAACATTACTGGCGTTAGCCTGCGGGTTGCGCAAGGTCTTTGATGAAGATGTGTACCGCCGCATCCTGGTGAGCCGCCCCATCGTACCCCTGGGGCGCGACATAGGCTACCTTCCAGGCACCAAAGAGGAGAAACTATTCGCCTGGATGCAGCCTATCTACGACAACCTAGAGTTTCTTTGTACATCCTCTGGGCACGAGCCGAGCGAGACGCTGCGCTGGGTCATGGACAGCAAAAAGATTGAGATGGAAGCTGTTACCTACATCCGCGGACGCTCGCTGCCTCGTATGTACTTGATCATCGACGAGGCCCAAAACCTCACACCACACGAGATAAAAACCATTATCTCACGAGCAGGCGAAGGCACAAAAGTCGTACTCACCGGGGACCCCACACAGATCGATAATCCTTATCTAGATAAAGATTCCAACGGCCTGACCTTTACTGTCGGCAAATTTAGCGACCAGCAGATCTACGGGCATGTGTACCTGGATAAGACTGAGCGCTCGCAATTGGCTGCGCTGGCTGCGGAAATGATGTAGGTAAAAAAAATTCCTGCCGCCTTTTTCATCGGGCGGCAGGAACAAGAGATGGAGGTGGAGAGAATCGAACTCTCGTCCTCGGCAAACTCCGACATTGCCCACTACATGCTTAGTGCTCTGATATTGAGTAGATCCCGATGCGAGCACCCCACTAGAATCCACTTGCCCTATTTAGTCTCGAATGAGCGACCTAAGAGCGGCGGACGCTTCACCCACACCAAGATTAAGACGATAGTTCCAGGGTCCTTGGTCTAACCCCGGACTATCGGGCTACTAATACGGTTAAGTACTAAGCAGCAGCTACTGTTAGGCCGCAATCGGCCTCACAGGCAAAACCACCAAAGGCGGTAGTTCTGCTTCCAGAAACAAAGTTCTTGGCAATTATTGTTTTACCGGCTTTTTAAGGAGGCCAACCGATACCCTCCGCATGCGTTCAAAGCTTCATTCCCAAGTCGAAGCCAGTTCACCCCCATACTTAGGGTGTTCTAGCTAGTATTGTAGCAGCCGCTAGGTTTTTTGGCCATAGTGCTGCTCAGTTTTGGCGGGCGTGTCTACCACACCTTTCTCGATCTGTCCGAGGAACTTCGGCAGCTCAAGGCCGGCCATAGCGGCGATGTCGTGCAGCTGCGGCAAGGACTTGACAAACTGACTGATAAAATTTGATGTAGAGGAGCCTTTCTCCCCGTTGCCGCTGTCCCAAACCGTAATTTTATCTATCTTGATATTTTTGATTGCTTCGGTCTGGAGACGCACAATCTCTTCTAGTTTTTCGATCAAAAGCATCGTGGAAGCAGCTTTAGCATCCTGTCCGCAAGCTTCAACAAGCTGCTTATAGCCTTTAGCCTTGGCATCGAGTAGTTTCTGGATTCCCTCCGCCTCAGCTTGCCGCATGGCAAGTACGGCCTCCGCTTGGCCACGCGCAATGAGTACATTGCGTTGCGCTTCAGCTTCCGCCTCAATCTGAATTTTACGCTTTGCAATTTCCTGCGGAACAATCTCCTCAGCTTCTAAACGCTGCGCTTGCGCTTGCGCACGCGCCTTCTGGATGGCTGCTTCGGCGTATTGCTGCGCTACTTTACTGCGCTGAGAAGCTTCTGCCTCTTTTTCTGCCAAGATGGCGTTGGTCTGCGCAATTTCAGCCCTGGAATGGTTTTCTCCTTGCACGGCTTCAGCATTGTACGAGGCGACTAAAACGCGTCGATCGCGCTGCGCCAATGCTTGACCTATATCCCCTTGCTTCTCTTGCTCCGCAACATCAACCTTGGCTTGGTTTACAGCCATACTAGAGGCTTTTTTGCCGATGCTCTCGATATACTCCGACTCGTCGGTAATATCGGTGATGTTCACATTTAACAAGGTCAGACCAATCTTGTGCAGCTCCGGCTCAATGTTCTTCTTGATCGATTCCAGAAAGCATTCGCGGTCTTGGTTGATCTCCTCAATGCGCAACGAAGCAACCGTTAAGCGCAGCTGGCCGATAATAATTTCGGTGGCCATTAGCTCGATTTCTCTGGTGCCAAGCTCGAGCAAGCGTATAGCGGCGTTATTCATTACCTCCGAGGTGATGCCCACAGCGACGGTAAAAGTGCTCGGCACGTTGACACGGATGTTCTGATGAGACAGCGCACCTTTCAAAGGTATGTGGATGGTGCGCGGGGTCAGATCAAGAAAAGCGTAGCCCTGGATAAGCGGCCAGACAATAAGGCCACCGCCGTGGTAACACTGCACAGTCTTGTTACCGCCAACACGGCCATAAACTACTAGTACCTTATTGGACGGGCACCTGCGATACAATTTAGCCAAGAAAAACATGGCCGAAAAGAGGAAAAATAGAAACCCCAGTACACTAATGTTTAGGTAGGATTCAAGCACCTGATGCCTCCTTATATAAGGCTGTGACGAAGACGGTATTGTCATCGACTACTTTTATGATCTGTACTCGCGTAAACGAAGCTAGTTCTTCTGCGGAAACAGCGTCCACTTCTCTCGTGAATTCGTTAATTGATAGCTGCACTTTGCCTGCGCCACCTTGAGGGATGCGTAGGTAGACAAGAGCTTCTCTGCCAACAGCATCTTGAATGCGGAACACCGTCCCGGGGCTCTGCAGTCCTTTGGCCAGCTTAAAAATCAAACCAATGCAGAGAACTGTGGCACATCCAGCCAAAAGGGCCAGGGCAAGAGTAGCCGTTTGCCCGAGCTGAAATTCCCTGTCGCAGGCTAAAGCCACCCAACCAAAAATCCCTAAGAAACCGGCCAGTGCCTGTCTGGTAAGCCATTTGAATTTACCGATGTCTGTAAAATTTTCAGTCGAAAGCTCTTCTCCACTCCCGAGGCCGACCAGATCCATCGCAAACTGAATAAAAAGCATGCCGGAACCCGCTAGCGCGCAAAACCAGTAGATCGAGTCGAATGTGAGTGAATCAGCGTATCCGCAGAGCATGGTTACCTCGATTTGGGAGCATTGTAGAGGCCAGGAGGATATAGCACAAAACAATTACCTTAGCTTGTTGCAGCCTACGCCGCCTCATGGGTCAATAGCTGCAAGATGGGCTCAGAGACTGCTTCAGCGGCACATTCGGCCACAGAACAAGCCCTTGCAAAAATAGTGGGTACGATTTGTAATCCGGACAGTTGTTCTGCCCAGTAGCCGAAGTAGATGAGAGAGGGTCGACTGAAACAATAAGCGATGAGCTGATCCGCCCGCCCGCCTATTTTTGCGTCAGGAAGTGGCAAAACCCTAGCTTTTTTTAGGACTGCGAGCAAGTCCTCTTCTACACTTTCAAGGTTTGCGTTGTTTATCTCTTTTTGCTGTAGCCTAAAAGTATCGTCCCCGCCTACGTTAAGCAAAGGAAAAAAGGCGTATATTTTTTTTGACGTAGATCTTCTAAAAAAGCGTGCTTTTGGCAAGCTTTTAGGTGCTCGGGTAAATTTACCGCGCTGTAGCAGCAAGCGCTGCAAAAGTTTCTTCCCACATGATCTTGAAATTTAGAGCCCAATTGATTTCTCCTAGTACCGTATCAACTTCTGTGAACGATGGCTTTGGCTCTGTAAGGGTTTTGCCTGTATCGGCTCTCTCAACGCCCTAGGATGGCCATGTGCGCGCGGGCGGTGAGGATTTTAAACAACGAAACAGCCCAGGGACTTCCAGGCGCTAACCAGAGGCAACCTGAAATTATGAATCGTACAGTCAACCAAGGCAACGACAGCGTTTGCTTGTGGGGAAACTAAGGCGGGCGCGAACGCGCAGGCTAAAAAGCACCATACTAACACGCAGCTTGTCCCCCTGGTTTAAGTTAGGGCCAGGGTGGCAATAGCCTCGACCGTAAAGCCGACGATCAGGTAAGGCAAAGGCCCCACCAAAGCGCACGGGTGAGTAAGCTTGCGGGGGACAAAAAACAGTAAAGCTCGCGCCCTGAGTATGCAGGCCGCACCTTGTAAGATAAAGGATTAGACTGAACCAGATGAGCGACAGGACACCAAAAGAGATCCCGACCAAGTTGTTGCGGGGGTGCAGCCCGACACTTCGAGGCCAAACGCCGGCCCCATTCAGGACTAAACTTGGATAACGGATCAACTAGCGCTAGGAGCGTGTCAACGTTACAATACTCACATGCAAAAGTTCTGATTTGCGTTACTGCGAGTTCCTCACTCACCCTCTAGGCATGTTGAGGCGGGAATTACACCATGGCAGCACGACGTTAAAATGCTTAAAGTTGTCTTAAGATTGGTTTCTTGCACCGCCCCAGGCCTGCTAAATTCAGGGCGAGGTCATTTTCAAATTGAGAGCCACCAACAGGTGGCTAAACATCTTGTGAATTTAGTCACCATCCCTCACAATTTGCGGCATGAAAGAATCAGGGAGTTCTTATATGAAGAGATACGTAGCTCTTGCGATATTGTATTTTATTAAACTATCGCTCTGTTTTCGATACCGTGTGCGGTACGAAGGCTTGGAAAACCTGACCCCAGAAAACCTGAATAAAAGCGGGGGGATAATCTTTCTGCCTAACCATCCCACGATCTTCGTCGATCCGAGCCTGGTCGCTATCGGCGTATACCGAAAATTCTCCCTGAGACCCCTGGTGGTGGAGTATTTTTATTACATGTTCGGCGTAGGCTGGTTGATGAGGTTCATGGGCGGAATCCCCGTGCCCAACCTGACCAACGCTTCTAATAGCCTGAAGCGGCGACGCAGTGAAGCGGCGTTTGATGAAATGGCTGCGGGCTTAAAGCGCGGGGAAAGTTTCCTGCTCGCGCCTGCTGGCAGGGTAAAGCGTTCGAACTATGAAATGATCGGCGGCGCATCCGGGGCCCATAGCATTCTACAGCGCGTTCCTGAAGCGAATGTGGTACTCGTGCGCATGACTGGTCTTTATGGAAGTATCTTCTCCACGGCCTTGACGGGCGGAAAAGTACCCTATTTCTTCCCCACACTAAGCCGGGGCATCAAGATTGCACTCAAAAACTTTATATTTTTTTCTCCTCGCCGCGAGGTGGTTGTAGAGTACGTACCGGCGCCGAAAGATTTTCCGTGGCAGGCCTCGCGCTTGGAGCTAAATCGCTGGCTAGAGCGCTGGTACAATAAACCTGATGGAATTGATCCCAAGCTAACGCAAAAAGAGTGCCCAGGCGAGAGTTTGCACTTAGTTTCCTACAGCTTCCTGAGAGAGGAGCTGCCTAAGGTAAAGGGCAACGCAAATAATCCGCAGGCCGAAAGCGGCATAGATAACGTCCCGCCCGAGGTACGCGCACAGGTTGTGCACTACCTGGCAAAACTTGCCAAGCGCAATGCGGAAGAAATTTTGCCTGAGATGAGCTTAGCCTCTGACCTAGGCCTAGACTCGCTGGATGCTTCGGAGATACTGTTATTCCTGCAGGAGCAGTTTAGAGCGGAAGGGGTCCCACCTTCGGAGCTGACTACGGTAGGTAAACTGATAGCCATCGCAGCCAAGCAGATTACTTTTGCCTCTGCGCACGAAGATGAACTAGGCCCCACGGCTACCTGGCGAGCAGCTGCGCTGCGACCAGATCCTGCGCGACTAGCTCCGGGCAAGACGATCGCTGAGGTCTTTCTGAACAACTGCGCGCGCATGGGACCGCGCGACGCCTGCGCAGACATGAGCTCGGGCGTTCTGTCCTATGCACAGCTCAAAATGCGTGTAGTTCTTTTGGCCGAGTACATTCGCAAGCTAGAAGGACAGTACATCGGAGTAATGCTGCCCGCTAGTGTGGGAGCTTCGGCCTGTATTTTAGCCTGCCAACTCGCAGGTAAAATCCCGGTCATGGTCAACTGGACTGTAGGGTCGAGGCACTTAAAGTCGGTAGCCGAAGTAGCAGGATACCAGCACGTGCTCTCTTCCTGGGCGTTCATCGACCGGCTGGAAAATACCGATCTAGAAGGAGTCGAAGATAAGCTTTTGTTCCTGGAAGATGCGCGCGCGCAATTCTCGTTGAAGGATAAGCTGGTCGCTCTTTACCGCTCGAAGCAGAGTACCAATAAGCTCCTGACAACCTTCGGTGTGAAAGAACGCAGCGAAGATGACATTGCGGTGGTCCTTTTTACGAGCGGTACTGAGGCGGCTCCAAAGGGTGTACCTTTATCGCAACGCAATATCTTGACTAATCAGCAAGGCGTTCTGGAGAGGTTAAACTTCGCCACCGACCTTGTATTGTTTGGAATTTTGCCTCCCTTCCATTCGTTCGGGTTTACTTTAACCTCCCTTTTGGGCCTACTGGGCGGTCTACGCACCTGTTTCTATCCAAAACCAACAGACGGACCAAGCGTAGCGCGTTGCGTAAACCACTACAAAGTTAATATTATTTGCGGCGCGCCTACCTTCCTGAAGTCAATGCTAAAAGTAGCCACCAAGGAAGATGTACAGCATTTGTCCTACTGTGTCACAGGCGCAGAGAAGGCCCCTCCTGAATTGCACGATCTCTGCCAAGAGCTTGGTATTGCCGACACAATCCTGGAGGGATACGGGATCACTGAATGCGGGCCCGTGCTGACGCTAAATTCACGCACCGTAGAGCCAAAAGGAGTCGGTCAAGTGCCCGCAGGCACCGAGCTACGCGTAGTACACCCAGAGACCTACGAACTGCTGGGGGTCGACCAAACCGGCCTGGTGCTGGCTCGTGGACCGGGCATTTTTAAGGGGTATCTAAACCCTGGCTTAGCAGACCCGTTTGTAACGATCGATGGCCACCGTTGGTATAAGACAGGCGATTTGGGCTCTTTGGATAGCATTGGACGCCTGACTTTGTCGGGTCGTCTAAAACGGTTCGTCAAAATCGGTGGTGAAATGGTTAGCCTAGGAGCTATAGAGGACGCTTTGCTGCAAGCTGCGCGCAAGCAAGGTTGGACGCTAAGTGACAACTCACCCTCGTTAGCCATCGTTGCACAGGAGCACGAAAGCGAGCGGCCAAGCATAGGCCTTTTTGCGCGCTTCCATAGTTCCGTAGAAGAGGTAAACAGCGTGCTGCGGGAAGGGGGCTTTAGCAATCTTGTTAGGGTCTCAAGCGTAGATTATCTGCAGGAGATCCCAATCATGGGTTCTGGTAAGATAAATTACAGAGAATTACAGAATCGATTTCAGAGCAATCTAGCGTAGGTCATCATGGCAGAACTTGAAGTTAATCGCACACCCCTCCACTTTTTCAATACGTTAAGCCGTCAGAAAGAGCCATTTGCATCACAGCAGCCTTTGCAGGTGCGTATGTATACCTGCGGACCTACCGTCTATGACTTCGCGCACATTGGCAATTTCCGCACCTATGTGTTCGAGGACATTCTTAGGCGCACCTTGCAGCTGTTCGGCTATCAGGTGAACCAGGTAATGAACCTCACAGATGTCGACGATAAAACGATCCGCGGCGCGATCAAAAATGGCGTCGATTTAGACACGTTTACCGAGAAGTTTAAGAAAGCATTTTTTCATGACTTGCATGCGTTAAATATCGAGCCGGCAGAGCATTACCCAGCAGCTACGGATTACATTCCTCAAATGGTCGAAATGATCCAGCAGCTCATTGCCAAGGGGGTAGCTTACGAAGGCGGAGACCAAAGCGTCTATTTCGCCATCGGCAAGTTCCCCAACTACGGATGTTTATCTCACCTGCATTTGGATGAGTTGCAAGCAGGTGCTTCAGAGAGAGTAGCCGCAGACGAATATGAGAAGGAGCATGTATCCGATTTTGTCCTTTGGAAAAGCTATGATGCCGAACGCGATGGACAGATTTTTTGGAATAGCCCCTGGGGCCCCGGCCGTCCCGGCTGGCATCTAGAGTGCTCTGCCATGGCAATGAGTATTTTAGGGGAGACTCTCGACATTCACGTCGGTGCGGTAGATAATATTTTTCCCCACCACGAGAACGAAATCGCACAATCTGAAACGTGCTCTGGCAAGACCTTCGCTAAGCTCTGGATGCATTCCGAGCACCTTGTGGTAGATAATGCGAAGATGTCTAAGAGCAAGGGCAATTTCTATACGCTCAGGGATTTGCTTAAGAAGGGTTATTCAGGTCCCCAAGTGCGCTATTTACTGATGTCGACCCATTACCGCACCAAACTCAATTTTACCTTTCAGAGCTTAGAAGCCGCTAAGTCTTCGCTGCAACGCCTAAGCGATTTTATTTTGCGTTTAGAGAGCGTGGTCGAAGGAGTCTCCACCAGCGAAAGCGATGCCGCAGTCCGGCGCGCGCACGAAGCGTTTCTGCACGCCTTGGCTGACGATTTGAATATCTCTTCTGCCCTGGCCGCACTGTTCGACTTTGTGCGCGAGGTCAATGCGCTGATTGACCGCGGAGCGCTTAGCCAAGCTGATGCAGAGAATGCGCTTCAATGGCTAAAACAAATCAACCGCGTGTTAGGCGTACTTACGTTTGATTTACGCTCACAGCCGGCCCCTCAAGAGCTTGTTGACGCTCTAGAAAAGCGCACTCAGGCGCGTAAAGAACGCGACTGGAAGCTCGCCGATGAGCTGCGCGAATTCATTACCAAAGCGGGCTATACAGTCGAAGACAACGCCGAAGGATCGACACTTAAAAAATTGTAAAATGCAGCTGATAATCAAGAGGTTGAGGCTAGAATTTCTCTTCCATTGGCAAAAAATCAATTGTCGCCTAAGCTCCGATTATCATGCCGGAATACTATCAAGTAAAAATTGTCACTATCCTCACCTTCGGGTTTGCGTTAGCAAGCCTGTTTGGGTACTTGTCCCGCCGGGCAAGGCTCTCTCCCCTGCTTGGCTATCTCCTTGCGGGATATCTAATCGGTCCTTACTCACCCGGGATTGTAGCCGACGAGAGAGTCGCCGAGCAACTGGCTGAGATTGGCGTCATCCTGATGATGTTCGGGGTGGGCATGCACTTTAAGTGGGAGGACCTGGCTAGCGTCAAAGCAGTCGCTATCCCCGGAGCGGTAATCCAGACAATCATCTCTGCTGTTGCCGCACTGTTTCTTATCCTATACGTGGGCTGGAGCTGGCAAGCGGGCGTCGTCGTGGGCATTGCCGTCGGCGTTGCCAGTACGGTGGTGCTCGTGCGCGTGCTCTCGGACAATAGCCTTCTTGGTTCACCCCAAGGGCATATTGCAGTCGGGTGGCTGATCGTGGAGGATATTCTCACGGTATTTGCGCTGCTGCTGCTGCCCATCATGGCAAAAAGCGCGCAGGGTGAAGCGGTCTCCACCGCGGCTGTAACCGGCACAATCGTAATCGTATTGCTGAAATTCCTTGTCTTAGCGGGGATTATTTTTACAGTCGGCCGCAGATTTGTTATCTACTCCCTGGTCAAAGTAGCGCGTACGCGATCCCACGAGCTGATGACCCTCACCGTACTAGCCTTGACTTTTGTGATCGCTGAAGGGTCCGCTTACGCATTCGGCACATCAATCGCGCTCGGCGCCTTTATCGCCGGCATGGTGATCGGGCGGACAGATGTGCGTCACCAGGTATCTGCCAACGCGCTGCCCTTGAGAGACGCTTTCGTAGTTGTCTTCTTTCTCTCCGTAGGCATGATTTTCAATCCCATGGCCATTGTAGAGCACACGGGCTTATTTTTTGCTATTCTGGGCATTGTTCTGGTCGTGAAGCCCCTAGTCGCCTTCCTGCTGGTGGTTGTCTTCAAGCACCCTCTAAAGACAGCGCTTACGGTAGCCATCGGCTTGGCGCAAATCGGTGAATTTTCGTTTATTGTCTCTGAGGAGGCCCTCAAATACAATCTGCTACCCGATACAGGCTACGACCTCATCGTAGCGTGCGCCTTGATTTCCATCGCCATCAACCCGTTGCTTTTTAAGTGCGTTAACCCGGTTACAAGATTTTGTGAGCGCAGATTCTTTAAACTATCGCGCAGAGAAAAGGCCGCCGCCTACGCCTCGCAAATCACCCCGAAAGCAATTGTCGTCGGGTTTGGGCCCGTAGGCCAGGGTGTGGTGGATACGCTAAGAAAGATCGGGTACCAAACGATTATTATCGACCTCAATGTCGATGTGATTTCCAAGCTAACAACAGAAAACCACGAGGGCCTATACGGGGATGCAGCCAGCCCGAATGTTCTCGAGCAGGCCCACGTCGAATCAGCTAGCCTGCTCGTCATTACCTCGCCTGATATCGCCACTACTATCGGAGCGATTAACTCTGCGCGCCAGCTACACCCAAAAATCCCCATCATCGCCCGCGTGCGCTACACTGGAGACCAGGAGCAACTGGCTACTCTCAACGTGCGCATCATATGCTCGGAAGAGGAAGAGAAAAAAGCCTTTGAGCAAACCCTTGGGCGCATGCCAGCCCTGGGCGCTGCGCAAATGATTACCTAAGACAACAGCCAGCCCGCGCTGAGTCAGTTTCCTCTTTGTTAGCGAACAACTGGCCTAAGCAAAAGCGAGCATAAGCGCCTCAGAAACGCTGCGGATATTAGAGTCGGGGTTCTTCCGCAGGATACGCACTAGTTTAAGTCCTTCCTCCACGTTACCCAACATAAAAAAAGCTTTGGCCAAGTTAAGCAGAGAAGGCCCGTGGCCAGCCTCCAGCTTGAGGGCTATATCTAAGAAGCGAAGCGCTTTGGCCGGATTGCCCAATTGAATATAGAGCGCGCCAAGCGTCTGAGCATCGTAAGCAGTGGCTCCATCTAAAATAGTCAATGCTTCAAATAAGGGGAGGGCTATGTCGTATTTACCCTGGCGGATGTAGGCATAGCCCGTAAGCCGCAAATCGTCGAATTGTTCATCCGACCAGCCGAATTTTTCTGCCCAGTTGATTTTTCCCATGAACTACTACCCCTGCAGGAACTGCCCTACCCGTCCGATGATATGCGACAGCCAGCCGTTGAGTTTGTTAATCTGTGCAAAACAAGCCATAAGCACCAACTTCTCCCGCTGTTCGTCTGCCGAGCCAGCCTCTATGCTGTCGAGCATATTTTCCAGCTCTTCCTGCTCAGCCAAAGTCCCAAGGCTGGGAGCCACGCGCGCCACCGTGAAAGACGGACGCCTGCGCGTATGCAAGGGCCGCGGGCGGACAAATATGGCCCAAGGCGTCGTAACCGACGCCACCCCCAGCAAAAGATCGAGCTCGCCAGGGCGCGCGTAGGTATCCACAATCTGCACGTGCGGAGGGATCGCCTGAGCCTTGTCGAGGCCAAACTCCTTCTTCACGCTCTCAACGAACTGCGTCCGCTCGGCGTACTGAATATGCACGCCAAAGTCAAGCTTGTCGATTGTTGTCATGGATAGCCCCCTATCTCTTCATTTTATCAGATACCTGAGAAAAAATATATAAGCCTACAAAAGAAGCAGCAGCTCGCGCTAAAAGAAGAAACCGGCTCAGTGAGGGCTGACAGTAGGCTCAGTTTGCAACGAATTCGTAGCCAAAGCTAGGGGTGAGGAGCGAAATAAGGCTGATGGCGGCCCCGGAGCCAGTCGGTTCCTTTTTTTAGCGGGAACTGCTGCAAAAGAAACAGCAGCTCCCTTAAAAAAACAGAAATCGCTATTAAAGAAAATAAATAATTTTACCTGCGCATAAAAAAACAAACGGAATCCTGTAGCTCTTCAAACCAATCTACATATGCTTCTCGACTGTTTTATACTGAAACTTAAGGCTAACTTTCGAAGCTTATGCTTCAAGAGGTGTGAGGTGGCCCCCAAATATTGAACACTAAAACGGTGGGAATAAGGTAATAAACTCAAGTTTTAGCTTTTTTCAAAGG
>CAYUJS010000021.1:22382-31428 GCA_964445105.1 uncultured bacterium | reverse complement strand
TAGCCTGGATCTAGGCTAATTCAAAACGGCGGGCCGATGGCCTAGGAATGTAGGCACTATCACTCTAGGAGAGAATAAGATCTATCCCCAAATCAACAATTTGTCGATTTGGGGATAGTAAAATTTGTCCAAGCAAAGCGTGTCAACGACCGGTGAAAAGGCACATTTGGCAGTCGTTCAAAAAGGCAAAGCGCGCGCACCTGCTACTTTTTGGATACAACGAGGGCTGAAAGCAGATTTAGTTGGCGGCGAATTCGTAGTCTTGGCCGATGACTCTCTCAAGGCCAGTCGGTTTTTTAACGGCGAACGCTTGGCCGCGCCTTGCTGGTAAGCCCAAAATTAACTTTGGCTTTCTAATAAACATACAAAATCTTACGGATTGCTGATTTATCGCCTTTTATGATATAATTTTCGGCACAGATAATAATTTTTAATTAAATGGAGAAATTCATGTTCAACTATACACTTAATAAAAATTTAATAGAAAATCAACCACAAACGTTATCTAATGGTAACGCTTCTTCTCCTAGGCCCGCGCTGCAGCGTCGCTTGGCCGACCTTTTCGACTCTCTTAGCGACGCGCAGGAACAGGGCACAACAAACGCCCCAGTCTCGCATCTTAACCTCGCTAGCGAGCCCACGGCATTTAACAGCGACCCTGCCACCGCTGATATGGCACTTTCAGAAGCGCCGGCTTCGGCTACGAGCCTTACAGCCGCTGTAGCTATCCCGCTTTTGCAAGCCACGACTAGTCCACTGGGTAAGCGACCAGCGGAAGGCCAGCAGTGGCCTCAATCGGAAAAACGTGTCGCGCTAGCGGCCGAGGTATACCAAGGGTTAACCATAAAGCCTAGCTCACAGTACAAACCTTCCCCACAACAAGAGCTCTCCGCTTTAAGAAACGCACCTATTGTACATAACTGCTTAGTGCTTGGCACCGAGACCTACCCGCTAGAGCAAATAGGCCAAGGCGAAGAACACAACGTATGGGGCTTCAGCCAAAACGGTACTATTACCATCCCGACCACCAGAGGTAGCATAGTGCTAAACCAACAGAGCGTTGTGCTAAAAGTGCTTCGTCCTGATAAAAAAGCCGGTCGCCAAAAAGTACTTGCTCACAAGGCTGATGAGCTTTCCTTCTCTTGCCTTGCAGGAAAATTTGCTCTATTCGGGCAGGTAGCACCGGTCGCACAACGCCTCATAACAGCGCAAGAATGGAAGGATGTGCGGCACCCAAAAAATGGCATTGATATCTGGGAAAAATGCGAGCTAATCGATAAAGAAGACGCAGAAGTCATGAACGCTTTTTGGGGCTTTGGTAAAAGAGTCTGCCATTTAGCCGTTCGCTACGCCTTGCAGCTAGACGAAAGCGGCAAAGCGCGGCACGAAGAGCTGGTGGGCGATTTTAGGCCACCTAACGTCATGTTAAAAGCCGGTACGCGCAGTGAATTCGTAATTGTTGACGCCAAGCCCTCCGAAAATGACCGTTGGGATACGCACCTGTCCTTCTACATAAGCGAGTGGTGCGCGTTCTGCGGTAAGACGTTCGCCGACATGACAGAAAATTGGAGCGAGCAAGAGCGGTATGCGCTCCGACCCAAGCTTTTAACTTAAAGAGTGCGCTTGTTCTTTTTCAATCTCTGCCTGCGTTTTGCGCAGGTAGAGAACATCCAAGGAACCGTCAAGCGAGACCTGCTCCTTCATCTGTTTGTCGAAAGCTAGCTTCCCCATCTGTAGAGCATCGGGCGCGCGTTCTACCCAGGCACCGTCCGTTTGAATGATTTTCTGCAGGCGCAAAGCTTGCGGGGTGATAAGATACTTCACAGATCTCAATGGATCAGCGAATTCGTCAGGTAGACCCATTTGCGGCTCCGACAGGTAGGAGATAGTGGAACCTTTCTTCTCTCCAAATAAGATGTAAACACCACCAATTTTAGCATCGATAACCGCGGCAAAATGGCCCTCTTCCGGCGGCACTAAACCGTACAAGGTAGAAACGCCTACCAGCTGCTTATTTAGTGCAAAACTAAGCGTTTTGGCGACCACCGCACCCACGCGGATACCCGTGTAGGAACCTGGTCCGATACCTGCGATCACCAAGGAAAGATTTTGAAGGGTTAAGCCGAGTCCTTCAACGGCCTGCTTTATGCTGGGCATGAGGGTCAGTGAATTTTGTAATCCCAAAGGTAACTCACACAAAAACAGGGGCCGCTCTTGATCAAGCAAAGCCACGATTGCCCGCTCGGTGGCTGTGTCTATGAGTAGCGCTACCATGGCCAGTCGATCTGCTGAGGCACTAGGACCTGGCGCAACGTCTTCAAAAAGAAACCATCTGTCATACTAGCTAGGAAGTCGATCACGCGCCTTACTGGGTCGCTGAAAGCTAAGTACTCCTCATTTTTATTGTGGAGAAATTTTTTCCATATGTAGCTCTGGTCTCCTCTATCTTTGCTGTCCTTAAGCAAAAACTCAAAAAGATATCGGTACGAGCGTTCGACCCGGGTGGACTCTACTTTCAGGTGCGGATTCCTATAAATGTAATCGAAATTATAGCGCCTTAGCGTGTGGATCGCGGCAAAAAGCTCTTCCGGAATGATAAGGTGATCTTTCCCCCGGCTGGCTCGCACAAGACCCTCCCCAAAATTGGCTAGGATCTCGCTATTTTTCCTGCCCAGCGCCGTATCTGGTACGCTCTGCCGCTGGATCAACTCCAAACTGATGGCATCTTCGATATCGCGAGCTACGTAAGTAACTGTGTCGCAAATCTTAACCAGACAGCCTTCCAGCGTGCCTGGCACCAGCTCAGCTTCGGGGTCAGCGAGCTTAAGGGCAAGCTCTTCCTCATGATCTTGCCAAGTTTTGCCAAAACGAGGTTGTAACAAAGGAGTGCGCAGACCCCCATCGTGGCAAAGCATGCCGTCGAATACGGCCAAGCTTACATTCAGAGGTTCTATGAGCGAAAAAAGTCTGCAAGACTGCCAGGGATGTGCAAAATGTCCAGCGCCATACTCCTGCGAGAGAACTGATAGGTAATGCTCCCCCTCGTGCCCAAAAGGCGGGTGGCCCACATCGTGGCCCAACGCAATTGCCTCTACAAGATCCAGGTTGAGTCCGAGACTCGAGGCCACACCCCGCGAAAAGGCGCTGACCAGCTGTACATGTAACCCACGACGCGAAACGTGATCATGCTCTAGAAGATAAACCACCTGGGTCTTGTCCGCATAGCGCGCGTAACCTTTCGAATGCAGAATACGATCGACATCCCTTTTGTAGGGGTGTCGATAGTCGAGCTGCTCTTCTCTGCGTACTTGGCGCGCGTCGCTTGATGCGGCCCCGACATGCTGAAGCTGTTCCATAAGCGGGGATTATGAAAAAAACTAGCTTTTTTAGCGAGCACGATTCCCCGTTCTCTCTCATTGACCCTATTGACTGGTGATGATAATCTAGCTAGGATCTGCTTAAAGACACGAGGGTTAACATTGAATTCAGATGACGACGATACAATGGACACCGAATTAGAGCGCGCAATCCTCAGTTCTATGGGCGAAGACGCCGAAAAGGAAGACAAGCAGGCCCCTAAGCCAAGCGAAATCTGCATCTTTCCTATCGTGCGCCGGCCCTTTTTTCCTGGGATGGCAGCGCCCCTAGCCATCGAGCCGGGGCCTTTTTACGAAGTCCTCAAAAAAATCGCCAAATCGTCGCATAAATGCGTCGGTTTGCTGCTGACGGAGCACGAGACAACTGACGTCTACAAAGCGGGCTTCGACGACCTATTCGGCGTCGGCGTGCTGGCTCGCATCCTGCGCATTATCCCCATGGAACAGGGTGGAGCCCAGGTGATCCTCAACATGGAACGAAGAATGGTCGTTGAAAAACCCATCTTCAAGTCCAAGCACCTCATGGCCAAGGTCTCGTACCAAGAAGACAAAGTGAGCCTCACGAAAGAGATGAAGGCCTACGCCATCAGTATCATCTCCACCATCAAAGAGCTCCTGCGCCTCAGCCCGCTGTTCAAAGAAGAATTGCAAATCTTTCTAGGCCATTCCGACTACACAGACCCGGGCCGACTCGCAGATTTTGCTGTAGCCCTCACCACTGCTACGCGCGACGAATTGCAAGATGTACTCGCCACCTTCGATGTACGCCAGCGCATTGAAAAAGCCCTCATTCTCTTGAAAAAAGAACTGGACCTTAGTCGCCTACAAAGCAATATCAACACGAAAATTGAAGCCGCTATCCAAAAAAACCAGCGCGAGTTCTTCCTTCGCGAGCAACTGAAGACCATCCGCAAAGAGCTGGGTATCGAAAAAGATGACAAAACTGGCGATCGTGAGAAATTTGAAGGCCGTATTACTGAGCGCAAAATCCCCGCAGACGTCTTAGGCGTTATCAAGGATGAATTAGACAAGTTAAGCGCGCTTGAACCACAATCGGCCGAGTACGCCGTCTGTCGTGGTTATCTCGAATGGCTGACCATTGTCCCTTGGGGACTCAAAAGCAAAGAATGCCACGACCTACGCCTCGCTAAGAAAATTCTTCAAGAGGATCACCACGGTCTGGAAGATATCAAGCAGCGTATCTTAGAATTTATCAGCGTCGGTAAACTTACCGGCGGCGTGCGCGGCAGCATCATTTGCCTCGTAGGGCCTCCTGGTGTGGGGAAAACCAGCATCGGCAAGAGCATAGCAAGAGCCCTCAACCGTAAGTTTTACCGCTTTTCTGTAGGCGGCATGCGGGACGAGGCCGAGATCAAAGGACATCGCCGCACCTACATCGGCGCTATGCCAGGCAAGCTTATCCAGGCCCTCAAAATCACAGGCGCAATGAATCCCGTCATCATGCTAGACGAGATTGATAAAATGGGCAGCAGCTTCCACGGCGACCCTGCCTCTGCCCTCCTTGAGGTCCTCGATCCTGAACAAAATAAAGAGTTTCTTGACCACTACCTCGACGTGCGCTGCGACCTGTCAGAAGTGCTCTTTATCGTCACAGCCAACGTCTTGGACACTATTCCAGAGCCGCTCAAAGACCGGATGGAGGTGCTTCGACTCTCTGGCTATATCCTAGAAGAAAAAACACAAATCGCTAAAAAATACCTCATTCCACGCAACCGCAAGGCGATGGGCCTCACAGCCAAACAAATTCAATTCTCGGATTTAGCACTACGCGAAATGATCAACGGCTACGCGCGCGAATCAGGCGTACGTGGGCTAGAAAATGTGATTAAAAAGATCCTGCGCAAAGTGGCTGTAGAAATCGTAGAAGAGCAAGAAAATTGGGCTAGGAAACGAGGGAAAAAACCTGCCAAAGCACCTGAGCCTTCGCATAGCATCGGTGGAGCCAATCTAAAGACCTATCTGGGTAAACCCAAATTCATCAGCGACCGTTTTTATGCTGTTACCCCGGTTGGAGTCTGCACTGGCCTGGCCTGGACCGCCATGGGCGGCGCTACGCTTTACGTGGAAACCCTCAAAGTGGCTGCTGAAAAAACAAGCATGAAACTGACCGGACAAGCCGGCGACGTAATGAAAGAATCGGCGGAAATCGCTTGGAGCTATCTGCACAGCGCGATGGAAAAATATGCGCCCGGCCGCACCTTTTTCGACAAGTGCCAGGTACATATCCACATTCCAGAAGGCGCTACCCCTAAAGATGGCCCCTCAGCAGGTATCACGATGGTGACCGCGCTGATCTCTCTGCTCACAGATACCTCTGTGGTCGAAGACCTAGGCATGACCGGAGAGCTCACTCTTACAGGAAGAGTCCTGGGCATCGGCGGCGTGAAAGAGAAGATGCTCGCCTCCCGCCGTTCTGGGCTAGTGGAGATTATCCTGCCCAAAGATAACATCGCAGACTACGAAGAGCTACCAGATTACATTCGCGAAGGCATCGCCGTCCACTTTGTCGAGCACTACGACGAAGTATTTAATATTGCCTTCATGAAAAAACACGGACACTAGCCACTCATGAGCCCGATCAAGCTATGGAAAGAGAGCTGTCGTCAAAAATGGGTTGCCCCCGATCAGCTTGAAAGGTGGGCTGCGCAGCAACGAGCCCAAGCCCGCACCATCGTTACGCTAAACGGCTCGTTTGACCTGATGCACGCTGGACACCTACAGATAATCTACGAAGCCTCTCAGCAAGCTGATGTCCTCATCGTGCTCCTTAACAGCGATGCCTCCGTAAGGCAATACAAAAGCCCCAATCGGCCTATCGTGCCTCTAGAATATCGTCTGCAGCTTCTCTCCGCCTTGCAATGGGTACAGTTTGTCTCCTGGTTCGACGAGACCGATCCTCGCAACGCTCTGCTGCAGATCCGTCCCAATGTACACGCTAATGGGGCTGAGTACGGGACAGACTGCCTCGAAGCTCAAGTAATCCAACAAACCGGCGGTCGGCTACATCTGGTCCAGCGTATTCCCGGCCTAGCAACAACCCAACTTATCGAGAAAATTATCGCCACATGCGCCTCTTCTGCTCCATAAAAAGCGTCCCCCAGGGACACCGCCTACACGAGCTCCTCAATCGCGAGGGGATCGATAATAAATTAGAACTTCTCACCAATTCCGATTGGGGCAGCGACCAGTATGGCGACCACTCCTGCACCCTCTGGATCATCGAAGAAGACCAATTTGCCACAGCACTCACATGGCTGCGTATCTTTGAAGATAACCCCGAAGACCCTAGATTGGATGCCCGCCCTATGCCTAGATTGAAAATTGATCTAATCTCAGAAACCCTAACGGCCAAGGCAAAATCCCAGCCCGTCGGTTCTATTACATTCTATCTCATCCTCATCTGCACTGCGTTGTTTTTGTGGGAAAACATGCAGTTCATCGAGGAGCAAACGAGCGACACGACACTCCTAAGGTTGGCCAAGAGCGGAGCCTACTACAGTAATCTATGGCGCGCTATGCTATTCGAGGATCCTACCGCCACGAGTTTCAACGGCATCTACGATCCTTTAACCAGCACACTCAAGGGCGAGCCCGTACCTGTAGTTTGGGATCAACCTATCTTCCCCGATATCGCCAACGGGCAGGTATGGAGGCTTTTTTCGCCCGCTCTGCTGCATAGCGACCTGTTCCATCTCTTCTTCAATATGACCGCTCTGCTCGTTCTTGGCCGTCAAATGGAATCTCGTCTAAAAATCGCTCGCTACCTCCTCTTCATTCTCTTAACCGGCATAGCGGCTAACCTCGCGCAATACCTTATGAGTGGTCCTAACTTCGTCGGTTTTTCCGGCGTACTCGTCGGTATGATTGCCTTCGTGGTGGCTCGTCAACAACTCGCTCCCTGGGAAGGATATCAGCTGCAAAAGTCAAGCCTAGCCTTTGCCATCTTTTTCCTCTTTGCCATGGTCGGCTTGCAAGTTGTCTCCTTTGTCTTCGAAGTGTACTGGAACATGCCCCTTAGCCCGCGCATCGCCAATACCGCCCACCTAATCGGCGGCCTGGCAGGCTACCTCCTTGGCCGCAATCAGCTTTTTGCTTGGAAGAGGTAACATTGAAAATAGATTACGTGACCGGCAACGCCGGCAAATTCCGCGAGGCAAGCCACATTCTCTCCGATTGGACGCTTGAGCAAACTGACCTCGAACTTGAAGAGATCCAAGGCGACAAACGCAAAGTTTTACTACATAAAGCCAAAAGCGCCATGGAACGCCTCAATCGCCCTCTCATCATCGAGGATGTTAGCGTCTGCTGCAATGCGCTCAACGGACTGCCAGGGCCCTACATAAAGGATTTCCTTGGACACCTTTCGGAAACAGGTGTCGCCGACCTAATCCTGCGCTACACAGACCACCGCGCACAAGTAATCTGCGCCGTTGCCTACGTGGAACCCAACCACGAACCGGTAGTCTTTGAGGGAGCCCTAGAAGGCACAATCGTCGCTCCAAGAGGAGCGACTAAAATTGGCAAACATAGCTTCAACTCTATTTTCCAGCCTACCGGCTCTTCGCGCACTCAAGGGGAACTTTCTTTCGAGGAACAGTGCCGATCCTCGCATCGCTACCTTGCGCTGACCCAACTACGCGACTTTCTTAAGGGGCACAATGACTATTAGAGATCTGATTATCCTAGGCTGCTCCAGCCAGCAGCCTACACGCTTGCGCAACCACGGCGCCTACCTGCTACGTTGGAACGAAGAGGGCTTTTTGTTTGATCCAGGCGAAGGAACACAACGCCAATTTATCTTCGCCAATGTGGCGCCGCCCACCGTCACCCGTATGTTTGTTTCGCACTTTCACGGAGACCACTGCCTTGGATTGGGCTCCATGCTTATGCGTTTAAACCTCGATAAGGTGCAGCATGAGATTCATTGTTACTATCCCGCTAGTGGAAAAAAATATTTCGATCGCTTGCGCTACGGCACGATCTACCACGAAAACATCAAAGTAGTTGAACATCCTGTTTCCACCGCCGGCACCGTCCACGACGACGGTAAATTCTGTATCGAAGCCGCCTTTGTGAACCATGGAGGCATCGAAAACATAGCCTGGAGGATCACCGAAGCAGATCGCCGCAAGTACGACCCTGCCCTGCTAGCCCAAAAAGGCATTGTGGGACCCATAGTGAAGCTACTCCAGCAACAAGGGCAAATTCAAACCCAAGAGCGCCTCGTCTCTCTTGATGAGGTCAGCACAACTAGAAAAGGCGACAGCTTCGCTATCGTCCTCGATACACGGCCCTGTCTAGCGGCCACGCAAATCGCACAGGGCGCGCAGCTATTTCTTTGCGAAAGCACCTATCTAGAAGCAGAAGCGGAACTCGCCAAAAAACACTTTCACCTTACCGCCAAAGAGGCCGCTGCCATCGCCGTTGAAGCCGGTGTCGAACAACTTATCCTTACCCACTTTTCAGCCAGGTATCTGCGTAGTCAAGACTTTGAAAAAGAGGCGCGAGAGGTATTTCCCAACTCCTTCGCCGCAGACGACTGCAAGGTCTTTCCTTGGCCCAGGCAGAAATGATGCTTGTAGCCTTCTAGCAACAGCTCCCGCTTAAAAAAAGAGCCGACTGGCTCTTTGGGTAGCCTAGCCTCATTT
>CAYUJS010000021.1:14266-22372 GCA_964445105.1 uncultured bacterium | reverse complement strand
CTGCTTCGTTGCAAACTAAGACTGCTATCAGATCTCTTTTTGGCAGAAGCTGCTGTTCACCTGCAAATTTCGCTCCTCAACGACAATCTCATCGTCCTTTAGATACCCTGAGAACGAGCCAGAAAATGCTTAACCACTTTTTTCAAACCGTCTTGTACAATTTTTAGAGTTTTTAGATTTTCATATAGCCTGCTCTATTCAGCCGCCAATTCTAAAGGACGATGACCCTCTTTATAAGCTCTAAACAAACAGGTGTAGTGACCAAGAAGTAACCCAAGCAAGGCCCGCGCGCTTCTTTGCATATAGCACCAGCCGATAGCTGCTCTGTGATCATATATATTTGACCCCCTCCATTTATAAAGCGCGCCCTTTGGCGCTTCAATAATACATTGGCCCTGAAAATGGTTTTATTCCTACTTCCCCAAGAATCCTACGTCTGCTAAACTCATCGTCATCTTCCACCTACGGAGGGAACTTTGTTTATTCCGACTTGTTATCAATTTCTTAACTATCTGAAATCGGTCAAAGACGCCTCAGCACATACTGTACGCAACTATGCCATCGATCTCAACGCCTTAAAAGATTTCATCCAAGCTGAATTTATGGCGGATGCAAAGCCCGAAGATCTGCCGACCAAAATTCGCTACGACCAAGAGTATAGCGCCCGTTTTCAGGGCAAAGATGAAGCGATCAGACTCGCTGAAATCGATAAGAAACTCATCCGCAAATTCCTGGCAGATCTCACCAATAAAGGGCACAACAAAAGTACCATCGTGCGCCGACTCTCTTCTTTGCGCACTTTCTTCAGATATGTTGTGTCGCAAAACCTTCTACCGGCCAATCCCACAGAAGACCTCGATAGCCCCAAAATAGATAAACGCATCCCGGTAAGCCTCTCCTATGAGCATGTAAAACGTCTGATCGACCAACCCGACACCAGCGACTATTTGGGATTTCGGGATCGCACCATCATGGAGCTATTTTATAGCTCTGGCTTACGCGTAAGCGAGCTTGTGGCTGTGAATCGCGCTGACATTGACCACATCCAACTACTGATCCGCGTGCGTGGAAAAGGCAAAAAAGAGCGAATGGTGCCTATCACGAAAAATGCCTCTGAATGGATTTTAGCCTACCTAAATCACATAGAACGCCACCAAGATATAGAAGGTCACCAGGCACAAATCGATCGCGAAGCCATCTTTCTCAATCGTTTGGGCACGCGCCTCACCGCACGCTCTGTGGACCGCAGTTTTGAAAAATACCTAAAAGCTAGTGGGCTAGCGGACAAAGTTACTCCGCATACAATCCGCCACACCATCGCCACCCACTGGTTAGAGAACGGCATGGATCTCAAAACCATTCAAGAGATGCTGGGGCACCGTACCCTAGCCGCCACGACTATTTACACACGCGTCAGCCCTAAGCTGAAAAAAGAAGTTTATGATCAAGCCCACCCGAGAGCCACATGACCTCCACGAATATCACCCTGAGCAAAGTTTCCAAAAGCTTCGGTAGCCGCGTTCTGTTTGAAGATGTCAATGTCACCTTCAACTCGGGTGACCGCTACGGCCTCACCGGGCCAAACGGCGCCGGTAAATCCACTCTTTTTCGCATCATCATGGGCATGGAACCGCCGACAGAAGGCACCGTCTCCTTACCCGACCGCGTAGGCATCTTGCGCCAAAACATCGAAGACTTTTTGGAATGCCAAGTCCTCGACGTGGTGCTGATGGGCAATCAAAGGCTCTGGGCGGCACTTAGCGAGCGTAATACGCTCTACGATGCAGAAATGACAGACGAAGTCGGCATGCGCTTAGGAGAATTGGAAGGCATCGTCGCCGAAGAAGATGGCTACGCCGCCGAAGCAAACGCAGAGATTCTATTGGCCGGCATCGGCCTGGAACAAGATATGTTCCAAAAGCGAATGCATGAGATCCCCACAGACTTTCAGTTCCGCGTTCTGCTTTGCCAAGCAATCTTCGGCGACCCACAAGCCCTCCTACTCGATGAGCCGACTAACCATTTAGACATGGACTCCATCGGCTGGTTGGAAAACTTCCTGTATAACTACCGCGGCGTCGTCGTAGTCGTCAGCCATGACCGCCATTTTTTAAACTCTGTCACCACGCAAATCGCCGACATCGACTACGAAACCATCATTGTCTATCCAGGTAACTACGATGACATGGTGGCTGCGAAAACCTCGGTGCGTGAGCGCGCCGAATCAGAATCTAAATCTAAAGACAAAAAAATCGCTAAACTCAAAGAGTTCGTGGCCCGTTTTAGCGCTGGCACGCGCGCAAGCCAAGTACAGTCGCGCATGCGCGAAATGGAACGTCTTCAACCCCAAGAGCTCAAAGCCTCCAACATCCAACGCCCCTATATCCGCTTCATTCCGCAAGAAAAAGCCTCGGGCAAAATTGTCCTCAAGGCTGAGCACCTCTCCAAAAGCTATGATAATCTGCAGGTCATTAAAGATTTTTCCCTAGAGATACACAAAGGAGACCGCATCGGTGTCATAGGCAACAACGGACGGGGCAAAACCACTCTCATCCGCATGCTTGTCGGTGCTCTAAAGCCCGATCATGGCAAAGTAGAACTGGGCCATCAGGTGGCTGTGAGCTACTTTCCTCAGAATCATGGCGAGATCGTCGATAAATCCGACCGCACCACCCTCTTCGATTGGCTGCGCAAACGCAAACAGGGCGTCTATGATCAAGACGTGCGCAGCGTGCTCGGAAAAATGTTATTTACCGGAGACGACGCCTTCAAAGAAGTTTGCAATCTATCTGGCGGCGAAACCGCCCGTCTTATTCTCGCCGGGATTCTGCTAGAAAACCATAACTTCCTCGTCATGGATGAACCAAATAACCACCTCGATCTAGAAGCCGTTTCCGCCCTTGGATGGGCGCTCGCCAACTATCCCGGCACTGTGTTATTTGTCGGCCACGACCGAGACATGGTCAGCACCGCTGCCACGAAAATCATCGCCTTTGAGAAAGATCGCATTCACGTCCACGACGGAGGACTTGAAGACTACCTCTCAAGACGGCAGCCGCAAAACACTGGATAAACAGCTGTTCACTAAAAAGCGCTTCCTAGCAATGCCAGAAAGGCAGCAGCATAAAATCTGCTGCGATTTGTTGCGCCAAGCTCACCATGAGCTTCTCACAAACAAACTACCAAGCGCAGCATTCGCCTCCTACCAAGAGATCCAGGCCTGGATCGCCGCTCCGGCACCTGTCACAACCAAGCGGCAATCCATTAGCGACGCCTTCCATCATCACCTCGCCCTCGCTGGACTAGCAGTGCGCGAACACAACCTACTTCACTCGCAGCTCGACCGAGAAGCCAGCGCGCCCATCAAGCCCATCGCTATCTACCTAGACCGCATACGCTCAGCCCACAACATCGGCAGTATCGTACGCACTACAGAGGCGTTCAGCCTCGGAACCCTCTACTTTTCCCAAAACATGGCCTACATTGACCACAAACAGGTTCAGGATGCCGCTATGGGAGCTCATCTGTGGGTCCAAAGCTATCAAAACATCCCTCTTGAACAGCTTCCCAAACCCCTCATCGCACTGGAGACTACTCCCGGGGCAATCTCGATCCACGACTACCTCTTTCCAGAATCCTTTACCCTAGCCATAGGCAACGAAGAGTATGGGCTCTCGCAGAAAACCCTTAACCTCTCCGACCTCATTGTCACCATTCCCCTAACCGGGCGCAAAAACTCCCTCAACGTCGCCAACGCCTTCGCCATCGCAGCTGCAGAAATTCAAAGGCAAGCCGCCCAGGGCAAGCCCCTGCCCCTCTGAATTTTGGATTTTACGCTCTTATCTGCAAAAAAAGATTAAGTTCGTCCGGGATCCCTGAGCAGCAAGGCAGCACCCATCAATCTTGCAAGTCAAGCGAAGACAGCAATGCTGGGGAATAGCGAAAATAATACTTGCACCCACAAGCCGGAGCGTAGTGGAGGAGAGACAGTGCCGGTGATATGGCAAACCTCCGAATCCTCAGAGCGAATGAAGATTGGGAAAAGCTCTGGTAAACTAAGGCCACTTGTAGGGGTTTTGGCTTAGCAGCTATACAGGTTTGAATTACACCCTTATATCCATATCAGCGGGTTTTGCTCACGGGCAGGGGGCTAAATTGGTCGTCGACCAGGCGCCCCTACCCCCTTGAACGGTTACTCAAAAATATCGTCGAATATAAAAGATAAAATTATTGTGCTAGATAATAGTAAATTAATTGAGATAAATTTTACCACAGACTTATGATCCCACATTGGTGTTCGCTTTAGGATGGTTTACTGACCAACCTCGCACATTGGCTGCCTCTCTAGATAAAATTCTAGGCTGCTTGCACGTTCTGAGGAAGGGAGCGAAAAAAAGCGTATGCTAGCATATATAAAAAACAGGTAGGAGATCTTGATTATGGAAGTACCACGTTTTGATTTGGCTGTTGCCGCCCCAGTTAGACCTGCTGGCAAAATCAACGGCGCAGCGAGCTGCATCACGTACCAGCCGATCACGGTCAAAGGGTTGCAGGAATATTCTGTGGATCTGTGGAATATTTATTTTCCTGATGCTCTGCAAGCTACCGGAAAAAAAATTATTGGGGTGACCATAAGGACACTGTACCAGGCAGGCAATGATTACTACTTGGGCAAGGTCAACTTTGGTACGGGCCTTTTAGATGATGATCCCGACAGCATTCGTAAGGCTACACGCAAAGATTTGGGCTTAGCTGCTATTTTGGAAAAAATTTCCTATGATTTTTATAAAGAACTGGGTAGAGGCTTCTTCAACGTACCAGCCTCATTTTTGTCCTTACAACCCATTAAGGATGCTGGCAATCTAGTGCATTCAATGGCTCTCAGTTTAGAGCATGTTGGAGTAAACAGCTGCTTGCGGATTCTGTCCAGATATCCTGCTATTCCAGGGTACCAAGACTTTAGCAAAGCAACCACGCAAAGCAGATCGGGCTCTTCTATTTCATTCGTGCAGTACGTGCAAAGCTATCATTCACTTCCTGAATCATTGTATGCACCCGATGGGCTTTTAAAGCCGATTTGGGGCCTAGTTGAGCTTTTGGCGGTCATGCGCGCCATCGCGGACACAGACGGTTTAGGAGGCAGAGCAGACAATGCGGGCTTCGTATGGGTGGAAGATGATCAAGGGCAGATTATCGCCGCACAAACGGTCAAAATCGATCCTGGGGCCGCTTTGTCCTTCAAGCAAGAAGATAAAGATAAGCTTGTCAATTTCGTGTTCAACAAAAAAGCCGAGGCGGGACCTCCGCAGAGGTGGGTTAACGACCTTCGCGACGTGCAAACGGCCAACAATGACCCCAAAATGATCATCCACTGGGAGGAGCTGCCGCCAGAGCAAAAAAGCCGTTTCATTAGCACGCTACTCAACTGTCTGCGCTATAAGCAAAATGAAGGAGTAGCCGACTTACTGATCCACCGGCAGGGTAAATTCGACCATTCTCCTAGCGATCAATTACCCAAAAATGTTAGCGACCAGCTGCGCCAATCGCTTCAGGATTGGCTTCACCTGCAAGAGGAGATCTACGCACAGGAGCTGCACGATTTTCAAGTGCAGTATCCCGAAATACCACTGAGAATGCATTATATAGACCATTGGGGACAGCTCAGCTTGCCCATGGTTGATGAGACCTTCCCCGTCCGTGAGCTATTCACCGAGCTTGCGCTCGCCTCCGAGGAGAAACAGGTAGCGAACAGTATCGACCAGACGAGCTCTTCTTCGTCATCTTCATCTTCTTTCGCTGCTGGTTCCAGCCAAGGAGGCCTATTGCGTGATAGGCAGGAAGAGCATTCAAGAGGCTATGCGAGTCAGGGGAACTCATCTGCTTCAGCTTATGGACTTGTCAAAGCACGGGAAACAGCAGCCAAGCGCATCTCTTTAAAACAGCTCTTCGAAACAGAAACATCCGAACCCATCCGTCGCGTACTCCTCACAGGAGATGCCGGCGTTGGTAAGAGCACCCTCTGCCAAAAAATCGCCCATGACTGGGCATCAGGCCTTCTTTTCGAAAAACAGTTTAAGGCTGTCTACTGGATCCCTCTGCGAATGCTTAATACCGCTGTTGAAGCTGGGGGAGCGTTACATGCTATCCAAGATTCTGATCTTTTCCTAGCGCGAGCTTTAGCGGAATTTGTATTGCAGCAGCCCCGTCTGGTCGCTTCTTTTTTGCAGCAACTACAGAACAACAGACAGGAGATACTTGTCCTCTTTGATGGCTACGATGAAGCTAGTGAGGCGCTAGTAACGGTGCTCTCTCCTGTTCTCTCGGACACAGAACTTCACGTTTTCCTGACCTCTCGCCCCGGCGTCACAGCGCGTCTAACAGACCGCATACACCGCTCCGTGGAAAATTTGGGGTTTGCAGATGATCACGTGGAGAACTACTGCGAGAAGTTTTTTAGCCGCAAAGGAGACAGTCTGCAGAGCAGACAAACCCAGCAGAACTTTCTGCACGCACTAAAGGCACAAACCTATCTATCCCAGATGGGACGCGTTCCTCTGAATCTGCAAATGCTCTGTAGCTTATGGGAACAGGGGGCCGATCGGGCAGGATTTGGCAGGACCAAGACAGAGCTCTATTTTACCATGACCGAGCAATTCTTACTCTGGCAGTGCCAAAAGCAAAGCGTAGACCCTCAAAAGTTAGACCCGTCTAAAAAAAATAAGCTTTACGACCTCTTGGGTTTAATCGGATTACACGGACTTTCCCAAGAGCGCCTCATAATTTCTCAAGCGGAGGTTCAATCTTGCCTGCAAGGGAAAGAGATAACTGAACAAGAGTTGCTTGATTCGGGACTGTTAAAAGTGGCCGGAAGCGGGCCAAATACCTACTACCAATTCCTACACCTGACCTTCCAGGAGTACCTGATTGCGCAATATCTGAGCCGAAAGGGCCCCGAGGAGCAGAAAATTTTTATCCAAAACTATGCCTCCAAGCCCAGTTTTGCCTTAGTTATGACTTTTCTGGCGGGTGAGATCTATCGAACTGATCTCTCGGATAACAAAGAGGCCATGCAACTTTTCTTCGAAAATCTGTGTGACGGAGTAAACGATTTACCTGGGGAACTCCACAAAGCCCCTTGGGAGCTTCCTTTGCACTGTCTTAATGAATGTCCCAACTACAGCAAGGAAATACCGAAGCTACTTGCCTGCGTTCAAAAGCATCCCACCGTCTTTATTTCTGACAATCAATGGCAAGATCACTTTCCAGTAGCCCACTGGATGGCGCAGGAGGGGTTGACCTACGCTATCAAATGGCTGGTGGCTCAACAGGGGCCTGGCGCAGTCTCTGTAACTGACCCTAGAGGCAGATCGCTGCTTTACTGTGCTGCCGCTGGAGGAGACCTAGAGTTACTGCAGTGGCTGTACGAGCAAGATCCAACGCTCATACAGAAAACAAAAAAGGGAGGCGTCAGTGCTCTATACATTGCCGCCGGCCATGGCCATCTGCCAGCTATGGAGTGGCTGTGCCAAAAAGACCCAAACTTACTTCTAAAGACGACAGATGACGGTATGACAACCATGCACTGGGCCGCACAAAATGGGCATCTGCCTGCCATGCAATGGTTGGACCAAAAAGATGCGAGCTTGGTTTCCAAGCCGGCAAACGACGGTTTCACAACCATGCACTGGGCCGCACAAAATGGACATCTGCCTGCCATGCAATGGTTGCACCAAAAAGATGCGAGCTTGGTTTCCAAGCCGGCAAACGACGGTTTCACAACCATGCACTGGGCCGCACAAAATGGACATCTGCCTGCCATGCAATGGTTGCACCAAAAAGATGCGAGCTTGGTTTCCAAGCCGACAAACATCGGTGCCACAACCATGCACTGGGCTGCCCTAAATGGCCACCTACTGATCATGGAATGGTTGCACCAAAAAGATGCGAGCTTGGTTTCGAAACTGACAAACACCGGTGGCACAACCATGCACTGGGCTGCTGAAAAAGGCCACCTACTGGTCATGGAATGGTTGCACCAACAAGATGAGAGGTTGGTTTCCAAGCCGACAAACATCGGTGCCACAACCATGCACTGGGCTGCCCTAA
>CAYUJS010000021.1:0-14166 GCA_964445105.1 uncultured bacterium | reverse complement strand
CATGCACTGGGCTGCCCTAAATGGCCACCTACTGATCATGGAATGGTTGCACCAACAGCATGCAAGCTTAGTCTCGAAGACGAACAACGACGGCGAAACACCTATGCACTGGACTGCTAGAAATGGCCACCTACCGGTCATGGAGTGGTTGCACCAACAGGATGCGAGCTTAGTCTCGAAGACGAACAACGACGGCGAAACACCTATGCATCTGGCCGCGCAAAAGGGCCACCTGCCCGTCGTAGAATGGTTGTATCAGCAGGATGCGAGCTCGGTCCTCACGGCAAGTAAGAACGGTGCAGTAGCTATGCACCACGCCGCCTTCGGCGGCCACTTGCTCGTTATCCAATGGCTGTATCAAAAAGCTCTAGAGTTGCTTCCTGAGAGCCCGGGCGGTCACAACGCTATGCACTGCGCTGCCGAAGGCGGCCACCTACCGGTCATGGAATGGTTGCACCAAGAGGATGCGAGCTTGGTTTCGAAACTGACAAAAGCCGGTGGCACAACCATGCACTTGGCTGCCGAACATGGCCACCTACCGGTCATGGAATGGTTGCACCAAAAAGATGCGGGCTTGGTTTCAAAACTGACAAAAGCCGGCGGCACAACCATGCACACAGCCGCCGGAAATGGCCACCTACCGGCCATGGAGTGGTTGCACCAAAAGGATCCAAGCCTTTTACAGAAAGCGGCAAACGAAGGATCCACAGCTATCGACTGCGCCGCCAAAGGCGGCCATCTGCCAGCTATGGAATGGTTATATCAGAAGACGGGAAAGGGCGGGACAACGGTTATGCACCAAGCCGCTCAAGATGGCCGCTTATCGCTCATGAAATGGTTATACCAAAATGATCCTAGCTCGACCCAGAACAGGGCAGCCAACGGCGAGACGGCTATGCACTACGCCGCCAAAGGCGGCCACCTGCCTGTCATGGAATGGCTTTATGAACAAGACCCGGCCCTAGTTCAAAACACGAGAACCGATGGCGCAACAACTATGCACAGCGCTGCTCACAACGGACAGTTGGAAGTCATGGAATGGCTGCATCAAAAAGATCCTAGCTTGATCTACAGAACATGGCAGGGTCTGAACTTCGCAGATTTCGTGGCTAAAAACGGAACGCCTGAAGCCTTGCGTTGGTTGCACGAGAAAGACCCCGCTCTGCGAACTAAGAATAGTAAATGCATCATAGCCTAAACGAAGGCCAGAAAGTGTACAGCTAGCCGTACTGTTTTAGTTCATGAACACGTAGACCCCCACACCAACGAGGTAGGCTACTAAAGAGGCAAGAGAAATCTTGCGTAGGTACCAGCCAAAGGAGATTTTTTCCAGGGACATGAGCGCTATGCCGGGTGCGGAGCCGATCACGAGGAGGCTACCTCCAACGCCGGCGCAAAATGCTATGAGCGCCCAGAGTGGATCGTCGACAGGGTATTGAGTGAGGGGATACATTTTCATGCTGGCAGCTACTAGCGGCACGTTGTCCACAAGAGCAGAAACTAGGCCAATGAGGGTCGCAACGATTTCTTGAGAAGGAATTGTCGAGGAAAGAAACACTGCCAGTCGTTTCAGAATGCCAGCTGTTTCCAGGGCGTCGACAGCTAGGAGAATACCAAGGAAGAAGAAAATACTGGTCATATCCACCTTAGAGAGAACCTGATAGACGCGTAGGTGCTGGCGATTTTCGTTGTGCCTATGGAGCAGATCGGTGACGATCCACATAACACTAACGCCAATGAGGATGCCCATGAAAGGAGGGACGCCTAAGAAAGCTTTGAGCATGGGTACAGCAACGAGAGTAGCGATACCTAAATAGAGGAGGCGTTTGGCGCCTGGGTACGGTTTAGTGTCAGCCAACGTTTCGTTTGGCGTGATTCTTTTTGGCATTAGCTGCATAGCGATCAAGCCGAATACGACCAGCGAGATCACACAGGGCAACCAAAGTTTGCTTATGATCGAAAAAGTGGTAATGTTGCCATTAATCCAAAGCATGGTGGTCGTGACGTCGCCAATTGGCGTCCAAGCGCCGCCGACATTCACTGCGGTAACCAGCGCGGCGGTGATCAAAATTCGCTCTTCACGTTTTGGAATCACTTTCTGTAACAGGCTGATGAGTACAATGATGCTGGTTAAATTATCCAAAACGGAAGAGAGTACAAACCCGATGGAGATAGCGCCCCAAAATAGAGCAACAGGCGACTTCAGCGTTAGGAGCCGCCCTACTAATTCAAATCCGCGATGGACGTTGATGATCTCGACAATCAGCATGGCCCCCATCAGGAAGAATAAAATTTGACTGATGCCTGTGAGGTGTTCATTCAGCGATTGGGTAATTTCTGGGTGATGGCCAGCGGTCCAGTAAAGCAGTATCCAGCAAGCTACGCCCGTAAGCAGAGCGGTAGCGGCTTTATCTATATGGACGGCCCCCTCCACAACGATGAAAGTATACCCTAGTAGAAAAATAAGAATTAAAGGCCAAAAAGCAGGTTCCATTATTACCATTCATCCCGATTCAAAAGTTCACAAATATCCCTGATCGCAGGGGTCTTGGCGCGCTCCACATAAAAACCTGAAGCAGCTACGCCGATAACTAAGCATTGCTCTGGAGGCAAACCGAAAAGCAATCCATGACAGTAACCCGCATTAAAATGATCGCCCCCGCCGGTGGTTAGGAGGGGGGTTTTAATGAGTGGACCGTCTACACAAAAAACGCCATCTTCTGTGGACGAAACGGCAAAAGCTCGGGCATGCACCACAATGTGTGCGAGCCCGCTCCCTTCGCGAATGCCTTCAGCAAGTGTTTTCACCACATCTTTACTGCCCTCAAACGGAGCATTTCCATGCAAAGCTGCAAAAACGTGTTGTGCTTCAGAAAAATTTAATCCCAGGGCAACTTTAAAGCGAGCATTAAAATTTTTTATGGCTCTTAAAGCAGCCATCAGTTCCTCTGGGCGGCGCTTAGCGGGATCGGCGAGATCCACAAAAAACCAACGTGGATGGCTAGCGTCGAGATGGGGAAGGATTTTATGTGCTACTTGCAACCAGATATCGGTCATTTGGGGAATCATGGTCCAGTTGACGCTGGCAAACAGGTCCGTGTGGTTCAGCAGTTGAATAAACTGGTCCTCTGGCAGCTGATCTATTAAGCAGCGGTAGTCTACTTCAACCACCGATCTCATCTGCCCAAACAACATTTTTCCATCGTCGAACTCGAGAGCATCGGTTTTTCCGCTGGCACCTAGCGGAAAAACTTGTTCGCAAGCTTCTGCAAATTCAGCAAAAAGGGGCTCAATGTGACCCGGCCGACCAATAGTCCCAGCAAAGCACAGGCGATGGTTCCCTGGCAGGAGCGCGCGGGCCAATAGCGGCGCGTTACCCCCAAAGCGCACTTCCAATGGAACTAACTCTATGTTACCGCTTTTACCAGAGGAACCAAGGATTCTTTCGCCAAATTTTTGGATAGTCTCGATAGGAATATATTCACCTGCCGACAGGCGCCGGTCGACAGCTTGCATAATCGTGTCGGTAAACCCGTCAAATCCCACAAATACCCGGCTCGTTTTTACCGGGTGCTCGAATGCGCCCCTAAGCGCACGCGCTGCTGCCTGCCTTGTATTCACAGGCGATTGCTAGATTTAAGCGGCATAGTGGCCCTCGACCATAAACATGCTTGATGGCCAACCTGTAACCCCAGGTAAAGGCCGATGTCAACAGAAACCGCGCGGCAAACCCTGACCAGCGAACGAATCAGAGTATAAAAATTCACAAGAACAGGCTCTGCCCTGTATTTTGCTTGAGAATTAATGACAAAGGAGTTAAGCTGCCCTTTCGGTAAAATCATCCCATAAGGTATCGCAGATGCTCAAGGCTTTGAACGTTATCCTCGACATTCAAGAATTAGACATGCAGATGATCCGTCTGATGCGTCTTAAACGCGATCGCTCGAAAGAGCTTACAAACATCGACGGGATCAAGAAAGACCTTGAAAATCGGGTTTTTGCGAAAAGTAACGAAGTGATGGAGCTCAAGAAAAACATCAAGCTAGATGAAGTGGACGTACAAGGAATTATCGAGCATATCAAGAAGCTAGAGTCTCAGCAAGGATCTATCCGCAAAGTAGAAGAATTTAATGCTTTGAGCCAAGAAATGTCGACCCTAGAGCGTGAGCGCCACAACCGCGAACAGCGCCTTGGGGAAATGTGTGATAGACTAGTGCTTGAAGAAGATCTACTTAAAAGCCTCCAAGAGAACCTGAGCAGCACTACCGCAAGCAGCAAAGAGATCGAAGACGAGATCCGCGAAAGCATCCATCGCATCAATACTGAAGGCCGTGTCTTGCTAGAGCAACGTGGTGACCTCGTTAAGAAAGCAGATACCGAGGTATTTCGCATATATGAACGTCTACTGCGCAATAAAAAGGGACGCGTCGTCGTGCCTATCGAAAACCGCTGCTGTACCGGCTGCCATATTATGCTAACTGCACAAGATGAAAATCTGGTGCGCAAAGGCGAGCGTCTGGTTTTCTGCGAACATTGCTCACGCATCCAGTACTGGCCAGAAAGCGAAGCGCTAGAAAGCGCTACTGCAGCTCCGCGCACCGCACGCCGTCGTCGCCGCACCACTGCCGCCAGCTAATTTTTTTGGGAAGACAAGCAATCGCTGCTTTGGCTTTTCGAGGCTGAAGGAGAGGAAAGTCCGGACCTCGTAGAAGAGGATACCAGCGAAAAGCTGGGGGTCGTAAGGCTACGGAAAGTGCAACAGAAAACAGACCGCTAACTGCCGTAAGGTCGTTAGGCAGGATGAAACATTTACTTCATGAGTAAGTCGTACTCGAGGCAACTCGAGACGTGGCAAACCCTATCCGAGGCAAGACTGACAGGGGCAATACCGTTCTTCGCGGTGCTCCGAAATGTTGCTTGAGGGCTCTGGCGACAGAGCCCCTAGAGGAATGATTGCTCGCGACAGAATCCGGCTTACCGTCTTCCCAATTTTTATTCCTCGTCTACTGCCCTCATTCATAATCTAAAATACTATAGACAACAAAATAATTTTTTGATTTTCTGCGCTATATTGTCTAAAATTTCCTGAGGAGGATCGGTATGGAACTGCGGGTGTCTTATTTATTAGGCTCTTTGGCGCTGTTAGCGGCTTGCGCCATGCCGTTAAACACAGAGGCTCGCCTTGCTGCGTTTGACGTAGGATACGGCACTAAGTCAAAAGGGATGGGTGGTGTGGCTGTCGCTTACGCACAAGACTCGCTGGTAGGAGCAACAAACCCCGCTGGCATGGCTTGGGTAGGTTCCCGTTGGGATGAGGCCAACCAAGCCTACTTTTTCCATCGTGAATATAACTGGGCTAATCCTAAACTAGCAATTGAGGGACAAGCCCCCACAGGCTTACCAAGCAGCGGTAGCTCTCTTGGAAGACCCGATTGGAAATGGATCCCTTCCAGCGGCGTAAACTACGCCTTAGACGATTGGAGCTCGGTTGGTGCCACTGCTTATGGGACCGGTTTTAATACAGAATATCCGACGACCAACCCCGTCATGGCAGGCGTAACTGGAACACCCCCCGCTTTAAGCTTTCCAGCAAATCACCGATTTGGGTTGACGTTTAGACAGTTCATCACAGCTCTGACCTATTCGCGCTGGGTCACAGATTACCAATCGGTCGGCGTCTCACTGGTAGTCGGCCTACAGACACTACGCGTGAAGGGTTTTTTCGGTCTTGACAACGCCAGCCTATCCGTCGCGCCAGGTCATGTGACTAACGAGGGCACAGATTGGGGCATCGGTAGTGGTATCCGCATTGGCTGGATGGGACGTTTGCTGCCAGGTTGGACATTCGGTCTATCTGCCACATCGCCTATGTGGTTTACGAAATTTGACCGTTACCGCGGCCTGCTCCCAAGCGGCGGAAGGGTCAATACTCCGCCTATCATCGCTGCAGGGGCTACCTGGCACTGGCATTGTGACAGCAACGTTTCCTTCGAATACCAGCGAGTGTTTTATACACAAGGGCGCACATGGAGCAACAGCATAGGCAATTTTGTCGCCGCTGGCGGCTCGCAGCTGGCCGGCGCCAAGCAGGGTCCTGGCTTTGGGTGGAGAGATGCAAACTTTTATAAACTTGGCTTGGATTACAAAGATCCTCGCGGCTGCTGGGATGTCCGAACGGGCTTAGCTTACTGCAGCGCCCTATTCCGGCCCGCCGAACTAGACCTCAACTCCGTCACCCAAGAACTTGCTAAGCTGCACTATACTGCCGGTTTTACCTGGCATTGGGATGATTGTACGGACATCGACGTCTCTTACTTCCATGCCTTCAACGTGCAAATGAAGGGAAAGTCTAGAATCGTCGCTGCAGGTGGGCTAGGGACCATCCAAACGCAAGGCTGGCAACACGCGCTAGAGATCAATTACGGCAAACGATTTTAATTCTAGAAAATGAAAAGGCCGCATCAGCCCAGAGGTCAGCCTTGGGCTGATGCGTAGACTCTAGGAAAAAACCGGCGCAGCGCAGTTACCCAGCCCACCAGGCCACAGATGAGGGATAGAATGGGGCTGATAGTCGTCGGCAGGCAAAAAAATCACCTTCCCTTTACATAATTCAAAAACATGGAGATAATCTCCTGAAACTTCAACCCGGATTATCCCATGTCGCGCCTACAAGAGTACCTCAAAAGCACCTCTGCGTCCGAACAGTCGAGCGCTGCGATCGCCTTTTTAGCCGGCCTAGAGACCATCTCAAAAACGTCCCCACTTATCGCCTCGGCTATCGAAAAAGAGCTCCAAGACCAACGGACCTATCTTAAACTAATCGCGTCGGAAAATTACTGTTCTCTTGCCACGCAACTGGCGATGGGGAATTGGCTCACAGATAAGTACGCGGAAGGATCTGTCCATCACCGCTTCTACGCTGGCTGCGACAACATAGACGTCTTGGAAGAAGAGGCCAACACGCAGCTTTTGCGTCTATTTGGCGCTGAGCACGCCTACGCACAGCCCCATTCGGGGGCCGATGCCAATATGATAGCTTTCTGGGCCATCTTAGTGCAACGCGTTCAAAAGCCTGCCGTTGAGGCACTGGCCAAAAAAAATCTCGATGCTCTGTCGCCTGAAGAGCACGAAACCATCCGCCAACTGCTTGTGTCACAAAAAATGATAGGGCTCTCTTTAAACTCCGGGGGGCACCTCACCCATGGTTTTAGAGCGAATATCTCCTCTAAAATGATGCAAGCAGTGAGCTATGACGTCGACCCGCACACCGGGCTCATCGACTACGCAGCCCTCGCCGAACAAGTGAAACATGAAAAACCGGCCATCCTGCTGGCTGGTTATTCCGCTTACCCTCGCAAGCTGAATTTTGCAACAATGCGAGAAATCGCTGATTCGGTCGGCGCCACTTTGCTAGTCGATATGGCTCACTTCGCCGGTTTAGTCGCCGGTAAAGTATTCACCGGAGATTTTAACCCCATCCCGTTCGCGCATGTTGTGACATCGACCTCTCACAAAACGCTGCGCGGGCCGCGCGGCGGATTTATTCTATGTCAAAAAGAGTTCGCAGAGGTGATCGACAAGGGCTGTCCCCTGGTTTTGGGAGGTCCTCTACCTCATGTGCTTGCCGCAAAGGCTATCGCGTTCGGTGAAGCCAACACCCCCGAATTCCAAACATATGCCCACCGCGTGGTCGAGAATGCTCAAACTTTAGCCGAATCGTTCATGAACCTGGGAGTAAAAATCACTACCGGTGGCACGGAAAACCATCTGCTCGTCCTCGACCTGGCTAAATTTGGCCTCACAGGCAGACAAGCAGAGACGGCTCTGCGCCAAGCCCACATGAATGTCAACCGCAACACCATCCCTGGCGATCCAAATGGACCCTGGTTTACAAGTGGTATCCGCCTAGGAACGCCAGCTACGACAACCTTAGGAATGGGGCCGGAAGAGATGAAAGAGATCGCTCATATCGTTGTGGAAGTCTTGACACATACCGCCTCACAAATCAATCCTGCCAACGGCCAGACCAGCAGATCCCAGGCCTGTGTCGAGCCCAAAACTTTAGCGACCTCGCAAAAACGCATCCTGGAGCTACTGCAAAAATACCCTCTCTACCCTGAGATCAAAATTTAGGAGTCAGCCTTCAGGAGCTTGGCAGAGGGCCGCCTGCGCATAAAGGAAATGGGCGGCCTTGGCCGCATTAAGGGTGCCGCCCAAAAATACGTGGATGTTCGTTGATCACGTCGACTGTTGTCTTGCCCACTGCTCCTTCTAGCTTTTGCGTAAATGGAACGAAGCCGCGGACTTTGTAGATAGAGCCTGACATGGCTGCCAAAAACGAGTTCTTGCCAACAGGTAAGCGAGCATTTTTTGCCGCAGCAGAGCAACCAGTTCGGTGAGTTTACTGTGTTTGGCAGCCTCACTGGCCCACTTCAATTCGCGCTGCCGCAACAAAATCTTGCAGCTGGCTCACAAAGCTGCTAAAGGCTAAAAATTCTTCGGTAACGAGTTTTTCGTCGGCTTCCTGTTCATTCGGTAGCGCCTGGCTAGAGGAACTAGCGATTGCAGTACCTCTCCGTTCCGCATACGTGCCTGCCAGCCCTTCGATTAAAGTAGCGCGCTTAAAAAAACAATCGCGCTCCTGTATGACGGTTGTAGGAAGTCGGTCTCTTGCGTTATGGTCCGGTCGCTAGATGGTAGGTTTATTGTATCTCGAGCTCCTCCAACTTAATTTTTAGGTAAGTAACTGCTGCACTAGCCGGCAATAGAATAAAAGCCAGACAGCTAAAACAAGTTTTTAGGCCAGCAGCAGTTCCCGCTAAAAAAGGGAACCCGGCCCCGTAAGAGTTACCAACGGACTCGGCTACCGGTGAGAAGCGAGCCGATGACTGTGCCCGAACGAACCCTCTTCTTTTTTTCAGCATTAGCGGCTGGTTAAGTAAACATCCTGGTTAACCTAAAAACGACGATCTGCTATGGTCTGAGCGAACTACAACATGGGGTAGGTTATGTCTTCTGAACCGCAAAAAGTTAGCGATAAAATCGAAAACGCGATGATAGAAGCGCGTCGAATCTTTATTTGCGATGCCTTCGATAGTGAAATGGCCCGCGAGGTTATTCACAAACTCTGGTATCTCGAACTTAAAGAGCCCGGTAAGCCCATCTTGCTGATCATCAATAGCCCTGGTGGCCAGACGGACAGCGGATTCGCAATCTGGGATCAGGTCAAAATGATCACCTCTCCCGTGACAACCTTGGTGACAGGCTTAGCTGCTTCTTTCGGCTCGATCATCAGTTTGGTAGCTGCCCCTGGACGCCGTTTTGCCACACCACACTCAAGAATAATGATCCACCAACCGCTTATTTCAGGGGTGATGAAAGGCCAGGCAACCGATATCGAAATCACCGCCAGGGAAATGCTCAAAACTCGCGAACTGCTGGTAGATATCTACGTTGAAGCAACCGGTAAGCCAAGGGAAGAAATCGAGAGAGCGCTGGACCGCGACCGCTGGATGTCTCCTCAGGAGGCTCTTGCATTCGGCCTGCTAGACCGCGTGGTCAGGTCCTTTGCGGAGATCGACTAAAGCGGCATGAAAGTTCCTTTTAGCAAGCTCTCGGGTTGCGGAAACGATTTTATACTGATCGATAACTCGGACCACGCGCTTTCTGCGGCCTCGCCTGCTTGGTTGACACAACTATGTAATCGTCGCAAAGGGATAGGCGCCGATGGGGTAATCTGGCTGGAAAGCTACTCGCACGATTCCGTTCGCCTGCGCGTCTACAATGCGGATGGGGGCGAGGCTGAGTCCTGCGGCAACGCTTTCCGCTGCGTCCTTGCCTACCTAAAGGGCAAAAACCACCTGCTTACAAGCTGCGCTGTTCATACGCCTTTTACCTCCGCTCAAGTAGCCTATGAGCAGGAGCTCATCCGCACTGATTTAAGGGATCCAATAAATATTCAGTGGAATATTCCCCTACAAATCAATAGCCAGCCACTGTTGGGGCACTTTTTGGATACAGGCGTTCCACACGTCGTTTTCTTCGTCGATAAACTAGACTGCGCCGACGTGGCCTCAATGGGTAAATCGCTTCGTCAGCACCCCCACTTTGCCCCGCTTGGCGCCAACATAAATTTTGCCTCGCTAGAGGGCGGCCAGTTGGCCTACCGCACCTACGAACGAGGCGTGGAAGCGGAAACACACGCTTGCGGTACAGGCGCTGTGGCTGTCGCTATAGCCGCTTATCATATCTACGGGCTAGTGCCACCCACAGCCCTCACAACCTACTCTGGAGAGAGTCTTAAAGTTGATTTCTCCACAAGATCACCCAACGAATTTTACCACGTCTCACTTGTAGGCCCCGCTAAACTGGTGTACGAAGGGAACATTGAAATAGGAAAATAAAACTCATGGCAGCAAAAACTAAAACTTCGGAACCACGCCCCGTTGCGCAAAATCCTCTTATTTTGCGTGCTCACCGCCTTATGGAATCTTTTGCTAAGTCGGATGACGAAAGAGATTTCTACCTCGACCGCGTCGAAGGTTTTCTACTATTCGTCGACCTCGATAAGCCCCAAGAAGACCTCGAGACACTGGAACAAGAGCTAAAAAAAGAAGCCGAGCGCTATTGCCTCATCCCCAAGCTCACTTTCTATGAGACAAAAAAGATCATGGAGGGCTTTGTCAACGAGAAGGTCTACGACATAGACACCAAAGAGAAACTCCTCGATATCATCCAGTCCAAAGAGGCCCGCGAAAACTTTCTCGAGTTTATTTATGACCATCATTCAGAACTTGAAAAATGGCAGCAATTTTACCAGGAGAGGTCACGGATACGCATCATCGAGTGGCTGCGTAAAAATGGCTTTTACTTTGTGTTTGAAGAAGATCTTGATCTACCAGTACCCTTGCTAGAAAAACTCAAGGAAAATCTTTTTGAAACAAACCCAAATAAAGAGATACAAAATGCTCGCAAAGCACTTGTAGCCAAAGCCAAGACCTACTACTCCAGCGAAGCTTTAAACCCGCGACCAAAAAGAGGGCGCCCACCAAAGCAGGTGGCCAAAACAGAAATAGAACCTCAGGTCTCCAAAGATATCTACACAACCGTGCCAGCACCAGTGCGGGCCTTCTTATTCACGCCAGACATCTCCTCAGCTTCATCGGTCACCTTTTCGTCTCGGTTCGATAGCGAGCAAGAGCTCCTCGCAAGCAGACGTCTGAGCGGACAATCCGAGCAGCAACTCAACCTAGAAAGCCTGAATAAAAAGCTGGAATCATTGAGGAGCCTCTCTTCAAAATTCGTCGACAAAGATACTTTGGCTGCGGCCATGGGCAGTTTTGGGGGCGATGCCTTTGACGATGATGATGACGAAGACGACTTCGACGACGACGAAAGCAAGAGTAAGTCAAAACCAAAAGCTGCAAAAAAGCCAACGCCCAAAAGCGCGCAGAAGCCGACTAAGAAAAGCGCAGCCAAGCAACCCCCCAAGCCGCTAGCTAAAACTAAGCTTGCACCGGCTAAGCGGCTCATCAAGGTGCCAGCCAAAAAGCCCCTAGCGCAAGTAAAACCTGCGGCAAAGGCTAACAAGCCGACCGCCAAAGCAAAAGCTAAGCGTTAGCGCCCAAGGCCGCTCTTTTTTTGCGGCAATAGCTCGTTTTCTACAACGAAGGCGCCCACCTGGCGGCCCATTTTAAGACCATTTTGGCTGCCTGAGGGAAAGTGCACGCCCCCGTAAATGCAGCTCTGGCCCGCCTCTTCTGCCGCTCGCTGAACGCTTTCGTACAGGCGGGGAGCTAAACCTGGCGTACGCCCAGGCACTTTTACAGGCAGATTAGCGCCGAAAAAATTCGCCAAAACTATCTCAGCAGCCCCGCCAAAAGAGCTCTGAGCAGAGACGTACTCAGGGCTCATTGGCACCGCCAGCAACGGCTCCCAATGTTCATCCTTGCGGGTACGGGTGTTTCCATCCACATGCGCGTAATGAATGGCAGACAGGGGCCGCCAGCGGCGGTATTCATATTTACAGCGCCAGCAAACAATACCCGCATCGGCCATTGCTAAGTTGAGCAAAGCAAATAGACGCGCGTTCTGGACAACGCTAGTGCGCTGCTGTACAGCCAGGCCCTGAGCAATTTCATTCCAATGGCCCACCGGCGTAGTCGTCTCAGGCCCATCAGCCCAAAAAAACGCTATCTGTGTCTGCTCAGGCGTGCGACCAGCGCTGTCTAGCCCGCCGAGCTGGTAGACAAGTTCAAGCTCTTCCGCGTATTGCTCACTACTTACTTTTGGCGGCTTTGCTAACGAAAAATGACTCAAAGGTTTTATGCAAAAAGGATTGACATGACCCCACAGGGGCAAAAGAGGCTGCTCCTTGAATTGAGATGTAGGCAGCCAATCCCCTGGCTTGCGGCTAAAGTAATATTGTCCCTGCTGGTCAGCGCCATCCGTTTGACGCCACCTCAAAAGAGCATCAGCCACTTCACGACCCACCCGGATGCCCTCCTTCTTCCGACGCGATTCCGGTACTGCTTGGTACTGCTGCAACACCAACGTATCAAAGCGCGAGGCCTGTTTGGGGTAGAGATTGGCCAGCACGCGATGTGCTGCTGCTGTGACAGCGACATGGATATCTGCGTCAGCTGCCACTTCCGGAGAAAGCCGGTAAGGGACACAACTCCCTTCAATCGCGTTGACGGCATCAAAGATAGCCAAGTGGACAATCGCCAAATTGCGTGCTGCTACCGGTGCTGCAGACCTATTTTGTCGTATCGCGGCGAGAGCCTCGTTGTTCCATAAAATAACTGGATCTTGCGCACCACACAGCGCACAACTCCATAACAGGCAAATTGCCAACCAACGCATTTTGACTCTCCTCTGAATCCCACCACTCTGATATACTGAAGCCCGGAAAGGAACTGCAACCAGAATTTTGAATCGGAGTAAACATGCTTTTTAAAATTGCTGTCATTTTCGACTTCGACGACACCTTAGCTTCCGAAAGCACTTCACCGATATATGGGCTTGCAATTTTCACTGCGACCTAAATGAGCAGATCTCTTTCCCTAAACAAGTCGTCAGCTTCACGAACAAAACTCGCTGCATCTTTCAAATCGCTAGGGGAATTGTAGGCGACGCTTGCCGCAATCAACTTTTTGCAATCAACCGCAAGGTAGGCCCGCAGAGCCTGCGCATCCCATTTGACCACATGATCTTCGTTGGCGATGGTTACACAAACATTCCCTGCTTCTCTCTTGTACGAAAGACCATCGGTATCACCATCGGCGTCTAAGATAATGAGGATCGCGAAAAATGGGGACGCGCTTAGGGCTTCATAGAAGACGAGCGGGTCTCCAACCTCGTACCGGCAGACTATTCCGAGAAATCTGCCCTCTCTAACTCGCTGTCTATGACAGTGGAAAATCTGGTGCGGCGCGTCACCGAGCAAATCCGAAAAAATTAAAAAACAATTTGCCGTTTATTGACAGAAAGAGACCCGCGCCATATGGTCCGGTTTGGCTGACAAGCCGAAAATGGGCAGCAAAATGGCTGATAAAGACACAGTTCACTGGCGCCGAGTTTTCGACGCATTAATAGGCGTGCTAATCGCTGCCTCCCTGATCTTATCGGCCTTATCTTGGTGGGAAGTCTGCACCGTTGTGTGCACTGAGGGACACAAATACCGCTTCATGGCGCTCCAGTTCGAACAGGTCGGCATCGCGTTCTTCAGCACCGCATTAGTGGTCTATGTAGCCTCCTTCTATTCACAGCCGATGGGGTGGCTGCTGCGCGCCATGGTTTTTGGTATGATCGGCGCCGAAATCAGGTTCCTTTACATACAAAAATATGTGATCGGGCAGTGGTGTCCCTTATGCGTTGCGATTGCAGGATGCATCGCAATTATAGCGGTTATCTTTGTGGTGCAGTTTTGGCGCGATATTAGGCGCGCGCTGCACGTTCAAAACAGGAGTGTACTCATGGAATGTATATGGAAAGGCTTAGGTTCGGTATCGGCCCTCATTATTGGACTCATTGTGGCCTTTGTAGCGGTTGTCAAAGAGGAGCACTCCTTTGCCGCTACAGACTCTATCGTGTTTGGAAACAAGCAAAGCCCGATTCAAGTGTATGTCTTTGAAGATTGGTTTTGCCCCGCCTGTCGCAAGGCGC
>CAYUJS010000020.1:14948-32147 GCA_964445105.1 uncultured bacterium | reverse complement strand
TCCTCTCCGAAGGTGGCTGTGAATCTGTCGACCAAATGTTCAAGGGAATCGACCTGAGCGAGAAGCTGGTGCTCGATGTCGGATGTGGATTTGGCGGGGTAGATTTTTATCTCGCCAAGCAGTGGAACGTTACCATTATAGGAGCCGAATGTGAGCCTTACATGACCACAAAGGCCAATCAGTATTTGGCGACCGAAGATGCCCTTTTAGGAAAGGTCAGCTTTTTCACCCTACGACAACCGACAGCCCTTTCAGAACTATCTGACAACGCATTCGACCTAGTTTTCAGCAAGGAAATGCTATATAATATAGCAAACTCTGAAAAGCAGGGTTACATACAAGAAATGGTGCGTGTGCTTAAGCCTGGCGGTAAACTGATCCTCGCAGACTGGCTTACATATCCAGAAGGCCCCTTAGAAAACCTTAAAAAAGCGATCGTTTCTGAAGGTTTCTGCCATTTCTTGAATCTAGATCAATATGTAAATACCCTAAAGAACGCAGGCCTTACAGAAATCCAGATAGAGGATATGTCTGCCTCCCATTTAGACTTTTCCATTGCAAATATCGAGCGGATCTACCGCTTGAAAGAGCAGATCTGCCTTGAGTTGGGTGAAGAAACCTACCGTACCGCCCTTAGAAGTTGGACTATGTGGAAAGCGGCTATAGAACACGGTGAACTGCTCTCTTATGTGCTCACGGCGGTGAAACCTCAGGACAAATAGCGAATTGTAAGGTCTAAAAACTAGGTCAAGCTAAACACAATAGAGCCGCAGCGCATACTGATTATAGGTTAAGCGCACGTTTATTTCTCAAGACGTTACGCGTTGAATTTAAACGGATAACGCTATTTTTATTTTTTTTCATGAAAAAAATTTACTTTTTTTCACTTTTTTCATAGACTAAATTTTCGCTTGCTTTTCGGAGCAGTAAAATTAGAGTGAAAAAATGAATAGCAATCTCTCTGTATACAGCTCGACTAAAATCTCTTCGGACCGCATCACACTTCCTTTTCATCCCTCATTCTATCCTACTTTTGCAAGGCTCAAGAAATGGCTAAATCGCTTTTTCTTCACTGAAGACACCAATCTATTTTTCGACATCATCCTCTTCTACTCACTAGCCAAGAAGAAATACCTCGATCACCGCAAAACTCCTCACCTCTCGCGCTTGATACTATCGATGTACGTAATGCAAAAAAAGCTAGTTGAGCAATCAGCTTTTTCATCCGTTCGCCATATTCGCGTACGCTGCATCCCGACCAAGCTGCTCTTTCCCTTTTCTTCTGAGTCTGTAGTTGGCTGCATTGTCGGTTTTAATTTGATCGACCGCGGAGAGCTTTTCGATGAGCAGAATTTAGTGATCGCTCTGCAAAAGCGTTTTGCTGATCTGGAATTCGTAAAAGAAAGTTCCTACCGCCACGCCTCACAGAACGAAGACATTAGACTTTGTTACTTCGAAGTAAAGCAGAAAGACAACCAGCCCTTTTCGGCTGAAAAAGTTCGGCTTATACAGGAGGACTTGCGGAAAAAAATTGAGCATAGTATTCAAAAACTGACACTGCCCATCTGTAATAAATCCAATCAGGAAGAAATTTACAAAAGCCTTTTCATTCTCGGTAACGAAATCCAGACCATCTACGACGTTCCGCAGGTACGCATCCAAATCGAGAAAAGGCTTGAAACGGGCATCCTCTTTCTCATTACCATTGTACAGTTAGCACCTCTGCACCGGTTTTCTTTCAAAGACCGCATCTGTGGATGTCTGTTTATTTCTGAGCAGATTTTACCTGTTAAAGAGCTGGACGACCACCTAGTAGAAGCGCGTGTTATCCGCGCACTCCTTCCTCTCACGCCCTCCCTTGTAAGGGTTGATGGCTCTTTGGACCAGCCTGCTGCCAGACAGCAGATTTCTGATCTACTGAAAAACATCATCGGAGAGTTCAGAGATTATAATGGTGGACTCCTCATTAAGCAGCAGGAGCTTCTAAGCGCCTTCAAAGAAGAGTGCAAGCAACTAACCGAAGAAGAGAATGAATGGGTAGACCACTTTTTCTACTCGTTAAGCCCTCTCGAGCGCCAGGTAACGCTGCAACCGCATCTCGTCCATACCTTATTCTTACAATTCTTGGAAACTCGCCAAGAGAATCTCTCTCCAGAGTCCTGCTATTCCTTTCGTACCTACGCCAAGGGAAGAGACTGCTTTATCGTTGTGCGTGCCCGTGATCCAGGATTACTTGAGCCTCTGCCAGATATTTTGCGCGATCATTCGTTAACCCGCCGCAAGTTCGTCTATAATATGCTGGAAGTGGCTGGCAATAGCTATTTCAGCTGCCTTTTGCTAGAGGCAGACCCGATCACCGATCAAGCGCTGATTACCAGGTTGCAAGATCGGCTGCAAGGCTGGTCTGAGAAAAGACGTAAACAGCAGGTCTTGAGAATTGCTCTCGATTTCCCTATCTGTTCCTTGGACCCACGGATTGGAGGAGAATCAAGCTCGGGCGATACACTTAGGCTTCTTTTTGAAGGCCTCACGCGCTTTAATTCAAAAGGCGAGCTAGAAAATGGCGTGGCTGAATCTATTGAAATCTCTTCAGATTTCAAACGCTATTGCTTCCGTCTACGTCCTAGCCTCTGGAATGATGGAACTGTGGTTTCTGCCGACGATTTTGCCTACGCCTGGAAGATGATCCTTTCTCCAGATTTTAAAACCCAATTCGCCACTTTGCTTTACCCCATCAGTAACGCCAGAGAAGCGCGCGAAGGCAAAGTTCCGGCCGATGCTATTGGGATCACGGTCATTGACGATCGAACGCTACAAGTTGATCTGACATCCCCGACGCCCTACTTTCTTGATTTGGTTGCACAGCCCGCCTATTTCCCCGTCAATCGGCGCGTGGACCAGCAGTTCCCTCAATGGCCCTATCAAACAGGTAAAGACTATTCTTGTAACGGTCCATTTCAGCTCAAGGTGAACGATCCAAATCGCGGCTATCACCTAACGAAAAACCCTTATTATTGGGATTTTTCTAACATCATGTTGGATCAAATATTGCTGAAACCGATGGATCCTTTCCGCGCAGTGCAAGCCTTCCAAAACGACGAGGTCGACTGGGTCGGCAACCCATTTGGCGGCTGGTATAGCTCCGTATTTTCCGGGCAAAAGGATAGCCGAATTATCTCTGTTCCCAACAACTGGGTTTGCTGGTGCGTATTCAATACGACACACCGCCTGTTCCGGCACCACAAGTGGCGCCAAGCCTTTGCTCACGCTGTAGATCGTTCGCGCCTTTGCCAAAACACCTTCCCGCAGCTCTCACCAGCTTACTCCTTGCTTTTGCCCCAGTGTAGGGTGACGCGAGCCTCTCTCTTTCCAGATTACCACCTAGAAAAGGCCCGGGTACTATTCCAGGAAGCTCTTCAGGAACTTAACCTAACTGTTGGCGATCTGGCCCCCATCACTTTAACATTTACCGAAAAAGGGCTGCGCGAACAGATTGCGCTTGGTCTCAAGCAACAACTTGAAGAATGTTTCGGCATTCAGTGTAATCTTAAGCCCCTACCTTGGAACGTTGTTTTCCCCCGCTTAATCGATGGGGACTTCGAGCTAGCACTATTCTATTGGACATCCTGGATTGACGACCCCATCTATACGCTAAATGCTTTCCGCTTTGCTAACCAAGGAATGAATGTTTCGGGTTGGGAAAGTCTAGAATTCCAGCAGACCCTCGATAGAAGCGAGCAAGAGCCCAACCCCTTCCAACGCTCGTCGCACCTACTTGAGGCAGAGAAAATACTTTCGCAGGAAATTCCAGCAATCCCACTTATTTACCAACCTTTTCAAGCAACAACTAAAACAAACCTACACATAGAACCAAAAGCCTCTGGTGGCGCATTGGGCATTGCCAGGTGCTTTTTTAAACAGGAGATATCAAATGGTAGCATTACTACAAAATCACGAAACAATTTTTAGAGCATCGACAATTATCGAAGAAATCGCGTCGCATAGCGCATGGCATGCAGACATCCGTGGATTGCACGCAGAAAAAATGTTGCGTGGCAAAGCCCCTTACACTTATCTATTGCGCCAAGGCGAGTCAAGCACAGAGACTGAAGCAGATTACTACGTTTCGTTTGTCGGACCGGACGCTTCGATCGTGCACCGTCCTTTCATTATCACAGTTACAAATGAAGGCTGGTTTTATGCAAACAGCGGTTCTGGCGGTCCTTTCATCCAAGAAGGCCTAGACCATGTCTTGCACTCGATCATGCACTGCGATAAGGATGACTTGGTTGCTTTCGAAAGCCGCTAGATCTATCTCTTGCAGTCAAACAAAAAAGGAGCTCTTTGAGCTCCTTTTTCTTCTTTTTCCAATTATTTTTATAATATTTTTCAACCAGCTATTCCTCTTTGCTGAAAAAGTCTTCTTGGCACAGGTTTCCACGCAAATGATGGAAGCAGCAGTGGCCATAGGTTACCTTGCGCAGATCTTCCAAGGAGCTTTTGTGGCTATGGCAATGATGGCTCAAGTTTTTGTGGGCAGGAAGCATGGTGCGGGAGAATGGGGCCAAATCGGTCCGGTTATCTGGCAATGGATCTGGTTTGCCTTGCTAAGTTTGCTAATATCTGTGCCAGGCAACCTCATCTACGGCCGTTACTACCTGGCAGGCACTGAAATTGCAAGCATGGCTTGGCCCTATTTCTATCTAATCGTCTGTACTAGCTTCCTGTACCCGCTCGGCACAGTGCTTTGCAGCTTTTTTTTGGGACAAAAAAAAACAAGGCTGGTTTTTTTTGGATGCTTAGGTTGTCATCTTTTAAAACTAGCTTTGGCCTACTTACTGATCTTCGGCTGGCGCGACTGGATGCCGGCTTGTGGCTTACTCGGTAGCGCGATTGCGGCACTGATCGCCCAAGGCACCCTCTGCTGCCTGTTGCTAGCAGTATTTCTAGGCCCCACCAACGCCGCTGCTTTTAATACACGCGATTGGCGGCTGCGCCTGGAGTGCTTTTACGAGTCGATCCAGCCTGGGCTGATGAGAGCCTTTAACCGTCTGCTGAGCTTTACCTCCTGGCTAGCCATCGCCTACCTAATGACCGCTAAGGGTGGAGACTACTTATTAGTTCTTTCCATCGGTGGCACGCTAAGTTTTCTTAGCCAGTTTATTGGTGAAGCTTTAATCCAGGCGCAAACAACCGTTATTTCTAGATTGATCGGCGCTAAAACCTACGATAGCGTACGACCAGCCTTTATAGCAGGCTTGCTTACGGCCCTTGTCGCAAGCGCTCTGCTGGCCATCCCGTTGCTAGCTTTTCCTTACCAGGTTTTTGCCTGCTTATTTCCTCACATCCAATTAAGCGGATTCGTAATCAAGCAAATTTTTTGGGGTGTTTGGTTGTCGTCAGTGTTATTTACCTTTACAGGAGTACCACTGGGCCACATCCTCGCTCTCAGGGACATGAAATTTTCAGTATTGATGGGTTGGCTGAGCTGGATAAACGGCTACTTGTGGATGTACTGGATGATCCAAATCGTACAAATCAGAGCCGAACAGTTTTGGTTAGTCCTTTGCGTCATGCACTTACTAAATGCAGTCGGTTACTTCTGGCGCGCTCATAGACTGTCTAGCCGAGAAAGACTCGCCCAAGCGCACTCATGGTAAAACACAACAGTTTGACGACAGTGGTCATCGGCGGAGGCGCTGCGGGCTTTTTCGGCGCCATTAGCGCCGCGGAGACCTATCCGGAGCAAAAAGTCATCTTGCTAGAAAAATCTCGCCAATGGCTATCGAAAGTCCGTATTTCTGGAGGAGGTCGTTGTAACGTTACTCACGCTTGCTTCGACTCCTCGCAACTAGTACAAAACTATCCTCGTGGCCAAAAAGCCCTCAGGGGCCCTTTCAGCCGCTTCCAGCCCAAAGATACGATCGCGTGGTTTGCCTCACGCGGCGTAGCGCTCAAAGTAGAGGAAGATGGCCGCATGTTCCCCACTACAGATAGCTCGGAAACAATCATCCAATGCTTAGTACAAGCCGCAGAAAAAGCAGGGATCGAATTACGCCAAGGAGCTGGCGTGAAATCTATTAAACCAGGCTTCACAATCGATTTGTCTTCAGGTGAAGAGCTGCGCTGCGACCATATTCTACTTGCTACCGGCAGCCAGCCAGCGGGCTTGCAGCTGGCGGAAAGCCTCGGTCACACCATCCAGCCACCTGTACCCTCGCTCTTTACATTAAACGTGCCCGATTCGCCCCTCGTAGAGCTCTCAGGCATCAGCGTGCAGGGCCGCATTGGTTTAGAAGGGACCTCACTGGTACAGGAAGGGCCTATTCTCATCACGCATTGGGGGTTTAGCGGCCCGGCGGTACTTAAGCTTTCCGCTTGGGGCGCGCGTCTCCTACATGAAAAAGAATACCAGGCCGATATCTGGATTGAGTGGTGCCGCCCACAGTGGCAGGAACTGAAGCGCGCTCACAGCTCTAAGCAGGTAAAAAATAGCGGCCCGGACGGTCTTCCCAAAAATCTGTGGCAACATTTGCTGATTTCGGAAGGCATTCATGAAGAACTGCGTTGGGCAGAGATTAGCAAGGAACAAGTAACTAGGCTCACCAATCGTTTACAGCGCGACAAATACAAAATGTCCGGCAAAACCACCTATAAGCAAGAATTTGTCACTTGTGGAGGGATTACCTTGGATGAAGTCGACTTCCGCACGATGCAAAGCCGGCGCTGCCCAGGACTATACTTTGCCGGTGAAGTTCTCGATATCGATGGCATAACCGGCGGATTCAATTTTCAGAATGCCTGGACAACCAGCTGGATCGCCGGCCAGAGTATGGGTCTTTCCTAAAGTTAAACATGACCACAATCGCTATCACCCATCGCCTGTCCCTCAGGAAAATATTCATGCCAACGCTGGGTCACTAGTTTAGCAGTCTCGGGATCACAAAAAACTTCCGCCGGATAGCCGAGCTTCATACGTGCATCAACTAGCAAAGGCCCGCTGTAACAGACATGGTGCCTATGTACCTCCTGGGATCTGCTGTATAGGTCAGCGGCAGGCTCAAAACGAGTAAAAACAGTCCACAGAAATGAAGCGGTGTTTTTTAGCGCCTTTTTTAGATCGTCGACCAGAATGATCAGGGGCCATTTTTGCAGGCTTGTGCGGTGACAAAGTGCCTCGAAACTTACCTCTCGCTGTCCCTCGAGCACCAGGCAGCCGGGGCAAAATGGCTCTGCTCGCGTGATAAACGCCGGCAGCTCACCCTGAAAAGCCTCTGGAAGGTCGCGTATCTTCTCGCCTATGCCCAGCATTATACCCCGCGAGCCTTTGTTAAGTTCTGGTCCCGTATAATCTAGCGTATCCATAGATAGGTTGGAAAAGACAAATAGGTCTGTCTCAGGCTTGAACCGCTCTAGCACGGTTGTGAGCAGCGCTTTAAAATCTCGCAGATTAACAGCTTGATCTGTCACAAGTAAGAATTTGGTCAAGGAGAGCTGCCCTTCGCCTAAAATGCGAAAAGCTGCACTCATGCATTCACGATAGTAACGCTCGCGCACAACCGCTGCGGCCAAAGAGTGAAACCCCGTCTCTCCATAACTCCAGAGATTTTTTACACCCGGCATAACAACGGGAAACAGCGGAGAAAGTAGCTCCTGTAAAAAGTCACCCAAGTAGAAATCTTCCTGGCGCGGCTTGCCAACAACGGTCGCTGGATAGATGGCATCTTTGCGGTGGTAGACATGCTGGCAATGGAAAACAGGAAAATCATGCTCTAAACTGTAGTAACCGTAATGATCCCCAAAAGGCCCCTCCAGCCTGCGCTCCTGCGGCAAAACCTCACCAATCAAAGCAAATTCAGCTTCCGCAACCACGGGATAATCGTTGTGTGAAGTTTGGGCAATCTTAAGCTTGCTCCCCTGTAAAATGGAGGCTAAAAGCATCTCAGGAACGTTTTCTGGCAAAGGTGCAATAGCGCTGACAATCAGCGCTGGCGGGCCTCCCAAAAAGACATTCACCGGCAAAGCTTGGTTTTGCTGTTCAGCCAAATGATGGTGGAAACCGCCCCCCTTGCCTATCTGCCAGTGCATGCCACAGGATTCATTGTCGTAGCGCTGCATACGGTAAATCCCCAGATTGGGACTACCCCCCACATGCGGCTCCGTATAGACAAGCGGCAGCGTAAGAAAGTGTCCCCCGTCCATCGGCCAGCATTTTAGTAACGGAAGCTGGTCTAAACCGCTCGCTCTATTGGCAAGCACCGGTACACGAGACTTATGCTTCAAACCTATTTTGAGCAGCTTTTTAAGCTGGCCACGCGCACCCCACAAGGTCTTTATGGAAGGCGGAAAATCGCGCGTCGCTAGCCCTATCATATCGGCGACAAATTTCTCAGGCTGGTTATGGAACGCGCGCGCGATGCGCTTGTTAGATCCGAAAAGATTTGTCACCACAGGGAAAGGGCTATTTTTGACCCTATGAAACAAAAGCGCCGGCCCGTCTGCTGCCGCAATCCTCCGATGAATTTCCGCCAGTTCTAATGCTGAATCTACCTCAGTGTAGACGTCAACGACCTCTTCCTCTTCTCTTAAACGACTGATAAAAGAGCGTAAATTGGGGAAAGACATAAAAAAGACTCCTACCTAAAGAGATAAAAAAACTCTGCAGATCGGTTCAGGAAACCCTGAATTCAATCTGCAGAGCTGCAGTTAGGTGGGAAAATTAGATAAGAACACCAGCTGCTTTTTTTCGCAATACAGCGTCGATGCCTAGTTTATCGATGGTGCGCATCGCGGAGCAGGACAATTTAATACTGATCCAGCGGCCTTCAGAAGGTACCCAGAGACGCTTTGTTTGCAGATTAGGTTGGAAACGGCGCTTGGTTTTGCCTGTCACTTTTAAGCCAATCCCTTTCTTCTTCTTAGCAATACCGCGGATGGCGTATTTGTACCCGCGAGCCGGTTTTTTTCCAGTTAGTTCGCACGTCTTGGACATGATTTCTCCGTTTCTAATCGAGAATTAATTTAACCGCAATTTTAGCAATGAAAGACCTTTTTGTTCAACACAAAAAAGGACGCAAAAAATAAAGCGCTTGGCGAGGTAAAGCAAGGCAGCAAACCGTCTGACATTCGCTTAACAGAAAGGGCTAGCGAAATCCTTGATCGCCAATCTTTCTTGCTGTTCTAGGCCATGAGCCTCTGGGCTCACGAAAAGCTCATTCTTCCTAGACCATACCTGAACCGAGAAAGCAATATGAGATAACTAGCCCTAACTTTACTGTGCCCGCGCCACTGCGTCTTGTGTTCGCTTTGCTCGTAAAGCTTGAGGCAGGCCCGCGCGGCAGACTGTAGCAATAACGTGAGCCGCGCTTAGACAGCAACGCCCTCTATCCCCTTTTTAGTCTGGCAACTTCCTCGGCAATCTGCTCATCGAGGACGGGCTGAAAGAGGGTTGCTGGTGCAGCCAGGGGTTGGCCAACGCAAAGGGTGAGACCACAGACCTCGCGCCACGAACGAAGCTCCGCCGTCTGCCCCAGCATGCTCCATAGTTTACTGGAGGCGGTGGGCATCAAGGGGGCGGCGATTAAGGCAAGCCGCTTAAGGCACTCAAAACAACAACCTAGTGTTGTGAGCATACGGGGATGAGTTTCTGGTTGTTTAGCGTCTTTCCAGGGCGTTTTAGTATCAAAATAGACATTTCCGGCTTGGGCAATCTCCATGATCAGGCGACTAGCGTTGCGTAGGCGAAAGTTTTTGTAAGACTCTTCGGCCTCTTTGGTCAGTCGATCTATATTGGCAAGAAATTCACTGTCTACCGCTTCTAAAAGCCCTTGTGCTGGAATGACAGCACCTGCACGCGTCTGGGTAAAGGTAAGTACTCGATGAACAAGATTCCCAAATTTTCCCACCAGATCGCCATTACAGCGCTGCTGAAAATCTTTCCAAGTGAACTCTGCGTCCGCTGTCTCAGGAGCGTTGGCGGCGATAGTGTAGCGAATTTGATCAGCGGTATAGCGGGTGAGGAAGTCTTCCATATCGATGTACCAGCCATCGCTTTTGCTGAACTGGCGTCCCTCTAGTTGGAGAAATTCATTCGCGGGCAATTCGTCTACCAATTTGTAAGATTGCGTCTGGCCCATGCACATAGCGGGAAAGATTACCGCGTGAAAGGTGAGGTTATCTTTACCGATAAACTGCACCATATGCGTCTCTGGATCTTGCCAGTAGCGCTTCCAGGCGTCGGGATCACCTTTTAATTGGGCCCACTCCATGGAAGCGGAGATATAGCCGATGGGGGCGTCGAACCAGACATACAGAACTTTTCCTTCTGCATGGGGCAGGGGGACAGGAATGCCCCAGGAGAGATCTCGTGTGATAGGGCGAGCGTGAAGATTGTCTATGTAGCTCTTCACAAAATTGACCACGTTAGGTTTCCAATTTTTGCATGCTAACCAGTTGGTCAACTGGTCTTTGAAAAGATCTAGGCGGAGAAACCAGTGCTTTGTTTGGCGAAGCTGTAGCTGGGCTCCTGAGCATTTTGAGCGTGGGTTTTTTAGATCGGTAGCGTCGTAACTGGCGGCGCATTTTGGGCACTCGTCGCCGCGCGCCTTTTCATAACCGCAACTGGGACAGATGCCAACCACATAGCGATCTGCAAGAAAACGACCTTCTTGTTCTGAATAGAGCTGTTCGGTTACGCGGTCTTCAATGTAGCCAGCTTCAAGCAGGTCTAAAAAGAACTGCTGCACGGGCTTGTCGTGGCCTTTCCAACTGGTACGCGAGTAATGATCAAAAGTAAAGTTGAGCTGCTCAAAGAGCCCCTTATTTACCGCATGAAAGTAGTCTACCTGCTCTTTTGGAGTGCGTCCAGCGAGTTCAGCACTCATGGTAACTGCTACGCCATATTCGTCAGAGCCGCACACATAATGTACATCCTTGCCCAGCAAACGTTCGAAACGCGCATAGCAGTCTGCGGGAAGATAGGCACCGGCAATGTGGCCAAAATGAAGTGCGCCGTTGGCGTAAGGGAGCGCCGCTGTGATAAGAACTTTTTCGGTCATTGGAGAGTTATACCATGTATTTTGGTTTTTGCACGATGAGCACTTCCAGGTCTGTGCCTGGAACGATTTTCCATCCTAGCAGAGTCTTGGTTTCGATGTCGACATAAAGCGGGCCAGGTTTTGTCATTGCAAATTCTGGCTCTACGGCTCGAGGGCTTGGTTTGATAGAGCTTACCCGCGTTTGATATCCCTCTAAGGTACTGTGAACAAACCTGACGGCCTCCTGTTGCGAATAGGATAAGCTTCCCCAAGATATCCAGGTACCAGGATAGCGCTTCTGCAGAAAAGTCCAATCCAAGCGAATGCGCCCGAGAAAGTCAATGCAATCGGGAAAGATCCGTCCTGTTTCGCGGCAATAAGCCATCCGGCGGAGTTTAAACATGCGATTATCGTACTGATGAAAGCTGGTAAGATAAAGATAGACCTTGCCTATGGCCCCATAGGAAAGGTCTTGTGTGCGTCGAAGGGGCGATTTAGAGTAGGGGCTTAGCACATCGTTTGCGATGCTATGCTGCCAGTTCCACCAAACGATAAAACCCATTAGGCCGAAACTAACCAGAGCAACCAGTAAAATGATCAGAACATCAGACACGGCACGCTGCCTAGACAGTAACTGTCTCTTCTTCCTCTTCTTCGTCTACGCCAGGTATATCGGTATAATCGTTTAGCACCTCTTGTAGCACGTTATACGCAGGGTTTTGTACGTCTGTCTTTACGCGCACTGCGCGGCCTGTATGCACCATGTTTTCCGCAATCTTGACCGCCTGTGCTACAAGGTCAAACTGGCTTTTAAAGCCATGCACAAGAGCTTCTGTAGTCAGATAATCTTTAAGGTCTCTCTCTTTGTATCTATGGTCCATTTAATCTCCTTCTCCTTTTAATGTATCACGCGGTGCTCTTCGGCAATTACGATGCTGCGCAGGACATCGTAAGCTATCTGCCGGTCATCATTGATCAAGCTATAATCATACTGATGAACCATTTTCAATTCTTGTAGGGCCCAGCTAAGGCGCTTCTGTATCGCTTCTGGCGTTTCGGTGCGCCGGACTTCAAGGCGCTGTTTGAGTTCTTCCATTGATGGGGGAAGCACGAAGATGTAAACTGCGGGGACGACCCCTTTAAGTTTTAGAGCTCCCTGAGTGTCTATCACTAGCATCACATGCTTGCCTGCTTTTTGCAAGGCTTCAACTTGCGAACGCGAGGTGCCGTAGGAATATCCGTACAAGGAGACGTATTCTAAAAAATCTCCTTGCGCAATACGCTGGTCGAACTGAGCCTGGCTGATGAAGTGGTAGTGCTTGCCATCGATTTCCCCCGTCCTAGGCGGTCTGGTCGTAAAAGAAACACTTTGAATGATGTGTGAGAACTCGCCCAGCAAATAGTTCACAAGCGTCGTCTTTCCTGTCCCAGCAGGCGCGCTCAGCACAAAAACGAGACCTCTTCGGATACTATTCGACATTTTGGAGCTGTTCACGGATTTGTTCTAGCAGGCTTTTCATCTCTACGACAGTATAGGTAACCATGGTGTCCGTGGATTTAGAGCCAATGGTATTAGCTTCTCTGAGCAACTCTTGCAATAGAAATTCGAGTGATTTACCAATATTCCCAGCTCCTGAGGACAACTGAATGTGGAATTGCTCGAGGTGCGAGTAGCAACGGATAACCTCTTCGGCAACATCTATACGCTCTGCATAGAGGCAGATTTCACGCAAGAGACGCTCTTCGTTTTCACCGGAACCAGGCAGGAAGGCCTCGAGCCGTGCAATAAGCTTCTCGCGGTATTTTTCGGTGGCTTGAGTAGCGCGTGGTACAACTCTATCGACGCATTGTTTCAACGAACCGAGCCGCTGTGCGATGTCTTTGTGAAGGGCTTCTCCTTCGTAGATACGCATCTGCATGAACTGGTCGAGAGCCGCATCGAAAGCGTTCCTAAGGGGTATGCGGTAGGCCTCTTCGCCCTTTGAATCAGCTTCATAGCGCAATAGCTCGGTCTCACGTGCGAGCATCTCCAAGTGGAAAGCAGATTGACCATCGACACCAACGGCCACGGCAATCTGATCCCATGCCTCTTTGAGCTTGCGCGCAAGCGGAATATTGGCCACCACATGCAAAGGCGTCTCTTTGTCAAACACAGCACTAATCCGCACGCTCACCTGACCGCGAAAAATGCGATCAGCAATCCAACGGCGAACTTCAAGTTCAAAAGGAGAGAGCTCTTTGGGCAAGCTGAGGGTAATCTCAAGGTGTTTGCGATTGACGGCTTGCACTTCGACAGTTAAACGACCAAACGAGGTTGTCAAAGATGCACGGCCATAAGCCGTCATACTGCGTAGCATAAAATCTCTCTGTAAATTCAATAGAGTCTAACGGAAAAACCAGCCGATTGTCAATGGATTTTTGGTTGTCTAGGCTCCCCTCTGCCTCGTAAAAACGAGCAGCCACCCCTCTCTAAAAAGCTCGATTTATTAGCTTCAGCCCTGGTAAAACGGGATCCGTAGTGCTTAACATTTATGGAAAGATCAAGCCTAAGTATTTTTATTCAAAGCTATCAAATGCATCGAAAGAGGTGATCACAAAACCAAAAAATTGTAATGCCCCCAAAAACTGGACAAGGGAATAAGATAATAAGCTCCCACTTGGAAAAGGAGCTTTATGAAGAAACGTAGGACTTACTTTAAGCCTCGTTCAAAGCCAAGGTGGCAACAGCGGCCCTTCGGCATGACAAAACTTTGGCTGAGATCGCCTCAGAACACAGTATTAGCCCCGTACAGGCGGTGAAGTGGAAAAAGCAAGCCTTGGAAGGCTTGCTTTCAGTGTTCGAGGACGGCCGCCAGAAAAAAGCGGTAAGTGCAGAGGAGAGCGCTCTTTTGGACAGCAATGATCTCGCACAGGTCAATCTCATCCCTCTTATGTGGCAGACCGGATATCTCACGATCCGAGGGTATGCCGAAGCCTCTCGGGATTATACGTTAGATTTTCCAAATCGGGAGGCTCGCCAAGCTTTTTTTAAAACTCTCGCTAATAAATTCACCGGGCTTAAGCCATCGGTAGTTCGTAGCGTTGCTCCAAAATGCAGGCGACATATCGAGCAACGCGAATGTGCCCCGTTCATTGGCGTCATGAGAACCTTATTTGCCAGAATTCCCAATACCTTGCTTAAACACGAATCCGAATCCTCCTACCACGTCGCTTTTCTTATGATCCTGGAGGCCATGGAAATGAAAATACATGCCGAGCTACCCACGAAAATTGGACGGATCGATTTAGTTGTTGAAATGCAAAATTGTATTTATATAGTGGAACTTAAATTTAATAAAGGCCCCAAGACTGCTCTAGAACAGATTGAGAGGAAGAACTACAAGCAAAGGTACACTACAGAAGGAAAAGATCTGATTTTGGTGAGAATCAATTTTAGTTCCAAAAGCCGCAATATTTCGGATTGCAAGGCGATCACCTACTTCAAAGACGGGTCTAAAAGCCCGGAGATCGACATCCCAGTTCAATCCTGAAAAGCTTATGCGCGCTGCTGTGAAAGAACCTGATCCCTCAAAACATACGGATCTAGATCCAAATTGTCTCCCCAAGCAATCGTTCCCGTCCCTTTGTCCACACGTACGGAATTAAAATAATCAATCGAATTCCATGCTGCAAAGACTCACCCTCTTCGCTACAAAGTGGCCCAGATCTACCTCACCTGATAAAGCGTCCTCAAAGCGGATCCAAACCTTGTACCCTGCTCACGGCTCACAAGCGACGATTCTTGCTCTTTGATATTCCTCGGACACCTCTTCACCCATACCCAGTGGGAGTATTTGCTTTAAGTCTTGGCAAGCTTCCGCTCGCTTCCAATCCTCAAGAAGCTCGAGCTGGTGGGTAGCGGCCCATTCAATAACCAGGCCCTTTAATCGAGCAGGTAAGCGCCCCTTCAAAATTTCTAACGGAAAGGTTTGAATTGCGGCTTTATGATCTCCGCATTCAGCGTGAAAGTGTGTGTGTGTAGGGGGGGGGCGCGTTCTCTTCAAAAAAACATCGTAATCGAAATATCCAAGAAACGGCAAATAATTGACATCGATCTCCTCCAGCTGCAATCTTCAGGGGCATTTTAACATGGCGGAAAATTCCCAGCTTCTGCGATTTTTCTAGGGACCCGGCCGCAAGTAACTCGGCCCTGAAAGTAGCTTCCAAAAGCTTGCGTGCCGCTTATTTGCACCTCGCCAGCCTGCATCTCTTGGCGTTTGATCCCCAGCTTTTCTTGGAAAGTGATCGTCCGCACAGAGCCCGAAGCTCTGGTGGCCTCTAGAAGAAGCTCCTCGCCGAGAAAAAGCATCACGTGGTCAACGCGCGCACCAGTTGAAGGCTTCGTAAAAACCAGATCACCCGGTTCCAGCTCGGCAGCAGAGCAAGGTTGACAGTAAAGAAACTGGTCATGTGCATCTCGGGGCAAATCCGTGCCGTAAACCCTATAAAGCAGGTTCACGAAACCTGAGCAGTCCACTCCCGTCCGCGCGATCTGCGCCAGGTAGGGGCTGCGGCCACCCCAAAGATAGGGGGTGCCCAAAAAGGTACGACCCAGCTGAATAAGCGATGCGCGCCAGCCAACAGCTGGGAAGGGGGCTACTTGATCGCCAGCAATCCAGCCCACGCTCCCATCCGGCAAAAGGAGCTCCCAATCGCCGTGAGCCTGTGCCACGCCGCATAAACGAGTCCCTAAAAGTAGGAACAAACAGGTCCCCCTCCACTGAAGGCAGCCACCAGGCACCACCATGACAAGATTGTCTTTGACCGTTTGAGCGACTGGCCGCAAGTCGTCCGCTAGCACCCAACCTAGGTAACCGCGCCAGCCCTGCTCGGTAAATTGGAGCTGTTCAATAGCCTCTACGTAAGCCCAAGGGCCATCTTTTTTGAGTAATTTCACTTTCTCTGCAAACAGGAGCTGCGTCTGCCGGTGCTTAGGATCCGCTCCCGAAACTGGCTCGCTCCACAGATCTGCGTGCGAGCTGAGTATCCAATAGGTCATCTTATTGTCCGGTCAATTCCAAATGGGCTACGGCTTGCAGCCCCTCTAAGCTGATTGCAGGGCAATCCGCTAGATCTATCCACCTTAGTTTAGGAAGAGTCGCCAACATCGTCAAGACTTTATCGCTTACGCCAGAGCATTCTTTGAGGGACAATTTTTCTAACGACTTTAGCTCGGCTAAAGAGAGAAGGCCTTGCTCAGAAAGCTGGAACAGCCCCCCTCCCAGGTCTAACTCGCGTAAATTTTGCAACCCAGGCGCGTTTGCTAACAGATGGAGGCCTTTGTCTGTGATGTGTTTAGTGCCGAAGAGGCGCAAGCGGAGCAACTTTCGACAAGCCTGTGCATGGGCAATAAAGCCTAGAGAGGCATCGCTTATTTGCATTAGGTTACTCAAATCTAAGCTGCGCCACTCTCTTTTCCCATGCACCAGCTCGGCAATTCCATGATCTGTGATCAACAGACAGCCCCCGAGCGCTAGTTCCACCAGGCGTGTCAACTGGGAAGAGTAAGCCAGCGCAGCAACGCCGCGATCTGTAACCTCGGTACACAAGTGAAGGCTGAGCTTTTCTAAGCGCGCCCAATCCGACCAGCGCGACAAAGCGAAAAGAGCTTCATCGGTAACATCGAAGCAGCCTTCTAAACTGAGTCTGGTAGGATCGGCAGCAGGCACTGCTTGCACACGTGTTTGAACGGAGTGCCTCTGTGCTGCAAAAGCGCCGCAGCCTACCTGCTTGTAAAGGTTTTCTATAAGCTCAAAAACGGAAGCGTCATTTTCTAAGCCAGAAAGTCTGAGCTGCGCCGCCAAATTTTTCAAGGCTAGCCGATCCAGCCCCTGGATTTCGTGTTGGTGGCGCAAAAGAAAGCCCTCCACGCGCTTTCCCATTTCGCCAGGCAACGACATCGTAGCTTCGCCGTGCATGATCTCTACCAAGTCATAAGAGAGGTCAGCTAATTGTCGGTGGAACTCTGAGGGCATAGCTCTCCAGGGGTACAACCTGTTGGTAGCATGACTGGCGCGTTTTATTCAACCAGCCGAAGGGCGTTCTGGCGGTTAGCCAGGTAAATCGGGGGGGGGGGAGCGCTGGGATAGCCAAAACCCAACAAAATAAGGCCCAAATAAAAACC
>CAYUJS010000020.1:0-14938 GCA_964445105.1 uncultured bacterium | reverse complement strand
CCCCCCCCCCCCCCGCCCGCCCCCCCCCCCCCCCCCCCCCCCCCCCCCCCCCCCGCGCTGGGATAGCCAAAACCCAACAATATTAGGCGCATTTATTCACCTTGTCCGCGTCGTCATGCACTCTTGGCGTAGCTTCTTCACGTAATCTCGCCCTCACTTTAATAAGCTCCTGTACGGTGGTCAAGTGCACTAAGAACGTTTCGAAATCCCCTGCTCGTAAAGCGATGTACATATCTCCAAAAGCCATCAAGATTTTCTCTTTTTCCAAGGTAGCAAAGTTCAGACCGAAACCGTGGATCTAGACCAGATTCTACATTAAACAAACCATTACTAATTAATTAACCGAAAATTGACAAAAAAATACATATTTTAATAATATTTAGTTAGTCTAATTAAAAAAATGTATCTATGGCAAATTTAATTAATAAAATTTATTTATTTTTTATATTTTGTATGTTTTTACAGCTATCGGCGACCAATGTACCTACCAAAGCCTCCACGGTGAAAATTATAAATGCTGGCGGCGTCTCCGCAGAAATTCAAGATTTTTTGTATCTGCATGAAACGGACTTACAGACGAGGAGCTACGTAGTGGGTTCTGTAAAAATCCAGGCGGGAAGCCAAAGCGTAGCCGATAGTGGAGCAGGTGCGCTGATGGGCGACGGCACAGGCCGGTTTGACTACGCCACGGGCCAGTTTTACGTTAAGTTCAAGGTTATCCCACCTAAAGGCACGCCTATTACCTTGGCCTTCGCCTACTACCGCACATCGCCGACAACAACCAGCCCTACCCCCGCTGCGCTCCCGTCCACCGCAGATACTTTCGTGCCTGCGACTGGCTACGACGGTATTCCGGCCGATAAACAAGGGATGTATCCTATTACCCTACCGCAGTACAACGGCATTCATCAGCTTCTTCTACTCTCTAACCAATGGGCCATCGTGGCAATTGACCAGACGGCCGACCTTACGGCACAGATCCAAAAGCTCATGAATACCGATCCCGCCTACAAAGGAATTAACTTAGCTGCCGCTCAGCAAAAATGGTTGTCCACGATCTCACCTAACGCCAAGCCAGACTATGGTTCTATGAAAACCAACATTTTGGCACCGGTGAATAAGTACTATGTCCAAGCACGCGAAAATACCGGCGAGCGCCAGTTGGCCACACCTGCGTTTTTTACCATTTCAAGTACCGATGATAAAGACTATGCACAAGCGCAAACCCCTCTTCAGGTCACTCACATGATTACGTCACTTGGGAAAGCGGATTGGGCAGGTGGTAATTCTCCCTACTCTACCTTCGCCGTCTATGCGTACTTGCAATTCCCCTTTCCGATGAAGGATGGAGATGCTTACACAATCACTACCGGCGACGGCAAAGCAGTCACCTTCACCTATGATGAGCTACGTACCGTTTCTCGTTCCATCAAGGTGAACCAAATGGGCTACCTCCCTTCAGGAGCCAAGTACGCTTATCTGGGGGGTTATTTATGGGATCTGGGCCCCGTGGACTTTTCGGCAGCGAAAAGCTTTCGTGTAATCGATGTAAATTCTGGCGCGGAGGCGCTTTCTGGTACGATCGCAGCTAAAGGAGCAAGTGCCCAGTCAGGCGAGATGCTATATGAAATGGACCTTTCTACTTTAACTACAGCGGGCGACTACTTCCTCTCGGTGCCGGGTGTGGGCCGTTCATGGTCCTTCCATGTAGGCAAAGACACCTACGGCGAGCCCTTCTACACTATGGTTAGGAGCCTGTATCTGCAACGAAGCGGTCACTCCGTCGATAAACCTTACTCCAACTGGACACGGCCCGCTTACCACAAGGGCCCTGTTTACGAAAACGACATCGTTGAAGTGGTTCCAAGGGACCTGCGCAAAAGTGTGACGCCCTACACTAAACCCACCATATGGTCGGAAATTGCAGACTTTGATATCTCCGGCGGTAGTCTTGATAAAAGTAAAGTGCACCAAGACGGCACCGGTGGTTGGTACGACGCGGGCGACTACCAAAAGCGTCTATTTCACTATAATAATTTGATGGCTTTACTCTATCTATACGAGCTAAAGCCGCAAAATTTCTCCGATAATCAGTTGAATATCCCTGAATCTGGGGATGGCATTCCCGACCTGCTCAATGAAGCCGAATGGGGACTAATCGTTTGGAAAAATAGTATGGATCAAAATGGGGGCGTCTCATCGCGCCTCATGTCTGACACGCACCCTGCGCCCGACGACGCGGCCCACCCCTATTCCTACGGCGAGCGGGGTCGGCAAGGATCGCTAGCCTTCGCAGCCGCTACAGCACAGTTTGCACGCCTGGTGAAGCCTTTCAGCGCTGCCAAGGCCGCCCAATGGCAAACATTAGCCGAAAAAGCCTATGCTTACGGAGTCAATCCTGCCAATAAACTGAATAACTACGTGATGCAAGCCAAGACCAATCGGGGGGTGGGCACATCCTACACAATGAGCTACACCGAGGACGAAAATTTTAACGCCCCATTTCAGGCGGGGGCGCAAATGCAAATGTATTTGTTGACCAACGATAAAACTTATCTAGCCGGCCTGACCGCACTGCTCACACAAATGCAGACCGCTACCAATGCAGTCCCACAGACTGTGATAGCAGGTAACCTTACTTATCAGAAAACGGTTCTTTTGCCCGGCACTTGGCCCTATACAAACCGCGACTTTATCCACTGGTTAATGGCGCCCCTCTTCCTCAACAGCACCCTAAAGACAGAGTTAGGAGAGGCTGTAACAAACGCCTGGTCCAAAATTTTTACGAATGTGGCCGACGGCTATTTAAAATTTAGCACCTCAAATCCCTACCGAATTTCTTGGGATCCTGCCAAAAATAGCGGTCTAGCCTGGGGAGCAAACGCAATGACTAATCCCGCAGTCTTTTTGCTCTTGGCCTACCATGTCACCAAGGACCAAAGATATCTGGACGCCGCTGTAGCCGATGCTAATTACATGCTTGGATCCAACCCCATGGGCATGTCCTGGTCTACAGGCATAGGCTACGTCTACCCTGTAAAAAACCACTACCGCTTTAACGACTACCTCACCTGGCTAGACCCTTTTCCGGGAATTATGATTTACGGGCCTAATGAGCTTACCTTAAGCGATTTTGATTCCATTTGGTATCCAAAAGACTCCACAGGAACTGTGCATAACTTCCTCGGCGCAAAATACCTGGGAACAGATGGAAAGATCAGCATCCCCATCCTCAGGCGCTGGGTGCCGCACAACTACTACAGCGTAGGTCAGAATGAATTCACTATCTGGGAAACCAACGCAGGCGCGATCTTTACCTATGGCTACCTCCTAGACGAAGCCTGGGCGCCCAGCACTGCTCTTAAAAACCGCCAGCCACGCGACGATAGGTTGCTGTTTGGCCTTTGGTATCTGCCTTAGCCTTCAATGATGCAGTAGCCGCAAGTGCCGTGGTTTGCCCCCGATGGGGGCTACAGATTGGTCTCTACAACTTGATGAGATGACCGCTTTTTTGGATCCCAGAAGGAAGGCGTTGGGCCTGCTTGCACACCAAGGCCATAGCCAGCTGAATAGATTTATAAAGCTAGACCTCACTGAAGCGGCCGCTGCAAAGAGCGGGCGAAGGCCTCTTTAACAAAAGGCTTCAAACGTTCTTTTATTGTTTTTTGAGGATCCCGTATCTATTTTCCATAAAAAGCCCCCTCACCATTCTTTGGCAGTAGTCGGATAAAAATGGGCGGCGCTTTAGAAAAGCCCTGACTTGAGGATCTCCGTCAGTAACCGACTAGGCGATCCTCATAACTTGCCTCTCATGCAGCTCAATTACCTCCCGATAAGCCGGTACCTTTGCCACGCTATCAACGGATTTGCTCATCCGAAAATCCTTCTTTCTTGAATCTTCCCGCAAGCCTTATACATTCCTCTGACTCGCTGCTGCAATTTCATTAAGGCTTTCATCTGTATATCTTTTCATCCGATTTAATATTTTTTTAAGGATTGGCCCGACACATGCGTTAAGCTTCCTTAACAATCTGTCGTAGTCGATACTCGGAAGTATCTCCTTTTTCTCTGATTCGACGGCTACAGTACAATGTCTCTGCGTTGCGGGCTGCAGCTGGCTGCTTGGGCTGATTCTTGCTGAAAAGTTCAGCAGGTGCTAGGGTCGACTTTTTGCTAAAAACCGCCGCAGCCAACGTGTGGCGCTTGAAGAGAAGAAAGATCCGTAACAATCCTTTTTAAAGTCTAGGCACTGCCCGCTTTGTAGGCGCTACCTGCGCTAGTCGCAGAGAGGGCAAGGCACGGAAAATTAGAACAAAAGCGTATATCTAGCCTCTTAACCAGAGAGCATAGATAACAGCGAGACAGGTAGGCAAAGCGCGGAATCAACCTGCTACGGCTTTTATTACAGCGGCGACAGGATGGAAACTGCGTCTGTGAATGGGGCAGGGCCCATGCTCGTTAAGGGCTTTGAGGTGAGCTGGCGTGCCGTATCCTTTGTGTCGGTCAAATCCATATTGGGGCCACAACTGGTGCAGCTCAAGCATGATGCGATCGCGAGTCACTTTGGCGAGAATAGAAGCGGCAGCAATGGACTGAGATAGGCAGTCCCCATGTATAATTTTTCGAGACGGCAAATCACGATGAGAAAGGTTCATTCCATCAACCAGAAGTAGGTCAGGAGCTGCTTTTAGGCCATCAACCGCCATTTTCATAGCGGCGATAGTGGCTTGGTAAATATTAATTTGGTCGATGGTCTGGTGGTCAATGAGGCCGACAGCCCAGATGATGGTTTCATCGCCTGCGATGCTTTCGTAGAGTCTGCCGCGCTGTGCCGGTGTCAGCCGCTTGCTATCATTCATTCCCTGGAGGTGGCGCCCTTGAGGAATGATGCAAGCCGCAGCAACAAGGGGGCCAGCAAGAGGGCCGCGCCCAGCTTCATCAATGCCTGCAAGACACCGGAAACCACGCGCGTACTCTCGACTTTCGATCTCAGTCAGCTCCGTAACCACAGAAGGTGCGGCTGCTATTCTGTGACTACTTCTGCTTCCGGTGCAACGAACTGCTCTGTATGCGTCGCTGGCCCTTTCTTCGCCTTAGTGACAAGACGTGACTGGACTTTAGCTTTCTTACCTGTAGTGCCGCGCAGGTAGTATAGCTTACTGCGGCGCACTTTTCCGTGCTTCAGCACTTCAACTTTTGAAATACGTGGGCTGTTAATGAGAAACACGCGCTCCATGCCTTCGCCATAGGCGATGCGATGCAGAGAGACAGTCTCAGACAATCCCACGCCTTTACGCGCAATGACGGTGCCTTGAAACATCTGTGTTCGCTCTTTGTCCCCTTCGACAATACGCGTGTGGAGGCGAATGGTGTCACCCACGCGAAACTCAGGGATTGTGTTCTTAAGTTGTAGTTGCTCGATCTTCTCGATCAATCTTGTTCTGCTCATGTTCAGCTCTCCTTCTTCATTAACTCTGTCTTACCATCCAGCGGTACCCGTCTGGATCGGTGAGCCATACATGGGTGATATTTGTGGTGTCGGCTGCCTCAAAACTGCCTAGTTCCGACTCGGTCACCTTTTTGGCTAACTCACCTATCTGTTTTTGCCCTTTTAGGGCTAGCTCTAACTGTATTCCCAGCGGCTGGGGTTTTCCTTCTTGAAGGAGTAGTTCTAGACCGTGTAGGGCACAAACGACGCTATCGGGGCTTTCACGCAAAATTTCCAATCTCAAAAAATCGCGGTAAAAGCGCTTGCTGCGCCGGAGGTTCTCTACGCTAAGCACAACCCTGTGCAGGACGGGCGCTTGGCGTTTGGTCTCCTTATCTACTCCTTCTTCTAAGCGCCACAGGTAGCGTTGGTATAGATCTGGGCGCACTTTTTGTGTTTTTGCCACAGCCTCTGCAAGCCTCCAGCGGCGTATTGCCGCATGGTCCCCGGCCTGCAACACCGCGGGCACTTTCCTGCCCTCAAACAGCTCGGGGCGGGTATAGTGCGGGCAATCAAGTAGCTCGCGTTCAAACGAGTCCTGCTCCGATGCCTCATGATGCCCGAGCACACCTGGCACAAACCTCAGCGTAGCGTCTAGTAGCACTATGGCTGGTAAGCAGCCGTTCGTCAGCACATAGTCGCCGATGCTGATCTCCTCATCGACCTCAGCGTCTATAGCTCGCTGATCAATGCCTTCGTAGTGACCGCAGAGCAGGATTAGGTGCTCTACTTGGGCTAGCTCTCTGGCTTTGCGCGCCGTTAGCGGCCCTCCCTGAGGAGAGAGGTAGACCACCTTGGCCTGCGAGCTACCGCTTTTAGCAGCGCGGAGCGCTTTGGTCACAGGGTCTGGCATAAGGAGCATACCTGGCCCCCCGCCGTAAGGTCGATCATCCACCTGCCGGTGGCGCCCTTCGGAATATTCCCGAATATCGATGAGCTGGATGTCGACCAGTCCTTGCTGCTGGGCGCGTTTAAGAATGCTTTCGTCTAGCGGGCCCCTGAAATACCCAGGAAAAAGGCTCAGGATATGCACCCGCACAGACGTTTAGCCTTCTACCTTAGCTTTGCGCGCCTTGCGCTGCTCGCGCTCTTTGTTACGGTGAGCTTGTACTTTGTCCTCTAGGCGTTTGAGCACGTCGGGCGCGCCTTTAGCCACGAGATGAACAGCATTTTCGCTGAGGATCGCGCCTTGGTTAACCCAGTGTTCAATACGCTCTGGCTTAAGTTGTAGGTTCATAGAACCTTCTGCTTGTAGTGGATCGTACCAGCCCACTGCTTCTAGGTATTTTCCATCTCTGCGCGACGATCCGTCAGCAACAACTAATCGGTAAAAAGGTCTGTTGGTGCGACCTTGACGGCGCAGTCTAATTTTTAGTGCCATTGGGCTCCTCCGAGCATTTTTTCTAATTGTTTCTTTTGAGGCATATTCTTCAAGAATTGCTTCGTTTGCTTGAACGATTTCACCAGCTTATTGACATCGTCCACTGTCGTACCGCTTCCACGTGCAATTCTTTTTCTACGGCTGGGCACGAGCTCGCATTTTTCTGCGCGTTCGTCTCTGGTCATAGAAAGAATGATCGCCTCGATTTTATAAAACTCTTGGTCATCGAAATCTATTCCCTTCATGCTGCTGACTCCAGGGAGCATTTTAAGCAGGCTTTTGAAGGATCCCATCTTTTTTACAAATTGCATCTGTGACAGATAATCTTCATAGGTGAGCGTAGATTTGCGGATTTTGGCTTCCACATCCGCAGCTTGTTCTTGGCTAAAGTGCTCTTGAGCTCGTTTAACCAAGTTGATGGTGTCGCCCATGCCGAGGATGCGATCTGCCATCGAGCGTGGATGAAAAAGCTGTAGATCAGTGAGTCGTTCGCCAATACCTTCGAACTTAAGGGGCTTGCCGGTGACTTCTCGAATAGAAATGGCTGCACCGCCGCGGGTGTTGCCATCAAGCATCGTGAGAATGGAGCCGGTGAGCGGAATGCGCTTGTTGAACTCTGAAGCCACGTTCACGGCATCTTGGCCAAGCGTAGCGTTAGCCACGAAAAGGACCTCGGAAGGCTGAAGAAACGCCACCAGTTGCTCGAGCTGTTGCATCAGCTCGTCGTCGATGTGCAGGCGCCCAGCGGTATCGACGATAAGGACATCAAAGCCCTCGTTGTGAGCCTTATTCAGGGCTGCTTTGGCGACGTTAAGAGCATTTTTTTCGCCTTCCATGTGGAATACGGGGACATCAGCCTGTTGGCCAAGGGTAATGAGCTGTTGAATAGCAGCGGGACGTTGCAGGTCGCAAGCAGCCAGTAGGGACTTTTTAGCAAGGTTCTGGCGCTTAAGTAGTAGGGCAAGTTTAGCGCACTGGGTAGTTTTTCCGGCGCCTTGTAGACCGCACATCAAGATGACAGAAGGCTTTCGCGTTAAATCAAGCTTAGCTTCTTCCTCACCCATCAGCTTCACGAGTTCATCGTGCACAATTTTGATGAACAATTGTCCCGGGGCGACAGCCTTGAGAACTGCTTCCCCAAGGGCTCTTTCTTTCACGCGATTGATAAAAGTCTTTGTAACAGCATAATTGACGTCTGCCTCAAGCAGGGCCAAACGCACCTCTCCCATAGCCTCAGAGATATTTTCCTCGGTGAGCTTCTTTCCTCCCCCGAGTTTCCCTAAGACATCGCGTAGCTTATCTGTTAAAGCTCCTAACACCGTTACTCACCACTCATTAATCAGGAGGACAGGATACGCAAAATTTCATTCAGTTTCAAGGGAAAAGAACCGATCCCTGCCCGACCAGTCGCGGTCGACACAGAGGTTTTTCCATGGACCTGCTGAAAAGAGGTTTTTGACGGGAAGAGCTTGGCATGCGCCGATCTCTAGCCAAGCCCTTCCACCCTGATGTAGATGGCTTGAGAGGCCATCTGCCAATTTTCTGTAGATACTCAACCCGTCGCATCCACCGACGAGGGCTCCGCGCGGCTCATAATCGCGAACATCGCGCTGGAGGCACGGGAACTCAGATTCTGAGATGTAAGGAGGATTGCAAGTCAACAAGTGGCAGCGCTCACCAGCAAAAGGTATAAACAGATCGCCTTCTCGAAATTCGACCTCCACCTCATTGAGGGCTGCGTTCTGCTCTGCCACAGCCAGCGCCGCAGGCGAAATATCAGATAGGATAACGCGCAACTGCGAAAAGCGTTTTTTTAAGGCAATTCCCATGCAACCAGACCCGCAGCAGAGGTCCCAAAGTACGCATTCTTCCAGATTTTTTTTCGCTAAATAGCTAGCGATGCGATCGACAAGTTGCTCCGTCTCCGGCCGAGGAATCAGAACAGAGCGGTTGACTTTTAGGCGACAGCCGAAGAACTCGACCTCTCCGTGGATGTAAGCCAACGGCTCACCTTTACCCCTCCGCTTGAGGCGATCGCGACAAAGCTCCAGTTCTGCCTCTTCCAGAGGTTTGTCAAAAATGAGATAAAGGTCTAGTCTAGACATACCCAAAGCATCGCTCAATAGCTCTTCCGCTTCACGACGGCTGCGCTCAAAGCCAAGTTTCTCTAAGTAACTAGCCGCTCCTTCAATAACCTCTCGAATAGTTTTCATAGGCTAAGAGTCGGAACTCAGGATTTGAAATTCAGGAAACATCCAAGATTTAAAAACTCCACCTTGAAAGAAGGATTTAGCAAAATGTGAAGAAACGATGCCCTGCTTATAAACCCTAAAACTTGAACCCTGCATCCTAACCATCATGACTGTAACTCAATCTGATGGTAATGAGAGACAAGCGCCTCGGCGATTGGTGCGAGGTGCCCTTCCATAATTCGATCGAGGTTGTAGAGAGTGAGATTGATGCGGTGATCGGTGAGGCGATTCTGCGGGAAGTTGTAGGTACGAATACGCTCTGAGCGATCTCCAGAGCCTACTTGGGTGGCACGCGTGGAAGCGATTTCAGCGTGACGCTTTTCCTCTTGGGCTTGCGCAAGCTTAGCGGCTAGCAGGCGCATAGCTTTCTCTTTGTTTTTGTGCTGGCTGCGTTCCTGTTGACAATAGACAACGACGCCCGTAGGGATGTGTGTGAGGCGTACGGCGCTATCAGTGGTGTTTATGTGCTGACCGCCCGCACCGGAAGCACGATAAGTGTCTACCCGCAGGTCCTTTTCGTCGATGTTAATCTCTTCTTCTTCATCGGGTTCCATAAGCACAGCAATAGTAACTGCAGAGGTGTGCACGCGGCCTTGCGCTTCCGTCTCGGGCACGCGCTGCACGCGATGCGTACCAGCTTCGTGCTTCAGATAGCGGTAGGCGTTTTGTCCAGAGACCACCATAACATACTCTTTGTACCCACCCATTTCGCTGACAGTACTGGAAAGCAGATCTGATTTCCAGCCCATTTGGTCGCTGAAGAGACGGTACATGCGCACGCAATCGCCCACGAAAATAGCCGCTTCATCCCCGCCCGTACCAGCGCGTATTTCTATGATCGTGTTGCGGTGGTCGTTTGGATCTGGAGGAACGAGCAGCTTTTCTAGCTTATGTTCCAGAGTAGGAATAGCTGTATCGAGGAGCGCGATCTCTTCATTGAGAAGCTGCACAAAGTCAGAATCTTGTTCAGTGCGTAGGTGAAGCTTGTTATTTGCCAGCTGCTGACGAGCATCTTGCAACTGATCCCACACTTCGACCACTTCACGCAAATAGGAATGTTCTTGAGCTAGAGCACGGTAAGCTTTTTGGTCGGCCAGAATATCTGGCCGACCTAGCATCTCTTCGACGATGGCTAATCGAGCCACCAGCTCGCGAACTTTAGTTTCCATAGATGGCTAGGCTTGCTCTGCTTTCTTCTTCGGTGCAGCCTTTTTTGCTGGAGCTTTCTCTTTAACCACTTTTTCTTTAGCTACTTTAGCCACTTGCACAGGCTTCTCTTCTTCCTTTTCTTCCTCTTTTATCTCTTGAGGAGCGGCCTTAGCGTAGCGTTTGCGGAACTTGTCCACACGCCCTTCTGCATCAACAAACTGCTTGCTTCCTGTGAAGAAAGGGTGCGAGGCTGAAGAAACGGGTACCTTGACAAGGGGGTATTCTTTGCCTTCGTACGTCTCTCTACCTTCCGTCGATAGAGCAGAACCGCAAACCCATTTCAATCCGGTCGCTGTGTCAGTCCACAATACCTCTTGATACTTTGGATGGATGTCTTTTTTCATGTCCTAAACTCCTGCAGACTTCGCTGTTAAAGAAAGGACATCGTAACGGATAGGCCGTTTTAGGGAAATGTTAATTTTGCCAAGGACAACAGTTACCAGCAGCCCCCGCTGAAAAAAAGAAACCGGCTCAGCAACAGCCGGCAGCAGCCTCTGCTGTGAATGGGGAATGAAATGAGACTGATAACCGCCCCAGAATTAGCCGCTTTATCTGTTTAGCGACAGCCAAAAAGGCGGATAAGTCAGCGCGCCGTCTGCATTATTCACATCGAGCACTGTGACTTGCTCGATCCCCAAAGCTTCCATAAAACCGATGACGAGCAAAGGGTTGGAGATGGCTACTTCCGCGAATGAATCGCTTGCCAGTTGAACGTCGCTCATGCCCTCTTTCTGGTACACGGTCTGCAAAAGCTGAGCCTTCGAAAGAGTCCTTTCTTTAGAACTAGGATAAACAAAAGAGCGTATACCATGGTTGAATAAGTTGCCCACTGCTAATACATTTATTTCTTTTTCTTTTAACTTATCCTTTACCCTATCTGTAATGGAAGAGTTAGCTAAAAAGACCGCGTACTGAATAGCTTTACCCATCTGGGCAGCGCTCATAGGATTTGGGCTTTGGGTAGAAGCCAAGCTCCGGCCCTCAATCTTCTCGATGATGTAATTCTTGAAAGAGGCCGAAGCTGTAGACCCCTTGGCCACGATCAGCACCCCCTTGTCGTCTTGAGCGGTCATTTGCAGGCTTCCGCCTCCTATATCCCAAACCACGGTACGCGCCGGATCGGCTGGAGTTGTCGCCAACGCAGCCCGGAAAGCCATCAATCCCTCTTCATCTTGGCTGATAATTTTAAGCTCCACCCCCGTCTGCTGCGCGATCTCTTGCACAAAGCCTTTGCTATTTTGGGCTTGCCTGAAAGCCGCTGTGGCCACGGCAACCACTTTTTTAACACCATATTCGTCTGCGTCGGCCTTAAGTGCTTTAATCGCTTTTATGCCTTGATCCATAACCTGTCGGTCAAAGCTGCCGCTGGCAGATTGCTCCAGCTGCTTTTGATAGGCCACAGGAATAGAGCGCTCAAATAGGATCTGCACGATCTTGTTCGTGGCCCGATCCACCTTAGCAACTTTCAAATTAGTCGCCCCAGAACCTATATCCATGGCAGCGCGCACTTCCGGCTGTTGTGTTGCGATATAAACGCTCGCCACCAGCCAAACTGCAGCGCCCCCTAGAAGAACCAGCGCAGAAAGTAGAGAGAAAACCTTTTTTTTCATAATATACCCTCTGTTTTTTGGACAGCCGCTCAGGAGATTTTATCGATTAATATTTTTATTTTTAGACCAAGCAGATCTCTTGAAGAGCTGTCCCACCAACACCAAAGCGCAATTTCTGTGCCAAGCCGTCAAAGACATACGCAAGGACAGCTTGAGGCGCAAAAGCGTGTTTTCTTGCCCCGATTCCCGTAAATGGCTATAGTCTGCGGCTGTATTGATTGATGCCTTAGGACGTTATGCAAGCTGAGCAACCAGATCTATTTAGCATTGCCCTGGCCCTGTTCATTATTCTTAATCCGATTGGAAATTTGCCTGCAATTTTGGCGCTGATTAAGGAATATGATTTTGCGCGCCAACGCTGGATCGTGATTCGAGAAAGCCTATTTGCGTTGGCGCTTGCATTAGTATTCCAGTTTGTTGGAGAAAGTTTATTGGGTTTTCTCGGCATTGCGGGTTATACCCTTCGCATTGCGGGCGGTTTCCTGCTTTTGTTTGTAGGGCTAACGCTGATCTTTCCAAAATCCGAAGAACAGGGAGGGAGCATCTCGCTTGATCGCGAACCCTATTTCGTACCCATAGCGACTCCTCTAGTTGCCGGCCCAGGGACCTTGACCGCCATTATGATTTTCTCCAAAATTACCCCCACGATCATAATGCTAGGCGCCCTTTCGGTGGCTTTTACTGGGGTTTTGGCCGTCATGGTAAGCGGCCCTTACCTCCTACGCATCTTTGGCAAGCGCGGTCTGGTCATCCTAGAGCAGATCATGGGCATCGTGCTGATGATGCTTGGAACAGAGCTCATGATTGCAGGCATGGGTATATACCTTACAATGTTGACGGGCGGATAGTATGGACTTAGTAGCGATAACGATTTTGATCTTCTTAATTATGGACCCTTTGGGGAACGTGATTTCTTTCCTGCAAGTACTGGAAAAACATAAGCCTGGCCAACAGCGCCGCATCATACTGAGAGAGATGGTATTCGCCTTGACGCTGATGCTTTTCTTCTGCTATCTCGGAGAACGATTCCTCGACATCTTGGGCATGTCCGAGACAACTGTAAGACTGGTCTCGGCAATTATTTTATTCGGCATTTCGCTGGGCATCCTGTTTCCAAACGCAAATAGCCTACGCATGCGCCTCACAGCTGAAGAAAATCCTTTTTTAGTACCGCTAGCCATACCTCTAATCTCAGGTCCAGCCATTTTGGGAACGATTCTGCTTTACACTCACATCGATCCCACCCTCTACGTACTGCCGCTTGGCATTTTCATAGCCTGGGTGCCCGCTACCTTGATCTTAGTTTTTTCGCCTCAAGTGTACGGGATTGTGGGAAGAAATGGCCTGCGAGCCATGGAACGTCTTATCGGTATGATATTGATTCTTTTGGCAACGCAACGGTTCATGGAGGGGATCCAGTTGTTCGTACAAACCTACCCTAAGCATGCCTAATCTCAAACTCAAAATTGCTTACGACGGTACCGACTACTATGGCTGGCAAAAAACATTGGCTGGTCCAAGTATTGAATCTACGTTGACGGCTGTGCTTGAGCAGGTTCTACGCCATCCCGTAACCCTCCAAGCGGCTAGCCGGACCGATTTAGGCGTGCACGCCGAGGGGCAAGTCGTCAATTTCATAACCGACCGAAACTGCGATTTAGACATCCTAGAATACTCCTGTAATAGCCTCTTACCAAAAAGTATGCGAATTCTCAGCTCGGGATTTGCATCCGACCACTTTCATGCCACACTGGATACGACAGGCAAAAAATACGAGTATACTATCTGCAACACGCCTGTACAGCTACCGCAAGGCCGTCTGTACTCCTGGCACGTTGCAAAACCTCTCGACCTACTCGCGATGAGGGGAGCGGCCGCTTCACTAATCGGAGAACGGAATTTTCAGGCCTTCTGCAACGTCCGCAAAAATATGATGTACGAATCTCACATTCGTCGTGTATCCGATATCAGGTTGACTGTTCTACCAGAAGGGCTATTACAGATCACTGTGGAAGGCAACCATTTCCTGTACAAAATGGTCCGTAATATCGTGGGCACACTCGTCGACGTAGGCTTGGGTAAGCTAGAAGCAGGTTCCATCCCTGAAATCCTACAGTCACAGTCGCGCCCTAAAGCGGGCATCACAGCCCCGGCCCATGGCCTTTGTTTGAAAGAAGTCTTTTATTGATCGCTTATAGCGAGGCTGAAAGGCCACTCATGTTTTGATCGCAATGCTTTTTCGCTAGCACTACCGCTTCTAAAAAGTTATACCTTTTACTACATTACCCAAACCAGTGAGAGTTTGCCATAGAGCCAATTGCAGCATACGGCGGATCATCATCAAGCGCAGCGCCACTCTCAAACGCGCCACCCGAGCGCAACCTTTTACAAGAGATTGAGAAAGCTGAAGCACGGATCAAACATATTTGCTGGGACCGTTTGGTGGTGCCTTGGATGGACAGTGACCTGTCGCAGCCCCCTTGCTTAGACCGTGTGCCTGATGTTGTCCCGCCATGGCCCGATTCACTACCTCGGTGGGCTCCACCCTCGGTGCCCCCGTTACAATTTGCAACAGCTGTCCTTACATTTAAGAGTGAATCACTAAAGATCGGTCGAAAATTTCTCAATCTTTCTGCAACCTGTTATGCAGAAAGAAATTATGAGATAGCCTTTGACTACTGGAGAAGGGGTCTAGAGTGTTTGGAAAATTCGTGTCGTTTGCCCGTCTGTCTCTCTATAGACTACGATAGTTGGTTCGAGATCTCTTCTTTTCACATGCTTCGCCTAAAACAGTACTCGCAAGGTGCTGCCAAATTAACGGATAAAGAAGCTCTTGAATATATTTACGACGGGCTAAAGGCTTTAGATAAAGCGTTAGAATGCATTAAAAACGAGCCAAACACTTTATTGCGTAAATTTGTGTTTTTGCAAGCCACAATAAGCTTGGGATACTCTCCACTGGAAATGCCGAAAGATTGGCTAAAGCAACATTTGGGCT
>CAYUJS010000019.1:0-35528 GCA_964445105.1 uncultured bacterium | reverse complement strand
CAGACTCTCTAACTGGCTCGTAGTAAAATGTCGATTTTGACAGCCCCAAAGCTTCACGTTTTTTTGCCTAGGGGCGAAAAGACAGCTGAGGGGGGTTCTCTAGGCCTAAGGGCGGAAAAAAGTGATCGAAAGTCCTGGAACGACTAGATCGGTAAGCGTCTAATCTACCCACCTGCGCAGGAATGCCGGCGTTCTTCATCCTGCTGTAAAAAAACCAGGAGAACGATACAGTGCGCCACCATACCTAAAAAATACAAGCGACGATGAAAAAAATACTTTTGGCCTGCTTGGCAACCGATTTTCTACCAATGCGTGGCGTCTGAAGACGGTCGTTTTGCGCACTCTTTGGGCGTATTGCAAGGTACTTTCACAAGTTCTTGCTAGCGCTCGATTTGGCTCACCTAGGAGGATATTTTTTTCTCCAAATGGATAGCTATTTGCTCAAAACGGGCAATTACTTGATTACGAGCGGCGATGCCTTCGAGGAGTTGAAGCTCTCTATCTATAAAATCCGATGTAACCGCTTTAGGTGCTATTATCAGTATGATTTTAGCTGAAAGTTTACTAAAAAATCAAGAGATTTTTCAAAAAAAGTAGCCTCAAATCACCTTGTGGCGCACTTGAATTTTTTTGGGGACGATCCCTTCAAGTAACATGAAAAATGCCTTTCGATCGAGCCGGTCCTCACCGCCCCATTTCCACACGAACGTGCCCTTTTCGAGCCACTTAAACCAGATGACCAACCCATCCTGGTTCCAAAAAAGCACTTTCATCTGATCTTTTCGGCGATTGAGGAAAATGAACAAGGCGCCCGATAATAGCTCATCGGGAAGTACTCCTCGACAAGAGCACTCAGCCCCTCAGAACTTTGCATATTCAAGGTACGCCCTGGGCTAGCTCATGGTGCCTAGGCTGGCTTTGGTACGCTCTTGCAGGCGCTTCCATCGATCTTCCCAGCTTTGGGAGTTTTGCAGGTTGGTGCTTAGTGTTTCTTTGTACTTATCTTCCAGCTGTTTCCACTGATTAACCATGCGCTCTTGATAGCCGGCGTGGAGGTCACACTCCTCGCGCAGTTTCTCTAGTGAACTGCGGACCGCATCGAATTCTTCTTGGGCCTCGGCGATCTGTTTTTTACGGCTCTCGACCTGCTTTGTGAGGACGATGAGCGCTTCACTGGTATCTTTAAGTTGGGTATCTTGACGGCTGCGTTGTGTATTGATAGTGTTGATAGCTCTGCGAAGCCGGTCATGCTCTGTTTGGAGATCTTGCAGAGTTTTTCTGTTTTTGTCGAAATCGCGAATAATGGTTGTATTCTTGACAGTAGCGTCCTCCATTTGATCGCTTAGGCGCTTATGGTCGTGTCGGAGCTGAAGGGTTTCCTGCTGTAGCCGATCCCTTTCTTTTCTCAATTCGTGGTTTTGCTCTACCAAGTGTTGATGTATCGCGATGCGTTCTGCAAGTTCGCCGAGTACCTCTCTGCTGCTTTCTATGTCACTGTGCACGTGAGCGAGCTGGTTTTTTTCTTGGCAAAGGCGATCGACCTGCAGTTGCTGCTCGGCAATTTCTAATCGCAGTTGCTCGACGTCGATGATGTAGCCATCGCGTTCGGATTTCCGCTCCTCTAGGTCGCGCACCTCTTGATGGAGGATGATAGCCGTTTCTGCGCACTGTTTTTGTTTGATTACGAGCTCTTCGATGCTATCGACCAGCCCTAGGCGCCGTTCTCTGGCTCTAAGGCGTACGATGAGGTATGCTACGTAGAGGGCGAATCCTGCAAGGAGCGCCCACAACGCTGATTGAAATCCATAGCTGAGGACTAGGTCACTCATTTCGTTTCTCCTCCCGTTGCGCAGGTGTGCTGTCAAAATTTAGACTTTATTTTTCCGATTAACAAATTTTTAATTTATTGTCTATTTCAATTCTCATACGGTTATCCGTTGTCGTTCATTTCCCGCGCTTGGTAAACACAGTTTGTTAGGGTAGAACTCAGGCATGGCGAAGTTGGTAATCGAAGAAAAATTGCAAAGCGTGTTTGTGCGGAGCCTCGGCTTAGCGGACAGGGTAGATTTTCAGGTGCTGCAGTATGCTAAAGGGTGGGGTATGTAGCTCGCGGCTGCCATTGAGGCAGAATTTGGCATTCGGATGGAGACGACTGATATTTTGGCAATGAGCTCTTACGAGCGAGCGAAAGAGATCCTGACTTAATACGAATTATCCGTGGTGCGGGCCAATTCTTGGGCGATTGCCAAATATGGCTACGGTTTATTTTATGATTTACAGGTTTGCGGTCTTGGACGATTTGTCGCGCATGATTTCCAGCAAGGAACAGACCCCGAGCTATTTTGGGATAGAGACGAGTGCGTTGTACAAATAGGTTCAAAGCCTTAACGGTTATTTTTTGTACCGGTCATTTTTAAATTTCGATGTAATTTGAGATGGCTGCGACCCTAATGGAGGGGTTCTCTCGTAAAAAGCTCTTTGTAGATCTGAGATCTTGCCTTAAGCCTTGGCTGGGCGCCTTGCTATCGCTTCCGTGGCGGCCAGACTTGTCGCAGGCACACGCCTATAGAGGTAGATCACACTTTGATTTTTGTCTGTTTGGTATTTTGCTTCGAGCTCGTCGGTAGTGACGGCTTGTATTTTGTCGTCGTTGTTCTGGTACCAAACGTCGTTATCTCTGGTGTAGGAGTAGTAGTGGCCGCTGGCTCGCGTAGCACCCTCGTGATAGATGAAACCAAGGAGCTGAAATTCAGGCAGAGATTCTTCTGGCTCGGCATCCACAAGCAGCTCTGCAGGGACCTTCCATAGGTCCGGCATGTCGACAGGGTGAGTTAGTTTGGTCGCGTTCCCTTCGAGCATGCGGTTGTCCTTCGCAATCGCAGCCCACTCTTCGGCGGTCAGGTCGTCATCCCACCTGGAGGAGGAAGACGAGCTCGAGGCTTCCGAGGTCAGGATAACAGGTGGCTGCGTAGTGAATCTTTGTAAAGTAATTACTAAGATCTCTGGCAGGGTAGCGAATTTAAGAATAGCCTTTCCCTCTACTTGTTCCTGTAATTCGGAGAAAGTGTCATTTGACCATAGGGTAAGTGCCTCGCGCAGGCAAGCTGCTGGATGCTTCTCACCTTGGACAGGAAGGATTAATGCCGCCATACGGTCAACAGGCGAAGACCTGTCGACGAAGATGTCTCCGTAGTGCTTCTCTTTACTTACACCAAATAGAGGCGCTTGCAATTCCTGGAGAAGATTTTGTACCAATTCCATGGCGCACCCTTGTTGGCGAGGTGGGGCAGGGCTCAGACTTTCATTAAAAAGCGTTGTGGCCAGGTCTAAAATAGCTTCTTTGGTGACGGTGCACCCTTCTTGCTGCATGGTTCGCAAGATCGGCAGGAGCGCTTTCGCAGAGCTTTCGGCCCCATTCCTCTCAATTAGCTCGGGGTAGCCAACGCGCAAGAGTTGAAGTGCTGAAGCAATATAACAGATGTTTAGCGTGCTATTTTTTCCTTCAACGATTTCCTCGTTACAGACTCCACCATGGGCGCGCGCGCGCATAGTTTTTTTTGTTTTTTGCGCCTCTAGTTTTGCTTCAAGGGACTCTTTGAAGCTTATGCGGACAGAATCCCCTGAGCCCTGCAAAACCAGACTTTTTTTAGGATTGGCGCTCATTTCCAATGGCGAGCTTGTCTTGGACAGAGCTGAGTGGGAGAGAGGCGCGGTAGTACTAGGGTCGTGAGTCGCTGCGTTATTTTTAATAACTAGCTTGCGCGTTTTTTGTAAGATTTTTAGGAGAGCCAGCGCGATCAAGAGGAGAGCTCCGCCGACGATCCAGCGGCGGGTCTCTGCCCGAAAATGGCTCAGCACATTCACTTCTGGAAGAAAAAAAGAAGAAAATTCGACCAAAGGACGAGCAAAAATTACTACAGAAGGTAGCGCGCTGCTAGCTACTTTGATCAGAGGGCTGTGATCATTAGAAATTACTGACATATATCCTCACCTAACACGAAGCTATATTATAATGCTACTTGTCTTAAAAAGCAAGCATGGTTCTTCTGTAGTTTTTCAGAAGTTAACTATCAAACAAGGTCACCTTAATGAATTGAAAGGTGTAATTCGAGCCTCACTAGCCTGGCTAAAAGTCTGTTGTGTAAATTTTTATTTTGGTTGCTAAGGACGCGCGAGGGTTGCCAGACGGTTGTTAGTTTCGGGGTTGGCGCCCTAGCTTACAAAGTTGTGGGGGCACTTTAGCGGAGGGAAAAAACGTGGCGGGGCTTTAAGTAAATAACGGCAGCTGGCCTAGGCCTAGCTGCCGTTTAATCTGTGCTTTTGCGGGCTTTTCAGTGAATCAGCGAGCTGGCCCTACACGCTGATCGTAATAGCCTTTGGAGACTTTGTTATCATTTAGGTACCAGTCCGTGAACGCTTTGCCTTCAATGTAACGTGTGGAGGGACCATGGCGCATGTTATCTTGCCATTTGATCTCTTCGACGACTATTACTTCGTTGACAAAGCGGCACTCTAGGCCATTTTTTTTGCCATTGATGTATGGTACTTCAGCCGCTTTCTCGCCCTGTTCATAAATGACAGTTATCCCGTTGGGGACGCCGTGCTGCCACTGTTCGACGGTGAGCGGTTCGCCACCAGGAAGAAAGGTCTTCCGGATGCCGTGCACTTCGCCGTTTTTGTACGGTTCGATGACGTGGGGCATGCCATTGGGGTGAAAGGTAGTTTTTTCGACTACGACCCCATCAACGACGGCGCAAACGGCGATGAGTTGGCCGTAATCATCGCGAAGCGTAATTTTGCCTTCGCCATTGTCTACGCTAGACTCTACATTTTCGTTGAGGTCATAGTATTTGCCTCGGATGAGATTGGCGCCGGAGGTGTTTTCGACGCAGCGTAAGGCTCCTTGGTTGTAGTAGTGGCGTTTGGTGCTTTGTTCGTGGTCAGTCTGAGAGCGAGTCAGTCCAGAAGGGAAAAATTCCTCCTCGCGTACAAGCCTTCCATTTGCATAAGTTTCAGACCTGGCGACGGTTTCGCGATGCGGCAAGGAGTAGGTTGTTTCGCCCTCTAGCTGTCCTTTGGCGTAATTTTTTTTGACGGTGATACCGTCTTTGAGGGTAGTTACCACTTGGCCGGTTTTACCCTGCTCGGACCATTCGCTTGCTGGGATGGCTAGCCCATAACGATGTACATACGTTTCGCACACAACCTCATCTCTGCAGCGATCGCGGTAGCAGGAGGTGACGCTAACGCAGATTGAAAAGAGGACTAGGCTATTTATTATTTTCATGATGACACCTCTGGTTGACGGATTGGCGGTAACTTTTGTAGCACATGCTTGGTGATGCGTTCGTGTTCGCGATCGACCTTTTCCTGTGCGAGAGTTTTATTTGCATCACGGTATTCGAAGCGCAGGGTGATGTTGCGGGTTTCTCCCAAGCGTTCGTGCTCATAGACGTCGCGCACAGAGATTCGTTCTAAGATGGTTGAGCGCGCGTTAGCAACGGTTGCCAGCATCTCTTGCACTGATATGTTATTCGGCACTGTGACGGTCCAGTCGCGGTCTGAGGCAGGGTACTGCGGTAACGCTGCCATGCGCGATTCAGGCTGCCGCACGGAGAAGAGGTCATGCAGGTTGAACTCGGCAAAGTAGATACGCTGAGGAATGTCGAGGCGTTTTTGAAGGTCGGGGTGAATCTCGCCTAGCGTACCAATTTTTAAACCATTGATCTCGACCTGCGCTTGGCGACCGGGATGAAAGATCGCTAGCTGGCTTCGCTCGACTACATAGGGAGGGATGCGCAGCGCGTCTAGGAGGTTTTCAACGATGCCTTTCAGATCGAAGAAATCAAACTCTTTGGGCTTAGGTTCGAAGTGGTAAGGCCTGTGCAGTCCCGTCACAACGATACTTACCACTGATTGCTCTTTAAACTGGCTGCCTTGGCGGAAATGCACGCGCCCTACTTCAAAAGCGGCTATATTGGAATTTTTATGGGTGTAATTGCTTTTGACTGTTTGTAGTAGGCCAGGAAGAAGAGATTGCCGCAGCACAGATTGCTCGATAGAGACTGGATTGAGCACGCTGATACGTGCCTCTGGGGGCATACTGTCGTCTTTTACGATCTCTAGGATAGAGGGGCCAATCAAATCACAAGTAAGAAACTCCTGCAAGCCCTCCGCGATCATTCGTGCACGTACCTCTTGCTCTAGCAGATAGACCGGAGAGTGCGGCAATGTGGAGGTTTGATAGTAGGGTTTGCGCTTCTCTATACTGTTATACCCGTATAAACGAGCAATCTCTTCAATCAAATCCTCTTCGATAGAGATGTCTACTCGATAGCTGGGTATAGTAACGTGAAATGTGTCTTTTCCGTCCCAAACGTAGTGAAAACCAAGGCGTTTGAAAAGATTTTCCACTTCGCTCACGCCAAAATGGTGGCCGATGAGCGAGTTGGTTTTGGTGAGACGGCAAGCTACTTGGCGTGGCTTGAATTCGTTTTGTTTTAGGTCGTACATGTCCTTAAGGACACGTCCACCTGCAATTTCTTGGATTAGTCCTGTCACGCGCTCCAGCGCAGCTAGCAGCCCAGCGGGGTCAGCGCCCCTCTCAAAACGTTTAGATGCCTCCGAGCTGAGGCCAAGGGCTTTGCTGGTGCGTCGGATATGGGCCGGCGCGAAGTAAGCGGATTCTATCAATATGTTTGTTGTGGCGGTGGACACCTCTGAGTTGGCGCCTCCCATGATCCCTGCAATGGCGACAGGTTTGTCTTGGTCGCAAATGAGGAGCATGCCGGCTTGCAGTTGTCGTTCTTTTCCATCAAGAGTCAAGAGGATTTCACCGGGGTTAGCTGTGCGTATGCACAGCTTGGCCCCAGATAGAGTATCGAAATCAAAAGCATGCAACGGATGGCCAAGCTCAAGCAGCGCGTAGTTGGTCGCGTCTACGACATTATTGACGCTGCGAATGCCGCACTGCTCCACCCTCTTGCGCAGCCAGTCTGGGGAAGGCCCCACTACAACCCCTTCGATCAAGCGACAGGCGTAGCGCGGGCAGCGTTCAAAATCGAGCACCTCCACGTTCACTACTTTTTGCACGGTCCGTGAGGTTTCTTCCCTCACAACGGATTGAGGTAAAGCATAGGGTAGTTCTAGGAAGGCCGAAAGCTCTCTCAGTACGCCCTGCAGGCTAGCACAATGATTGAGGTTAGGCGTCAGGCTGATGTCGAAGATCTCTTCCGTATGCTGAGTGGCAAGATCGGTTCCTAATGGCGTGCCTTCGGGAAGTTCGATGATACCGTCGTGATCTTCGCCCCATTCTAGCTCTTTTGGCGAGCAGAGCATACCGTGTGATTCCGCGCCGCGCACGGAGGCTTTTTTTACTTTAAAGGTACCTTCACCGTCTGGCAGAACAGCACCGATTTTGGCTAAGGCGGTTACTAGCCCCGGGCGGCAGTTGGGAGCGCCGCACACGAGATCAATCGTCTCAGTCCCATCGGTCACGGTAGCGAGCTGTAATTTGTCGGCATTGGGATGAGGCTGCGTCTCCAGGACTTTAGCGACCACGACACCGGAAAAACGTGGACGTTGCAGATCTATACTCTCTACTTCTAAGCCGGCCGAGGTCAATATTTTAGCGATCTCGGCGGAGTTCTGTCTTAAGGAGATACGCTCTTTGATCCAGGAAAAAGGAAGCTTCATTTTTACGCTCGTTTGGCTCAGGTGCTGGCTGTACTGTTTTACCCTAAAGTCGCGATATTCTCAAGGGGATACTCTAGGCTTTTAAGTCGGGCACAATTGAAAGTCCCAAAAGTCTCGATTTATTAGAATCGATTTTGCTAAGATGAGGGGGCCGTAGTTCCGAATGCAAACAACGTAACATACCAAGAAGGGGCAGGCTAAACCAGATGAAAAATTTGCCGATAGGAATCTCATCTATCGAGAACATTATTGAGCAGAATTATGTCTACGTTGACAAAACAGACATAATTTACGAGCTGATTACCAGAGGAAAATACTATTTTCTATCGCGTCCACGAAGATTCGGTAAATCGCTTCTTTTAAGTACGCTTGAGGAGATTTTTAAAGGTAATAAGGCTCTTTTTAAGGATTGCCACATATATATACAGACTACGATTGGAAAAAGCACCCCGTTATCTACCTCGATTTTGCAAAAATCCCTGCTCGGAGCCCTGAAAAGTTGGTGTTTGTCTTAACAAAAATTTTAAAAGACATCGCTTCATCCTATAACAAATCCATTGAATGCCCAATTATAGAAGAAGGGTTGCTTAATCTTGTGACCGAACTTGCTAGTTTGGGCCCTGTTGTTGTCTTGATCGACGAGTACGACAAGCCCTTAGTCGACAACCTTGAGCAAATCGACGTAGCTCAGGAAAATCAACGTTTGCTTAAAGATTTTTATGGGATGCTTAAGGCGCTCGATAAACAATTGCGATTTGTATTTGCTACGGGGGGTTCTACATTTTCTAAGGTATCTCTCTTTTCTGGTTTTAATAACTTAAACGACATCACGATTGATCCAAATTATGCCACCTTATTGGGCTATGCGACCTCAGACCTACAGAACTTTTTGGGCGATCATATAAAAAAATAGTTCAGGAGCGCTTTTCCGTAGACGCAGCTGCAGCAACTGAGGAGACTGTTTTGGCCGAAATGAAGGATTGGTACAACGGCTACCGGTTCTCGCGAGTTCCAAAGCTCGTCTACAATCCTCACTCGACCATGAGTTTTTTAAGCACTGGACGGTGCAAAACTACTGGTTTGAAACTGGTACTCCTAAGCTCCTCGTCCAACAAGTTCGCAAGCAGCCCAGCTCCGTCATGGAGTTTGGAGGGATGGTGGCGTGGCAGGGAGGTCCTTTAGATGTCAATAATCTGGAGCGGCTCGAATTAATACCTCTCATGTGGCAGAGCGGCTACCTGACGATTCGGGATTACGACCCAGCTAGCAGGCGCTACAAGTTGAATTTTCCTAACCAAGAGGTACACGAAGCTTTTTTTCAAACCCTTGTGAAGGAATTCGCCGGGCTTAATATCACGATAGTCGAGCACGTCGCTTCAAGCTGCAAGCGCTACCTCGAGCAACGCGAATTCGCTCAGTTCATTGAAAGCGTGAGGTCTCTATTTGCTCGGATCCCAAATACCCTATTTAAACAAGAATCCGAAGCCTCCTACCACGTCGTTTTCCTCGTCATCCTGGAAATGATGGGGATGAAAGTACAAGCCGAACTGCAAACAAACGTCGGCCGGATGGATTTAGTTGTTGAAACGCAAGACTGCAATTATGTAATTGAACTTAAATTCAATAAAAACTTTGCCGTTGCTCTAGAGCAAATTGAGCAAAAAGATTACGCGCAGAGATATGCTATAGAGCAAAAAGACCTGATTTTAATGGGGATAAATTTTAGCTCTAAAGAACGCAATATTTCGGATTGTAAAGTGATCACCTGTTATAAAGACGGGTCTAAAAGCGAACCGATCGATATCTCTGCTTAGCCCAGGGTATAATTGTCCTCCCACGCCTCGCGCTTCTTCGTCCCTGGGCATTGAGGTGTCGGCCGGTATGTTTGAGGATAGCAGTTCCCGCTAAAAAAAGGGAACCGACTGGCTCCGGGGTGATCATCCTCCTCATCTTGCTCCTCACCCGTAGCTAAAGCTACGAATTCGTTACAAACTGAGCCCGCTGTCAGCCCTCACTGAGCCGGTTTCTTCTTTTAGCGGAAGCTGCTGGTTTGAGGAGAATGCCGGTGGAAAGTTTCTGGTCTTCGTGCTACGATCTACGACTTCATTAACTAAGGAGTAAACCATGCCAATACAACGTACTTTGTCCATCTTAAAGCCAGACGCAGTAGGGAATAACCACATCGGAGAGATCATCTCGCGATTTGAAAAAGCAGGTCTAAAAGTGGTGGGCGCAAAGATGCGTCAGCTTAAACAGTCAGACGCGGAAGGATTTTATGCGGTCCATAAAGAGCGTCCCTTCTTCAAACCTTTGGTCGATTTCATGGTTTCCGGGCCTGTGCTGATTTTGGTGTTGGAAGGTGAAAACGCCATTCTGAAAAACCGCGACTTGATGGGCGCTACAGACCCCTCAAAAGCAGAAAAAGGCACCATCAGAGGCGATTTCGCAAAGACAATTGACGCCAATGCTGTGCATGGATCCGATGCCGAAGAGACCGCAAACTTTGAAATAGGTTACTTTTTCGAGCCAGAAGAGATTACGGTAAGGAGATAATTCATGAGCACAAGAAATTTCATTCCAACGCTGGTGTTGGTAGCCACCTTCGTGTTGTTAGTGGCTTGTCAGAGAGGTGACGCCACGTCAGCGTCCTCTGAGTCAAAAAGCGAAATCACCCTAGGCATCATCAAGCCGAATGCAGTGCGTGATAATCACATTGGCGCGATCTTAGCCAAGATTGAAAAGAGTGGCCTGCGGATTGACGGTCTACGCATGGTGCAGCTCACGCAGGCACGAGCGCAAGAGTTTTACGCGGTGCATCGGGAGCGCCCCTTTTACAATGATTTGGTGGCTTTTATGTCTTCAGGACCCGTTATAGCGGTGGCCATCGAGGGTAGCGATGCTGTTAGTCGCTTTAGAGAGCTGGTTGGTGCTACGGATCCAGCTAAAGCTGCGCCGGGCACCATTCGCCAAGAATTCGCGAAGTCTGTAACTGAAAACGCCATCCACGGCTCCGATTCAACGGAAGCCGCAGCGTCAGAAATTGCATTCTTCTTTAATGCGGACGAGTTGTTTAAGCAGCAGTAAGCCTAATTTTGGCATTTCTAGCCTATTGAAAGCCTTGGGCAACGCTACCTACAAGAATAATTTTTCTAGGTGGCGCTGCCCTTTATATTTTTGGTGAAATGTGTTAAAGGGAATTTTGTATCAGCAGCGATTAAGCTGAATTTTGGGCGATTTTGATCCCTGGGTGTGTTGCTCGCAATGCACTCAGCGCGTTTTCGGGCTTCAATAAGGCGTGCAGAAGATGGTGAGATGGCCCGTACGAGTTAGATTTGGTTGCCTAGGAGCTGGGCTGAGCAGGAAATAGGCATTCTAGTACAAATTCAAACACGTTTGTTTTTTTACCTTAGCAGTTTCCCCTTTAGCAATCCGAATATGACCTCAAAGATGTGTTTTTGCGCTGCAGGGTATGATTGCGCTGAAGAAAGCAGGAGCAATCTCCCAACCTCAAAAAGCGCGCCTAAGTACTCCACAAGTTGTTTTGTGGCAAGTTTGTGAATCCCTTTATCTGCTGAGGCGCTGTGCGTTTTATGGAAAACAGAAAATTAGTTTGTTAGGTTGCCGCTAAACGGATGTTTGCGGCTTATGATCCGATCACAATTTAAAGTCATGCCCTAGGTAGGTTTCTCGTACTTCTGGGTCGTTGACGAGGTCATCTACGGATCCTGATCGTAAAACTTTGCCGGCGCGTACTAGGTAGGAGCGATCAACGGCGGAGAAGATTTCTCGGGCATTGTGGTCGGTGATGAGGATACTGATGTTTTTTTTAGCGAGGTGTCGGATCATTTGTTTTACGTCGTGTACCGCTATGGGATCGATGTTGGCGAAGGGTTCATCGAGCATCAGGAAGCTTGGTTGTGTGGCGAGAGCGCGGGTGATTTCGAGACGCCTGCGTTGGCCACCGGAGAGTGCGCCTGCGGTCTTTTTTGCGAAGGATTCTAGACGCAGTTCGCTGAGCAATTCTTCGAGCCGGTGTTTGCGTTGCGGAGCGGGGATTTGCAGGCTTTCCAAAATACAGAGGATGTTCTCTTCCACGGTGAGGCTGCGAAAAACGCTGGGTTCCTGCGCGAGATATCCCATACCCATACGCGCGCGTTGGTGCATAGGGAGGTGCGTGACGTCGGTGTCTTGAAAAAATACTTTTCCGCTATCAGGCCGAATCAGGCCGACAGTCATGTAAAAGGCGGTGGTTTTGCCGGCGCCGTTGGGTCCTAGAAGACCAACGATTTCCCCTTGCTCGACGAAAAAAGAAAGGCCGTCGACTACGCGGCGTCCTGAGTAGCTTTTTTCGAGCTCGCGCACGTCGAGGACGCAGGGTCTGGGTAGATTATTTTTGTCCATTTTTTATTCCTTGCAGATAGTGCCGCATGGCTTGGAGTTCTGCTTCCATGAGTTTAAACTGAACATCACCTTTGCCGTACAGAGCTAATTTACCCGTGAAGGGATCGCGCACGATGTCTACTCCTTTGGCGCTGGCGGTCATTTGGCGGCTGGGGTCATAGAAGAGGACGCGGTGAGGGGGGCGAGCGGTGAGGGTTGCTTTATCTTGGTCGGGTAGGTATTCCAGATCATCAGCGAGGGCAAGTTGGAGGATGCCATCCTGTACTCGTTGGAGCTGTACCTGGCCTTCAGCCTTAAGCCTTGTGGTCGCAAAGTTGCCGTTGCACCAGTCGTACCAGAGGAGCAATCGCTGCGCATCGAGTCGCCCGGCTGGATCTACCAAGCGAACAGCTGTGTGCTCTGTTGCGTTGATGATGAAGTGTTTATTTTGATGGTCGAGCGCGCACTCTCCGTGGCAGATAAGCTGCTTATCCGTTCCTTGAATATGGAGAGAGCCTTGGTGGTGTCCTTTAGCTAGGGAAAGGCCGGTGCCATCGTTTTGAAAGATGAGCTTTAGATCTCCATTGGCCTCTAGCGCTCCATGCTGTTTGTGATGCACGCGTGCCTGGCGCCGGCATGTAAGAGTCGATTTGGCGTGATTCCACGAAGCTTCGTCGGCATAAAGGGTAGTGAGGCCGTCTCTAAGTTCGCCTGTGAGGCTGTGGAAAGTTACCTGATTGCTTGCGAGGGTACTTTCGATGCGTTTAGCAACGAGGTGATCACTGTGCGGAGAGGTAACCACGCAACCGCCATGTTGGTCAGCGTCTAGGATGAGCTGTCTGTTCGCTCCGCTGCGATAGATGGCGCGGTCTGCCGAGAGCTCCCAGCCTTGGTCGTAAATGGCTTCTACTTCATCTTGGGCCGTAATTTGGTTAACGCCCGGCCCCTTGTGGTCCGGTGAAGTTTGGATGGTAAGCTGTCGACAAGTTAGCTCGAGGGGCTTGCGTGACTCAAAGCTGGGTTCCTGGTAGCTGACTTTGTCAATTGCGGTGAAAACGGCAGTGGCTTGATCGCGGTCTACATGACAGTCATCGGCATATAGCTGAGCGCCCGATGTCATCAAAACGGATAAGTTTCCAGAAAAGTCTCCTTGGAACGTTTTTGGATCGAGTACGGCGCTATCCGCCAGTAGGCTGCCGGCTGCTAAACCAACGGCGACCTGGCCGCTAAGGTACAGCTTAAATCCATCGTAGGAGGCGGTATGAGAGTTCAAGCTGAGGGGGATTTTACTTCCGTCTTGCACATGGACATTTTGGCCTGCAAAACGCACGCCTTCAGGGCTAAGCCACACTTCGGCGTAGTCCGCATGAGCATCAAAAGATTTGTGCTCCCCTGCGAATCGGGTTTCCTTAAACGCGCTTGCGGTAGCGCGTTGCCGACGATGACAGTAAGTGGCCACGTCTGCTGAGAAAGTATCCTGAAGGTCTTCGTGTAGAGCCGTACCCTCTATGCCGCTCATGTATTCGGTCAGCTCGTTTGTAGGCAAGTCAAAGATTAGTTCGGCTTCACTGCAGCGCAAGACGGTGTGGCATGGGCGCGAAGCGCCCCTGCCATAGATATCGCGTCTTACGTGAAGTCGGGTTTGGTGGAAGGGTTTATTCGATTTGTGCGCTTTATGCTCGACTTTCGTATCTGACTCAAACCTATGGAATACTGAGAGCCCAACGGCTATTGCTGAGGCAAGCAGAACCAAAAGCAGAACGGAAAACAGCGTTTGTTTTAAAAACATGGGCCGTTCCTGTAAAGGGAGTCCATGGCATTTACCAGTTGCTCACAAGTGCGTGGAGTTGTTCAAGTTCCACGAGGATTTGAGGGAGGTCGGCAAACGAAATTTGTGTCGCGGCGTCGCTTTTGGCTTGCGTAGGGTTGGGGTGCGCTTCCATGTAGAGGGCACTGGCGCCAGCGACTAAGGCTGCCTTTGCTAAAATGGGCACAAACTCGCGATTGCCCCCTGAAGAGCTGCCTTGGCCACCTGGAAGCTGCACGGAGTGGGTGGCGTCGTACAAAATAGGGAAGCCAAATTTTTTCATAATGGGAATAGAGCGCATGTCGCTGACTAGATTGTTGTAGCCAAAAGTAGTTCCACGTTCAGCCACAATGATTTTTTCGTTACCTGTGGATTGAATTTTTTTAATGGCGTGTTCCATGTCCCAGGGCGCCATAAATTGGCCTTTTTTTAGCTCGATGGTTTTACCCGTTTTGCCAGCCGCTACTAATAGATCAGTTTGTCGGCAAAGGAAAGCGGGGATTTGGATGATATCGCACACTTCGGCCACAGCTTGCACCTCTTCTGCAGAGTGTACGTCGGTGATGATCGGTAGTTCTAGTTCTGCTTTTACGCGCTGTAGAATGCGCAAGCCTTCCTGTAAACCTGGGCCGCGGTAACTATCTATCGCCATGCGGTTAGCTTTGTCGTAGCTGGCTTTGAAGATGAAGTTCATGCCAAAGTGGCTGAAGATCTCCTTCAAGGTGTGAGCGCAGACTAGGCAATGCTCTTGGCTTTCTATGACGCAAGGTCCTGCAATAAAGGTCAGGGGTTCTTTGTCGCCGATATAAAAATTATGAACGGGTACCTTGCGCATAACGAATCCTTAGATTGGCTTTGGGTCTAAAAAGCAACAAGAATACCTCGATTCAATCATTTCTTGTAAGCGTCTTGTCTTGTTTTTAGCAGTTCCCACTAAAAAAAGGGAACCGATTGGCTCCGGAGCGGCCATCAGCCTCATTTTGCTCCTTATCCGTAGCTTCGGCTACGAATTCGTCGCAAACTGAGCCTACTGCTCGCCATTACTGAGCCGGTTTCTTCTTTTAGCGGGAGCTACTGCCGTCAGGGATTTTAGGTTGAAAATAACCCGCTTTCCGCGCTAGAATATTGCGTCAATGGACTGATAGCTCAGCGGATAGAGCATCCGCCTTCTAAGCGGATGGTCGCAGGTTCGAGTCCTGCTCAGTCCATATCTTTGAACGATCAATCCGAGAAATGTTATGGAAGAACCCTCAGATGTAGGAAATGTTGAAAACGGTCTGTTAGGGGAGCACGATTACCATAAGTTCTCTTTTACTGGTCTAGATGCGTTGTTTGCTAGTTTTCAGAGCCTAGTTTTTCGCCAGAGTAGCCTTCGCAAGCAGTTTAATGAGGTGAATCAGTCACTATTGCGTCTGATCCAGGAAGCGCCCGAACCGGTCTTCTTGCTCAACGCGGTGTTGGAATTCATCGAGCGGGTCAACCGCGAGTTGCAGTGCCTTTCTTCTTATAATTTTACCTTGTTTGAGTTCTGGCTAAATAGCTATTCGGGATTGGACGCTCAGCAAAACTATCAAGTCCGCGCCAAGATTGTCGGTAAAAGTATTCCGCGCGAAGAGTACGGAGCGTTTTTCCCGATCTCTATGGGCCGGGTACATGCTGGCACGCATTTTGTAGTCGCCCACTTATCTCCTGACATGGATACTACGATCGCTTCATTCGTTGGCTGGTTGGATGCTTTTGGCGCGCGCGTAGGCGATGGACAGCACTATTGGGCGCTCCCTGGTGGTCCCTCGGACAAGCAAACTTCTAGGGTGTTCGAACACTGCTTCGGTCCCGCAATTTTTAAAGTGCTCTCTAGACACAATTCTAGCCTGACATTAAGCGCTATGGATCTTATCGAAAAACATGGTATGTCCAAAGAAATAGCAAGTCGGTTGGCGAACCAACTAGATCACGGCGAGAATGAAAAAGCGATCATTTACATAGACGAAGAGGGGTACTACCTGGGTGATTGGCGTAGCTCGGACGTCGAGCCGGTCCACCATATCTTGATGCTGCTAAAGACTTGCATACGCTGGTTTGAGAACAATCTCCAAAGCAAGCTAATCAGCTTTTTTGCTACCAAGGAGCTATCAACGGCCGATTTACCTCAGTTTTTGCATTCGATTTTTACCGCCTCCGTGGAAAAAAGCGACCCAGTACGCGAGTATACGGCGGATCAGCGCCACAATTTACACACACTCTTGCTGAAGGTATTGGGGCTGAATTTGGGCCTGCAGGCGACCTACACAGACCTGATCCAAGCCGTTGGTATGCTTTCGGGGGTGGCTTTGGGCGATTTTCAGGCGAAGCTTGAAGCGTTGAGTAAGTCAGGCTTGTTTAATGAGGTAGGCCGGTTAATCGAAGATAGGCCGGCTATTTTTACGCAGTTAGTTCAAATTATGGATGCCCTAAATCGCTTTGTGTCACAGGTCTGGGATCATCTAGATCGCTTGGACATCGTGATGAAGACCAAACAAGAGGTCCTTGGGCTTAGCCCTGAATATGCGTTCATTGACGCAGATGTAGAGGAGCTGCGCGGCAAAATGCGGCATTTTGGCTACCTCACCATCGTCGTTGCTGAAGCTGGCGGCAGGTTGTCCCCCATCGGTATTGTCGCAGACCAGACGTTGCGCCAAGAGAGGCTGGGAACGGTGTCACAGCGCGATTTTTGCAATCTACAAGAATCCAAGATGGCGTCCTACTTGGAGGTAATCAGTGTTGTGGACCACCACAAGGCAAGTCTAGCTACGACATCCGCGCCGCAAGTGCTGATTGGCGATGTGCAGTCTAGCAACGTCTTGGTTGCAGAGGTAGCCTTTCGCATCAACGATCGCTATAGCTCTAATGGCATGACTGAAGAGCAGATTGATGCGCAGCTGAGTGAGGTGAAGTCCATCCGCTTAATGAAGCGTTTGCTCGAGCGTAAAATAGCGCTTCAGCAACCCCCTGGTTACTACATCCATCCACAAAGGGAGTACGCGGAATACCTCTATTTCTTGTATGCAATCTTGGATGATACAGACCTGCTTTCCAAAGTTACGGATCGGGATGTGGAAGCCGTTGCACAGCTGTTAAACCGCCTAAAATCGCTAGCGGAGAAAAAAGAGGTTGAGGTAATTCATCTCGACGATATCCCTAAAGGCAAAAATTACGCCAAAAATGCCGCTGCACGCATTCTGTGCAACCCAGAGATGCACTCTATCTATGCGGGAATTTACCGGTTTAAGGAGCTAGAGGTAGCTGCGAATCTAGATCTGTGCGCCCAGGGGCTTGAGAGCAACATTTTTGCCGATACTAAGGAACAGAATGGCTGCTGTCGCGTAGGCCAGACGAAGCTATTTACTGTAAATTTTGCGCCCTTTGAAGGCATTGCCGAGGCGTTGCGCACAAGATGGTTAGAGTCAGCGAAAAAAGTCTACCAGGCTCGACCGGAAGTGGATTTTCATTTGCATATGATCAGTACAATTTCTAGCGCTGACGAGGTATATCGTGGGACCGCCTGTAAAGACACCCATCGCGATGAACTTTGGCTATGGGTGCCGCCTACGGCCCAAGGCTATGAACGGCTGGCGCGTTTTTTGAGCGCTATTCAGAACTCCCCTGAAATGCAAAACAATGCTTTGTCTCTAGAATTTCCTGGCCCTAACGCGGCGAAACTGGAGCAATTTTTTACGCAGAACTTTCGCAAAGGGGTTCCCAAAAAGACGGGAGGCTCAATCGCTGGGTTACCTATTGCGATCTTGCGCTTTGATCCCGGTTCGTTAAACTCGCGTAAGTCGATGATCACGCCCTATTTGCCCAAGCAAGTGGCCTGAGGGTCAGTAGCTAAAGTACAAAAGGCACGAGAGAGGACTCTCGTGCCTTTGTGAACAAATTAAATTTTATTGTTATTCCGCGGTTTGCCCGTTTTCTTCCAGGATTTCCAAGTTGACGCGGATACCATTTCGGCTTGCTACAGACATAAGTAGCGTGCGGATGGCGTTGATGGTTTTACCTTTTTTCCCAATGATCTTTCCGATATCAGACTTTTCGACAGAAAGCTCGATAATGAGAGTCTGGGTGCCTCCGATTTCGTTGATCTTTACTTTATCGGGATGGTCGACCAAATTCTTAACAATATATGCGACAAATTCTTTCATCGTTCGACCCCTTTGTCAATAGTGTGCTTGTCCATATGCGCTGCCTGGTAAATTGGCAACGTATTTTCCTATTCTAGCGCATCAAACTAAAATATACTAGCGGTCTTTCTAAAGGACAGAAGCTCCTGCTAAAAAAAGGAATCGGCTAGCTCCGGGATGGCCACCGGCCTCATTTTGTTTTTGATCAGCAGCCTTGACGATTTCGCCGCAAACTAAGCCTGCTGCCAGCTAGCAGATCTACCCAGTGTTGTAGGTCAGGAGGGGGAGGGGCCTTCAGCCAGAGGGTAACGCCGGTGATAGGGTGGACGAATTTAAGGACTTCGGCATGAAGCATCTGGCGATGTGTCCGAAAGCGCTCATTTACTTTTGAACTTCCATACACGGGGTCGCCCAGGACGGGAGTACCGAGGTGCTTGAGGTGGACGCGCGCCTGATGGGTGCGACCTGTGATTAGCCGCAACCGTACAAGGCTTAACTCGGTATCATGTGCTTCCGCTGCGTATTGGCTGATTGCGTGACGCCCGCCTTCGGTGACGACGGCCATCTTTTTGCGGTCCATAGGATGTCTGCCGATAGCGGCCTCTAACGTGCCTTGGCCTGGGTTCCCTAGGCAGATAGCGATGTACTCTTTGTGTATTTCCCGGCCAGCAAATAGTGCGACGAGCCTGTGGTGTGTTTGTGCGGTCTTAGCCGCTAGTAACACACCCGTAGTTTCTTTATCTAAGCGATGCACAATACCCGGTCGATGGGTTTGGTCCAAAGAAGAGAGCAAAATACCCTGCCTTTGGCAGTGATAGAGAAGGGCGTTAACAAAAGTTCCGTTCCAGTGGCCTGGACCAGGGTGGACCACCAGCCCAGCGGGCTTGTTGATGGCGATGAGATGCTCGTCCTCGTACAAAATATCGAGAGGTACCTCTTCGGGCTCTAAAGAGATTTCCGGTACCAGCGTAAACTGGACCTCCACCTCGTCGCCTTCTCGAGGGCGCGTTCTTTTTTTTGCCGGAGCCCCATTGAGAAGTACGAGGCGGTCTTCGATGAGTTTTTGAAAATAAGTACGAGATTGAGCGTGTCCAAAGCGCTCTGCAAGCACCTTGTCGAGGCGCTCTCCTTCTTCCACCGAGGTGATAAGAAGTACTTTCATATCCGATCCGGTTTTTTCTATCATTGGGCCAAAACGACAAATTCGCTTGAATTGTAATCGTAATCGGGTGCCAAGCGGGTAAGGAGGCTCTTCACATTTAGCTGCAGTTGCTCTAAGGTCGCCAGATCGCAGCTGTCGCCCACCCATTTTCCCAAGTAGTTGTCGCCGTCCTGTTCGATGGCTTCTAAGTAGTCCGGCCGGCCCTTTGTGAATATAGCAAGGAGCGCGGGATTGGCCCGGTTGAGAGCCTCCTGGAAGGCTGGGGAGATCGGATATGCTAAAAAGAGATTAGGTTGCATAGGCCACGAAGTGATAGAGGTTTATTATTAGAAAAGCCGTTTTAAGGCCTCTGAACGGCAAACAGCGAACCAGCTAGGTTTGGTTATCTCGCAGGATTTTCTTAAGGTTTTGGTTATGCCATTCCTGATCTCTGGAGAATTGCTGCATGCAGCCCTGAATCATCATGTTGTAAAGCTTGGGATCTTCTTTTCTCAGGGCATCCAGCGTGCTAAAAGATTGCGCCGTAGCTGCCCCAGAGCTTGCTGCTTGGCTGGCGGCCGCGGTGGCGCTCTGCGCGGCTTGTGTCTGAGCCGCTTGCGAAGCTCCGCCGTCCACTGCTATCGAAGTAAGGTCGCTCATGTGAGATCTCCTTGTTTAACATTCTTATTATAGCATATTTTTATTAAATTGGCAAATCAAGGCCCGCTCTTATTGCGTCGAAATCGAAGCCTCTCCGAGCTAGTGAAGCGACTACTTTCTGGCGTTCTTTGGGGTCTTTGAGGTTTTTGGTTCGGTATTTGGTCTGTAGGAGTGCTTGAATTTGAGAAAGCTGCTCATTGGGGAGCGCTGGTGCACTGACGCCTTTGGCGCGGAGTTTTTGTTGGATGACGTGTGGCCCCTGTCCCTTGCGCATTTGCGCTGAGATAAAGCGTTCAGTCCATTCTTCGTCGTTGATATACCCATATTGCCTGCATTCGGTGAGAATGCGGTTTACGGTTGGCTCAGAGACGAGGCGTTCGGCAAGCAATTTTTCGAGTTCTGCTGAAGGATAACTGCGTCGGGATAGCTTATTTAAGACATATTTTCTCACCCCTTGTAGCTCTAGAAGGTCGACTAATGCTGCGAGCTCTTCTGGGCCAGGTATGGCGGGGATTTCTGGTTTTTTACCGAATATATCTGTGTGGATTTGGCGCCATTCTTCTTCGTCAACCAGGATTGCACAGACAGATCGTTTCCTTTCTACGGGAACGATGGTGACCCGCATCAGGTGGCCTCTCTCAAAAACTCGACGCGTTTAACTTCACGGCTGCAGATGCGGTTTCCGCTTGCCGAGACGCCCTTAATGGCAAGCTGATCAAGAACCAGCTCGAGCTTGGCGATTCGCTGCCGCGGTCGAGCGATCAGCCTAAGTAAGACGGTTACATGCGGTCTGGCGCAGAAAAATTCCAGCGTCATCCCTTCGTCAAAATAGCGGTATGTCTTATCGAGAATAAACGCTTTGATAATAAAGCGTTTGGCGTAGCAGAGATGCGTTTTGGGGTCTTTATAAATCACGCTGATAGGTGTCTGCTTGTCGGCGATGCCGACGTAGGCGAGTTTTGTACCATCCTGCTCGGCGTACAATTTTTCCGGCACGTTGATGACGCGATACGTGCCATCTTTAAACATTAACAGCAGTTTATCGAAGGAAGTGCATTCCAGGAGTTCGCCGTCTGTTACTTTAGTACCCACGAAGCCCAGCTTCAGGTCATAACCTACTTTGATATCCTTTTTGGCCATGGCGCGCAGGTCCACTTCCTCAATTGCTTGAAATTGTGTGCGACGCGGAAAGCTGTCACCAAATGTGGCTAGTAGCTTCTTCAGATATTTGATCGCATAGCGCTTGATGTTCTTGAGATCTTTCTCCACTTGTTCCGCCTTGGCGAGAGCCTCGGCGATATCATCGCGGTTTTTGTCGAGATCAAAGCGAGAAATGCGCCTAATAGGAATACTAAGGAGCCGCTCGCGGTCTTCGTAAGTAGGAATGCGTAAAAGATCTTTGAGGAATGGCTCTAGGCTCTGCGCGATGGTCTCATGGATTTTTTCGTAGGTGGTGATATTCTCTATATGTTTGTAAAGGCGATTTTCGATGAAAATGCGCTCGAGACTCTTCTCAAAGATTTTTTCCAGCAGACGACTATGCTCGATCTCTAGTTCTTGCCTGAGGTATTGCTGCAGAAGCTCGACGTAGTAGTGTAAAATCTCAACGACGTCGGCTTCCCAAGGGAGGTTGTCGCGTATGACCAGCAGCTGAGAATGAAGAGTCACTTCGCATTCTGTGAACGCATATAGCGCGTCGATTAGCTCTTGCGCATATTGCCCGCGGGGCAGTTTAATTTCGATTTCGACGCGATCGGCCGTGTAGTCGTGAATAGACTCAATCTTAATTTTCCCGCGTTTTGCGGCCTCGTCAATAGATCGTATGAGCGACTCAGTAGTGGTGCCGTAGCAGATTTCGGTGATGACAAGCGTCTTGGGATCTGGGGAGTCAATCTTTGTGCGCAGCTTGACTTTGCCTCGGCCTTTGTCATAACCAGAGGCATCCATGATCCCTCCGGTGGGGAAATCTGGCAGAAGCTCGAACTGTTCCCCTTGCAAGATAGCGATCTCAGCTTCAATTAGTTCCACGAAATTGTGCGGCAGAATGCGAGTGGACATTCCTACGGCAATGCCTTCGGCCCCTTGCATAAGAAGTAGAGGGATTTTGGCTGGCAGCGTAACGGGTTCCTGGGCGCGGCTGTCGTAGGAGAGGACCATTTCGGTGATATCGGGGTTGAACATCGTCTCCATAGCGAGCAGGGAAAGGCGCGTCTCGATATAACGTGCCGCTGCAGCCGGGTCGCCCGTCAAGAGGTTGCCAAAATTTCCTTGCTGGTCGAGCATGAACCCTTTGTTAGACATATTGACCAAGGCATCGACGATGGCGGCATCTCCGTGGGGGTGGAGAGCCATCGTCTGGCCCGCGACGTTCATTACCTTGTGTAGGCGGCCGTCGTGCATTTTAAAAAGTGTGAATAAAATACGACGCTGAACCGGTTTTAGGCCATCTACCACGTTGGGAATGGCGCGATCAAGAATTACATACGATGCGTACTCTAAATAGTTTTTACGCATGATTTGCTTGAGATCATCTGTCATTAGCCGGCCCCCTTCGCTGCCAAGGCGGCTATGTCTAAGAGCGCCTGGTTCTCGCTGACGAGGTTACGCATGATGAACTGTCTGCGTTCTGGCGTATTTTTACCCATGTAGAACTGCAGTGTGGGCCGAATGTCGGAGAAGTGGCCCACTTTTACGGAGATCAGGCGTATATCCTGGCCGATGAATTGCTTAAACTCGTTTGGCGAGATCTCTCCGAGCCCTTTAAAGCGCGTGATCTCCACGCTTTTTTTGAGTTTTTTAACGGCCTTGTCGCGCTCTTGCTCCGAGTAACAGTAGACGGTTTCTTGCTTGTTTCTCACCTTAAATAGCGGCGTTTCGAGAATATATAGATGGCCACCGACTACGAGAGATTCAAAATAGTTTAAAAAGAAGGTGATGAGCAGGTTGCGGATATGCATCCCGTCGACGTCGGCATCGGTTGCCAGGATTATCTTATTGTAACGAAGATTGGTAACATCATCTTCCACGTTTAGGGCGCTCATGAGGTTGTACATCTCTTCGTTTTTATACAGCTGGTCCATGCGCATGTCGAAGACGTTTAGGGGCTTTCCACGCAGGGAGAAGACAGCTTGTCGTAAGGGGTCGCGCGAGGCAACGATGGAGGCGCTGGCAGAATCTCCTTCCGTCAAAAAAATCATAGTCTCATCGCCACGGCCTGAGGCGTCGCTGAAATGGTATTTACAATCGCGGAGTTTGGGGATTTTGAAGCTGATTTTTTTTTGTTTATCTTTGGCTTCCTTCTTAACGGCCGCGAGCTCTTTGCGAAGTTTTTCGTTGAAGGCGATGCGCTCGGTGAGTTGTTTTGCGGTTTCTGGATGTTTATACAAGAGCGTCGATACAGCGTCTTTCACCTCTTGCACAATAGGCCCGCGCAGGTCTGTATTGCCTAGTTTATTCTTCGTCTGTGATTCAAAGATAGGATCTTTCACCTTCACCAGGACAGCGGCGACGATGCCGTCGCGCACGTCCACACCTTGAAAGTTTTTATTGGCGAATTCATTGATGCCTTTGAGAATTCCCTCGCGGAAGGCGGAAAGATGTGTCCCCCCGTCAGCGGTGTATTGTCCATTCACGAAGGAGAAGTAGTTTTCGCCATATCCTTGGGTGTGCAAGAAGGCAAATTCTAATTGCTTGCCGCGATAATGCAGGGGCTCGTAAAGCCGATCTTCGGAGACCTCGGAGTTTAGTAGGTCGAGAAGCCCATTCTCAGAGAATATGCGCTCGCCATTAAATACCAGGGTCATGCCAGTATTTAGGTAAGCGTAATGCCAGAGTCGCTTGAGAATGTATTCGCTTTGATAGCGGTAGTTTTTGAAAATCTGTGAGTCAGGCTGAAATTCTACGTAGGTGCCGTTTTTCTCTCTGGTTTTCCCCTGGTCTTGCTTGACGATGCGACCGCGCACAAATTCGGCTTGGAAGTATTCGCCTTCGCGGTGGCTGCGCACGAGAAAATGTTCGGAGAGCGCGTTGACCGCTTTTGTGCCCACGCCGTTCAAGCCTACCGAAAATTGGAAGACGTCGTCATTGTATTTGGCGCCGGTGTTGATCTGGCTCACGCAATCGATGACCTTACCAAGGGGAATACCGCGGCCAAAATCGCGAATTTTGAGCAGCCCGGAGCCCTCGTCTAGGTCTATTAGGATCTCTTTTCCGTGCTTCATGATGAATTCGTCGACGGAGTTGTCCACGACCTCTTTCAAGAGTACGTAGATACCGTCATCGTGGTGCGAGCCATCGCCCAAGCGACCAATATACATCCCAGAGCGCAGGCGGATATGCTCCAACGCGTCCAGGGTTTGAACCGAACTTTCATCGTATTGTTTTGCCATATGACGCTAGACGATACCCGAATTGCGCTTTGCAGGCAAGATTAGGCGTATCTTGAAAATAGCAGCCATAGGCGGCGCGCGCGCGTTGCCTATGGCTTATAATTAGCGGCAAACTTCGCTAGCGATGAGCTTTCTGAGGTCTTTGGGATGGCGATGTTTTTTTGTGCGGTCTGTATAAAATGAAGGCTTATCCATGTTGACCAAAAGGCGCAGGCCGGTCTTATCTTCTAAGTTGGAGACAACGATGTGATCCTCTTTTTCCCAAAACCTTGCGATCTTCACTTGTTCTGGATAGTCGGTTTCATGAAACTCGTAAAAGGTACCGTCGGAGAGACCGATTTTTATCTTTTCTTTTGTGCGAAAAATGCAATAGGGGACAGCCTCGACGGTAAGAGAATCGATCTGGGGGAGTCTTTTATAGGCTTCTTGCGTAAGATTAGCCCGAATAGTCTGATTTCTCTCGTCGTTGATCAGCGTGAGCTCCTGCAGGGGGCTAGACTCAGATGATGTAGAGCTTATAAAGATGGTATCGCCCTCTTTCCAGTTATCAAGGGTCTTCGTGGGAGCATTTTTGGAAGTTGCGTGGATGAAAACCAGCTGGTCGCCGACCGTAATTTGCGCGATGAGAATCCCCGATATTTCGGTATAAGCCACAGATTGCAGCAGGTTGTCGGCAGCTGTAGCTGTGCCAGTGAAAGTCATTAGAGCTATGAGCAGCGCGGGTAGCCGAAATGCAAACATGAGATTCCTCCTTAATTTTTGAAGATAAATGTCATAGTATCTTTTTTGTCGCAAGCGCGCAATTGAATTTGAGGGCAAAATTGTGGGAGTCAAAAAAGATGCCTTCTGGTACATGTGTGGAACATTCACGCATCACTTAGGATCAGGTATATGGGTTGGCAATGCTTAAACGACAAAACGGTTTTGATCACGGGAGGAACCGGAAGTTTTGGCCGCACGTTGGTTCGCGCGTTAGTTAAAAACAGCGGTTGCAAGAAAGTGATCATTTTTAGCCGGGATGAATGGAAACAGTGGGAGATGCGCGAATCGGCGCCCTGTTTTGCGGATCCGCGTCTACGCTATTTTTTGGGCGATGTCAGAGACGTCAGGCGTTTGTCGCGCGCGTTTAAAGAGGTCGATATTGTTATCCACGCCGCAGCTTTGAAGCAGGTGCCCGCGGCCGAGTACAACCCTTCCGAATTTGTGAATACGAATATCCTTGGCGCGATGAATGTCATCGATGCAGCCATCGATGCGGGGGTGGAGAAGGTGTTAGCTTTGTCGACAGACAAAGCGGTCAACCCTGTGAACTTATATGGTGCAACAAAGCTTTGTGCTGACAAATTATTTGTCGCAGGCAACGCTTACGTGGGTTCTAAGCATCGCCCACGGATCTCTGTAGTGCGTTATGGAAATGTACTAGGTAGCCGTGGGAGCATCATCCCTTTTTGGCGGGGACTGCTGGCGAATGGGTCTAAGACCTTGCCGGTGACCGATTCTCGGATGACGCGTTTCTGGATCACTCTCGACCAGACGACTTCGTTTGTTGTAGCTTGTTTAAATTCCATGAAGGGGGGAGAAATCTTTGTGCCGAAGATACCCAGCATGAAAATTGTAGATTTAGCGCAAGCACTAGCGCCAGGGGTGGAGCTGGAGTTTTGCGGGATTCGGCCCGGTGAAAAATTGCACGAATTACTCATTGCCGCTGAGGATGCGCGCAACACGCTGGAATTTGAAGATCACTTTGTGGTTCAGTCACAGTTGGCAGATTATCAGTCACACTGGCAGCGCTACCCGGAAGGGGCGGGGAGGCTTGTTTCTACTGGATTTCAATATGGTTCTGATAGCAACCAAGAGTGGCTAAGCGTAGAGAATCTAAGGGAATTGATTGGAGAAAGCGCTTGTTAGCCAGTCGTGCACTTTGCGCAGGGACGGGCTAGAAGAAAGCGCCAGTTTGAAAATGAGCTTACTATCGGCTGACTAAAAAAATTCACATGGCCTACAGGCAGCTTCTTTGTCTTTGCGCTGTCTGGCTCGATAGCTTGCCTCTGGGCTCTGCGCCCATTTGCGGTTAAGTGTAAATTTTTAAAATTTCTTGTCGCTATAAAATGTTTTTTCTATAAGTGCGATTTTGACTTGGTCTGGGAAGGCGGCGGATGCGATTTGGAGTGATTGGTCTGAACAACAAACTGGCTGATTTGCGTTTACGCGAGGCGCTCGCAAAAGCGTGTCATAGGCGCTTTTCAGCGGAACTCGGTTGGGATGCCGACCATCACGGGGTGTTGCTTTCAACCTGCAACCGCACCGAGGTGTACTTTTGCTCTGAGGATTTGGCAGCTACCCATACGTACCTCTTGCGGCTTTTAAGGGCGGACGTGGGGCAGGATTTAGAACAAAAAGTCTACTCATTCTTTGGCCAAGAATGCCTACTACACCTTGCACGCGTGACGACGGGTTTAGACAGCGCGATCATTGGCGAGACGGAAATTCAGGGACAGGTGCGCTTAGCATATGAGCAGGCGATGTCCGACAGGAAGCTGCCCAAAGAGATGCACTTTCTATTCCAAAAAGCCTTAAAGGTGGGTAAACAGGTGCGTACGAGCGTTCCGATGAGCAAATGGGTGCCTGATTTGGAGCATGCCGTCCTATCCACAGGCGGTGCGTTGTTCCTCGAGCCAAAACAAGCCAATCTTTTGTTCGTCGGTGCCTCGGACATCAATAACAAAATTCTCTCTTTTCTAAAGTGCAAGGGCTTCGAGAAGATTACAATCTGTAACCGCACTGACGTAAGAGGCGGGGCACTGGCCGGTTGTCATGGCGCGCGGGTGCTGCCTTGGGAGCAGAGGAAATCGTGGGTAGAGTACGACTGGGTGATTTTTGGCACAAAGGCCCCCGAATACGTGGCGACGCTACAGGATCTTCCGCAGGGTAGGATACCGGCTAAATTGGTCATCGATTTGAGTGTCCCACGCAATGTGGACCCTGCCATCGCTTCTAGGGGGATACAGTTGCTGAATATTGATGAAATCCAGGCGACTTTACATCGTCGTTGTCACCACCTAGCGGATTTATTAGCCAGCGCCGAGGAGTTGGTTGCTTCAGCTACTCGCCGACAGGTGATGGTCCACCAACGTAAAGACGTTGCGCAGATGGTTAAGGTATGTTAAAATAAAATTTTGATAAATCTTACCCCTATGAGGCTCTTATGTTGAGAAGACCTAATTTGGGACAAATGCTAGAAGAAGTTTCTAAGATGCTCGAGACCACTCGTTCAAAAATCTCCAAGATGCCCGCAACAGAAATTCCCCCTGATACGATGGAACGAGTCAACCAGCTGGAGACGATGGTGAGCCAATACGTTGAGTTAAGCGAGCGTTTATTTACGAGTATCGGTTATAAGAAAGGCGATCTTGAAGCTATTTTGAAGGATCCTAGCCGTTTTAAGGAAGGCGATCAGCGCACAATGGCGCGTGCCGCACAGCTTCAAGAAGAGGCCTCCCGGACCTATCATAACTTGACTTTAGTGATGCAAGCCGTGAAAAAAATTGGTAATCTCCGCTCAGAAGATCCTAAAAAAAGAGCTGCTGAGCGTGTGAAGAAGTTTGGACGGGTGGGTGGCCGTAGGGGTTGGACACCAATGTAAGCGACTACGTATGGCTTCAGAAGAATATTTTCAGGTTAATATTGAGCGGTTTGCCCGTCTACAACCGCAGCTTGCCTACCAGCTTGATTGTGTGAATGTGGCCCATTTTGATCCCTTCGTTGGGCAGAATGGCTTGCCCAATTTGTTGCATCTAGTCGATTCTCACACACTACACGAGGCAGATCCTCAGGTGGAGGCAAGAGCGTGGTTTGCTTCTCTAGAACTGTCATCTACCCAGATTTTGCACGTTTTTGGCGTAGGACTAGGCTACTACTACCAGGCGGTCCGGGCTTGGTTAAAGAAGAGTTCCAAGCGTCGGTTAATTTTCTTAGAGGATGATCCAGCAGTAATCTACTTCTTGTTTCATACGGAATTGGGGGCAGACATACTCAAAGACGAGCAAGTAGAGCTAAGATATTTCCGTGCGGTCCAGTTGGATCCCGCCTTCTGGGGCACTTTGACGTGGGATTGCTTACTCAAACCATTTCAAATCTCGGCACTTCGCTCTTATGAGCAGCACCGCGGCGCAATTTACGCCAATCTTAAGGCCCACTTAGCTTACGAGCAGCACGCAAGGAATGAGCTGGTGGACGAGTATCTCGATCACGGTATCGCTTACTACCTCAATTTCTATAGCAACTTATTGCAGCTGCACCAATCACATCACGGTAACGCTTTATTTGAGCAGTTTAAGGGGGTGCCAGCAATTATTTGTGGAGCTGGCCCTTCGCTAGCCAAGGTGCTACCGCAGCTGCACCAACTGCGTGGTAAGGCCCTTATCATAGCTGGGGGGTCTGCTATCAATGCACTGAATGCCAGCGGCCTTGACCCGCACTTGGCTGCAGGCATTGATCCCAATAGCGCACAATACCAGCGCCTGAGCACAGCGAGTTCTTTCGAAACCCCCTATTTTTATCGCGGTAGAATGCATCATCAGGCTTTTCGCTTGATTCATGGGCCCCGCCTCTATGTAAACGGCGGAGGGGGCTACGACACTCCAGAGTGGTTTGAGCAGCAGCTGGGAATTCCAGGCGATATCATCGACGAAGGGCACAACGTAGTGAATTTTTGCACCTCTCTAGCTTGCGAATTAGGGTGTAACCCGCTTATTTTTGTTGGCTTAGACCTAGCCTACACAGATATGCAGGCCTATGCGCCGGGTGTAGTCAGCGATGCGGAGATGGATGAGGAGAAGATCAGGCAAAATCCAGGGGTTGATAGCGAAGCTGTTGTGCGCCTAGATATACATGGAAAGCCTGTGGTGACCTTGTGGAAGTGGATCATGGAGTCTGAGTGGACAGGCACCTTTGCTGCCGAGCACCCCCATATCCAATTGATCAATGCAACCGATGGCGGGCTGGGCTGCCCCGGTATTCCCAATATACCTCTCCAAGAAGTGGCCCAAGAGCATCTTAAACGAGAGCTTGATCTACAAAAAATACTTTGGGAGGCAATCCAAAGCGCGGCTATGCCCCAAGTGACGAAGAGACGCGTGCGGAGTTCTATCAAAAAAATGCAAGAGAGTCTGGTACGTTGTGTCAAGCACTGTCGCACGCTGCTGCGCGAAATACGTATCCAAGCCAGAGAGGGGAGAAGTAGTCCGCAGATGGCGCTTACCGAGGCTGAGCTCGAGCATGAAGTCGCTTATAAGTATGTGCTATCGATCTTTAATGAGATCTTTAGCCGTACCCAAAATGCCGAGAAATGCCAAATCAACCGCCTTAACGAAGGAGAGCGCATGAGCAAACTAGCTGAGTTAGAAGCCAAACGTATAGCCTTTCTAAAAAAAACAGCCGAGGTCAATCTACAGATCATCGAAGTAGATTTAAACGCATACCAACCGATTGAATAGGAGGGTCGTGGAGAAACGCTTCTACTACCGCACAGGCCAGATCTACACCATAGAGAACTATGCCGACGAAGCGCGGCACGGACCACAGCTATATTTTTACCAGGACGGGGCCCAAAAAGCCCTACTAAGCTACGAACATGGGCTCTTGCATGGAGAGGTATTACTCTACTTTCGCAACGGTCGCTTGCGTCGTCGCGTACATTTTGCAAAAGGATTACGGCACGGTCGGGATGACCTGTGGATGGCAAATGGGCAGCCAGAGCTGGAAGCAGAATTTTGCGTAGGCCAGCAGACGGGCCAGCTTCGCTACTACCACCCCAACGGGGCGCTAGCCCAAGAGGTACACTATTATACGGGGCCCAGTCACTACAGCATCACAAAATGGAACGAAGTAGGGGCCAAAATGGTCGAAGGTAGTTACGATCAGACCGGTCAGTATCTCTACCGCGAATGGACCGGAGCCGGCCGTCTGCGCCTCACCAAAGTAGGCCGTTGGGATGGTCAAAAGTTGGTTTTTTTGAGCGGCTGATGCTGGTTTCTTGTTTATAGCGCGCGCGTCGGCAAGGAGAATAAAGCATTGATAATCAGATGATTGCTCTTGAAATACTCATAGAATACTCATAAAACACGCTCGCTGAGCGACCATCTTGGCTTTCGGTCCGAGCCATAGAAGAGTGTTCATACTGATCTGTGGAGGCCCAAGTGAAAAATTTGCTCGAAGAAAAACAAAGCGATCAGAAATCCTTTCGGGCGGGAAAAAAAGAAATTTCAAGGGCCCTTCAGTATTTACTGGGGGCCTTTGAAAAAAGCTAAAACTTGAGTTTATTACCTTATTCCCACCGTTTTAGTGTCCAATATTTGGGGGTCACCTCACACAATACCCAAAGTCAAGACAAGCGGTAAGACACTGAGCAGAAAAATGGCGAATATAGAAAAATGGGCTAAGGGCAATAGGAATAAAAAGCGTCTAGGGGATCTGTGGAAGACATTCTGCGCAAAAGTAAGGGGGCATATCCAATACTATGGAGTCTCTTTCAACGTGAGCAGAGTACAGACCTTTGTGACGATGGCGACGCGATCGATGCATAAATGGCTCAATCGGCGTAGCCAGAAGAAGTCCTTCAACTGGGATAAATTTGGATCCTTTCTTGAAGAATACCCTGTCCCTGTAGCGAAGATATGTCATAGGCTTTATTAAACCGTAGCAGAAGTAAATGGTGAGTCTCGAGCGTGGTGCCTAAATAAGGCATGCCATGATCCAACTGGGGGAGTGCGCCGGGTGACCGGCCCCTATACCACCTAACGTCCTAGGTCGCCGTTATAAAGGCCATAAGCGATTGAATAAACTCATCCAGCCGAAACTTGCCGGCTTCAAGATAGGGGCAAGCTCTCCAGTAACGAAAGGCTTTAGCCGCTCTGCCATTTTGTCTTCGAGCGGCTGGTAGCTGTGTTCTCTCATAAACGCGCCCTTCATTGCTCGGTTGCCATAGCATAACCTAAGGGGCGTGCTTGCTATGTAGGTCGCTACCCGCGGGTCTTGCTCAGCTAGGATGCGAAAAATCTCGTCAATCTCAGGTTCTATCGGCTTAATCACGTGCTCATGGGCTAGTGCCTTTACCACACCATCGATGATGACTTCCTCATTCGAGCAGCCCATCTCCTTCCTCACTAGTGCCCATTCCGTACACAACCCTAGGGCGGCAGTTGCAATTGCTTGGATTTCTTCAATGCTATAGTTGTCTATTTGTTCCGACACTCTCTGGAGCACAGGCTGAACAAGCGCGTTAAGCCTTCTGTACAAATATCGTTCGTCAGCAATCGCATCTTTGTGGAGCATGTTCATAGCATCATCCTTTCTTACTGGGGTTTGGACATAAGCATACACAGTTGCTTAGAAATAAGGATAACAGATTAAATGCGAAAAAAATAGCGTTTTTTTTTGACACGCAGCAAATAAGACAGTTTTTAGTAGTTCTAACTAATTAATAGAATCTTCGGATAATTTTTATCTCGCTTTTGTAACTTCTCAATAAGTCGGGGTAAGAGAGCCGGATTGCGTCACTCGCCAGCCCCCACAACTGCGCAGGCGCTGCCTTTCACTTGCGTACCCGGAGTTATTGAGAAGTTACCCGCTTTTTGCCCCATATCCAAGAGCTAGAAACAATCTGCGTTTTTACTTAGCACTGTCTGAAAATATTTTAAATATATTTAATAGTGTTAATAGAGTGATTTTTATATTAATTATTAATTGAATATTTATATATTAATAGTTTAATTTATTAATAAAGGATCGTCTATAGCTAAGCAGTATTCAGGAGGGAACCGATGAACGGTGCAGGACTAAGAGGCTTTGATAACAACCAGATCAGAGGCCCACTGGCTGGGGGCCAAAGAGCGGCGAACCCGGGAAACGGCGAGGCCGCAGCAAATCCGCCGCCGGCCTTACGTAACATTACCTGGTCTGCCTCGCTTAGGGCGCAAATCCCTAGCCGGCCGCAGGTGTCTAAGTTATTCACCCTTGGCGGAGCAGTTGCTGTAGTGAGTTTGTTGGCCGCAGGTGCCTGGCACCAAATAGACAACTCAGCGCCCGTTGCCACTGCTCTTTTAGTGGCTTCTCTCGGCGCAGCCTTTGTGTTCAGCCGGCTTCTTTCTAGCGCTGAGTCGAAAGCGCCAGTGCCGTTAACCTCGAAAGCGATGGTCGACAACATTAACCTCCTCAACGATAAGGACAAGGTTGGCCCCGCCTCAGAGCATGCGTTGCACGCAAACATAGACAATATCGTGGAGGCTGTTTTAGCAAAAGTACCAGAACAAGCTAGGGGTCCAGAGAATAGAGATTTGTTAACTAAAGAACTGAGAAGTATGGGAGGTCTTCTGTTCGACGCTAAATTCGAGCAACTTTCCGATATAAAAAATTTAATTAATCAGCAGTTGTCTGACTTTAAATCTTCTATGAAGACTATTGAACGAAATATAAACCAAGATAAGCAAGAGATAGCAGACACTTTTTTTCCGGGGGTAGACACTGAGAAGATCATTCTGCAGAAAATTGTACACGTAGGCGGGGAAACGCATAACGGCGGTTTAAAACCCTCGTTTATCCATCTCGAGGTGGATGGGGAAAGCAAAGTAATCGTTTACAAACCCAGAAGTATTGAAGCGGACCGGTTAATATCCGGTGAATCTAACAGCCTTTTTGCCCTTGTGAACCACCTAACAAATATGCGAGGCTCGTCCAGTAGCAACGCAGCGGAGGGCGGGCTAGCTGGCTCCGAGGCTCTGCTGCCCACCTTTCCTCATCTCTCAAAAGAAGGGTATGGCTATGTTAAATTTTTGTCGCACGGCCAAGACGATTGCCGCCTAAATCAAGACCAAATGAAGGGATACTATCGCACATTGGGGGCCATTCAAGCACTCGGCCACATTTTTGGCATTAGGGACTTGCACCAAGAAAACGTGCTGGTTCACGCAGGCCGGCCGTACCTGATCGATCTAGAGGTGGCGTTTAATGCAGAGGGTTTGCGGCGCGGACAGCTAACGGAGTTGCTATACGCTGTTATCAATCTTGAGGATAACATGGGCGCGCCCACGAACAGTCACGTAACTTTGCTCGATGAGAATGGCCAACAGCTCTCACACCATGCTAGGGACTACCTCGAATCTATCAGAGAGGGATTTGACCAGATAAAAAAATTGGTTGGAAGTCAACAAGAGGCATTTTCGACTTTTGTAGATGAGAAGATACCGGAGAACCTTCCTGTTCGGCATGTTCTGGTGGAAACCTCCGCTCTTAAATCTGTCTTGTATTTGCTACCTCACCTTCGGACAGAGGCTTTTTGTGACCTAATCGGGACAGAACTCTATCGAGGGGAGACGGCTAAAACTTACGATTTCGTGGTTGATGACTCAGATTTGAAAGAGGATCTGAAGCAAGAGTTGGAAGGGATGTCAGCGCCAAAGGGGGGAGGAAAATCGGAGTTCAGTGCAGATTTGGTAGACAGATTAAAGGCATACCTGAATGGTAGATTGACTGACGCTCTTGAAGAAAATGACGTCAAGCATGGCGATCTGCCTTTTTTCCGAACAAATCCAAAAGGCGAACTTTTTTGCGGCAATGTGCCATTGGCAATCGCTAAAAATGATAGCCGCGATTTAATCAAACATAATATTAAAAACCTGAAAGAAGTAAGCGTCCAGGGATTCTTAGAGGAAATTAAAGGTTCGAATCAAGGTGAGGTGGCGGATTACAGCAATCTGGAGGGATAAGGCATTAAACAGCTCGGAGACGAAAATTTAGATCTGCAGTAAGGGGTCGCAGCCATGCGATTACTTGTATGAAGAAGTTCGGGGGCGATTTTTTAAGCCGCGCAAAAAATGGCTTGTGGGAAGAATGAAGGGCGGGGGGGGGCCGTAAAACATCTCTGGGTGGCTTTAGCCGAAAAGGCCTAGCTGTACTTGGGGGCTGCAATCGTCAGTGCCCGGCTTGGGGCTCCGGTGAGAACTTGACGCTTGTGCTAAGCCTAGGTTAACTGGCTCAAGCCGCCCCTATTCGTCCAAATGCTTTTCTTTGATGCGCTGCAGGCGTTTTTGCGTAAGGAGATTGCGCTCAAAATCTTCTTGCGCCGTTCGTGCAACGCCGGCGAGCTGCTGCTCAAAAGGCTCCATAATGGTCTCAGCGGCGATTTTTTGCGTGATGCGGTGTAGTGTTGTAAGCGCGATGGATTTTAGCGTGTGGCTAGTGGCGGAGTCAGGGCGTGCAATGCTGATCGGGCACATTTTCCGTACACAGTCGGGGACCTCTTCGTTATAGAAAAGCAAACCCGAAAAGTTGAGTTGTACGTTGAGGTATTTATAGCAAATTTGATTGAGCTTTGTCCCGAATTGGCTGTCGGAAACTTTTCTAGCTTGATTAAACACCAGGTGAAAGTTTAGGTCGTCGCACACACCTTGTAGGTTTTCAGCAGCTAATGGCGAATATTTTTCGATCATTTGTGCCAATTGGGTGACTGTGGTGATGCCCGTATTGGAAGCCGTGGAGCTTTTGAGAAGTTCCTGAATATTTTTTTGATGGCGGAACATGCGAAAGAAGATGCGGTAAACTACATTCTTAAGAAATTCGTAGGCATTCAATACAGAAGTCGGTTCTGGGGTTGCCACAATAATGCCTGCGTCAGTCATAGAAAAAAAGTCGACGACGTTCAGCGAGCTGCCAGCTCCCAAATCCAAGAGAATCAAGTCTGCATCTAAAGTTTGGATCTGGTTGATGAGCTTGACACGTTGAAGGTGTTTAAGGTTGGCCAGCTCAGGTACAAATCCGCTACTGGGGACGAGCGCGAGGTTCTCTATACTAGTTTTGACAATAAAATCAGCGAGTTTTGCCCCGGGCGAGCTGAAATAATCGCCTAAGCTTAGCGGAGGTTGGCGTAACCCAAAAATGGTGTGGAGGTTAGCAGCACCGAAGTCGAGGTCGATCACAATGACACGCAATCCGGCGAGGGCATATTGTACGGCCAGGTTAGAGCTGACCATAGACTTACCAACGCCGCCCTTGCCGCCACCGATACCGATGGTAAGCGGTTTCTGGCTCTTCATGAATTCCTATGACAAGTTGTACTCTTTCAACTTCTCGCGTAAAGCTTCTACGCTCATACCCAACTGCTCGGCCGCACGATTGCGGTCGCGGTGGGTTTGTAAGGTTTCGATAATGAAGCGTTTTTCCAGTTCTTGTAAAGCAATCCCGCTAGGTAGGGTGCAATTCAAACCTGTACTCAGCGTAGCGGAGGAGGTAAGATACTTGCAGAG
>CAYUJS010000018.1:0-35623 GCA_964445105.1 uncultured bacterium | reverse complement strand
CTTCATGTCTTTCCAGTAGGGGGGTAACCCAGGCAAAAGGATCGTGGTGATCATCCATGAGGTGAAGCTGATCACTAGGACAGATCAAACTACTTAAATTATCGGTAACTTTTTTACGACCGCTATCCGATGCTAGAGCAGTAGCAATGAGAAAAGGATTGTAGAGATATAGGGCTTTCAGCTCGTCGTCAGTCAGCTTAAGAAAGGGGGCTGCTAGGCGGTCGCGCGCGCCGGGCGAAAGTGCCAAAATCACTCTTTCGATCCATTGTGTGGGGTCCCCGGCTTTAGAAGCGCAGCGGCCTAAAATGTCAATCTTCGTTTCTGCATCGCGCTGGTAGGTTAGTTGGATGTCTTCTCGCTCCAACAGTAAGCAAATGAAGGGATAGTTTTCTCGCTTCACCGCCCATTCGAGCATAGGCCTCTTGCGATGCAGAGCGTTTACATCAATATCTGGATCCTTAACCATAGCTCGAGCAGTTTCTGTGTTCTCACCTGTGCGGAAGTGGTAGAAAAATAGCGCCTGGCGATTGGCTTTTGTCGAGCTGTCCATCGTGCGCATGAGAAGGTTGAGCAGCTCATAATTAGAAATCTTAAGGTCTAACGCTGTCGCAAATGGTGAGCAGCCTTCTAAAGTTTCTGCGTCTGCATCCGCGCCTCTTCTCAAAAGAAGTTTTGCGGCGGCTAGCTGGTTGTGGGCGCAAGCGTAGTGTAGAGGTGTCGCGCCCTTTTCGTCGCGTGCGTTTAGATCCGCCCCTCTGTCCGCCAACAAGTCCAAAAAGCCGCAATTTCCATACCAGGCTGCAAAATGAGCCATAGTAAGTTCCTGAGGGGCTACCTTAAGCGAGGGTAAAGAAGGATTCTCGTCTAATTTGCTGCCGACTATCCAATATTTTTTTTGACCAGCGAGCACAACAAGCTGCCACCAAAGTGCAACTGTAGGGCTCATGGAAAGTCTTTCTGACAAAGCCTGAATCAACTTTGGCGGTCCTCCGCCTCTGATAGCGCAATGCAGAATATTCAAATCTGTATCGCTTTCCGCATACACCTTGGCTCCTTTTTCCAGCAGCAATAAAGCAGTAGCCACATGGCCGTTAGTGCAAGCGCAATGCAGAGGAGTGAGCCGGATGGATGGCGCGCCTCTGGGGTGTAACTCCGGACTCACCTCTATCCCATCGACGTTCAGTAAGTCGCGTACCAGCGCCAGGTGGCCGCTTCTGCTGGCATAGTGCAGTGCCGTGAACCCTGCGCGATCCGGTTGGTTGACGTCGACGCGCGGTAGTACGCAGCGAGCCATCTCTGCGGTGGCATAATCTGGTACCAAGGAGAGGCGAACAATCACATGTAAAGCATTTTCGCCGTTACTGTCTGTCGCTCCCCAGCGACACTTTATTGTTTTATTTATCCATCTGAGCGTGGGCCCTGCTAAACAAGACAGGGCGAGTAAGTAGATGGCTACTGACCTTTTCCATGGGCTGCTTGTGGCTTGACGGAAGAACAGTGTTAGGCGAAAAATACTGTCTGCGAGTAGCTGTATATGGCTTACTACAGGGTGTAGCAATTCTTCAGGACGAAAATGGAGTAGCCCTAAGGTAATAAAACCGCGCGGTGAATTTCGCTCGATAAGTATGGTTCCCCAGACGTTGCAGACCGTGGCAATTATTTTGAAGTTATTTTTTGTGAAGCAGACAAATATATATATTAAAAAATCTATTCCTCTGCGCCGGCTTCCTAGCCATCCGCTGTTCAAGATCCGAATAGCCACCTGCTCGATGGCTATTCCAGCTAAAAAGCCAGCTACACATTGGTATTGGCGTTTCAGTAGCAGAGCCGCAAGGGCTACGGCGCAGATGACATCGCTCAACCGAGCGAAATAGGTGCACATCCTCTCCAGCGGTCTGTATCGCGCGCGGCTGTAGGCAACTAAAGAGAAAGCCATGGGTAGCAAGCAATAAGCCACCTCCAAGCGAGCAGGCAACACAATCCCATAATTTCGCAGAGCTAGCGCGGCCACCCTCATCGCCGCTCCGCTCTGCTGGGCGTCTAAAGATGGCTGCCTAGCAAACAGACGGCTATTTTGAAAGGTCATGCCTACGCGCAGGCTACTTACAAAAACGTCACTTAAAGGCAAAACCATATGAATTGCGAACCATCTCTCGTTAATAAAGCACTCTAACACCCACAAATAATAGCTGCAAGCAAAAAAACGTAACTTCTGAATAACTCAGGATAGCGCTCCGAAAATCTTTTTGACTTCTATACCAACCTCTAATTAAAATTTTCCATTAGTTAAGCCGATTTCTTCAAGTTCGGGAGCGTCTGAAATCGCAGCGTCAACAGACTATTCAGTTCTGACGAATAATCTAAGTGAGCACGTTCAAGACCGCCCATAATTCCTTCTGAAAACGCTTCGAAGCTGGGATATTGCACAGAGTAGAGCCACTTCCGCTTGAAAAACTTCCATAACCTCTCGATTAAGTTCAGCTTGCGAGAGTACGGCGGCAGATAGATTAGTTCTATCCCCATTAAGCGCACACTATCACAGGGGTGCCTGTTGTCATCGCGCTCCAGGCATTCATGTAGGTCGTATTTGTGACTGTAATTGTTTCTTTTGTCTGTGCGTTTAAGGCCCCAAGCACGTTGAAACGCTGACGACCAATGCGCGACCCGATCCATATTTTGGCAAAGCACCATAAGTGCCCAAGAAATCCTTGCCACGCGAAATGTGCAGCGTCTACGAAGAATACCTCTTTATTACCTTGACGGGCATCTGCCAGTATTGGCTCGAGCGTTTTTTTCCTCTTGCGCGACCGGATCCGCTTTACCAGGGATGGCTCCCGTTTTTCTTAGCGACATACCCATTGCCTTCAAAAAAGCCCTAACAGGCGTTTCTCCTCTTTTGAGTCCGGTAAGCTTCTCAATGGTCAAGCAAGCGTCCCGGATACTCTTAGGTGGATTCTTGCGAAAGTGCTCTTCAATGGTTTCAGAGTGTTGGTGCAGCTTACTTCTCTGTCCCTTATAATTGAATTTTTTTAGCCCACTGACCCCTTCTTTTTCAAAAAGGTGTATCCAATTCTGAAGGGTCCTTCTAGACATTCTCAAGAGGTCTGCAATCCGCGAATTCGACGGAGTCAACGCTGAGAAAAAGAAACTCGCCTTTGAAAAAAAGAAATGCGAGGCCAGGATTGAGCATTTTGCTGCGGTGATTTTGGCCTTGAGAGAAAGCATCCAGCTTCTTAGGGACAAAATCGCAGTCTTGAAGGGTCAGAAGCCCCGACCGAAGATTCCACCAAACAGTTGGACCAGGGGCTCTTCTAATAATAGCGATGGGAAAGACGGCAAAAACAAACGGCCTGGATCAGTCAATAGGGGGAAAGCCAGAGCGCTTACTATGGCTGGGCTGACCTACGTGGTCCAAGACATCGTAATCCGTAAACAGGCCACCTTATTCCAGCTGGCCTGTTTGGTAGACGCTGATGGCAAGAAGATACAGGCCTTGCTGCCTGAGGAATATAGGACAGGCCACTTTGGCCCTACCTTGATCGCGTTTTGCCTGCACTAACTACCACCAGTGTCATGCGACGCAACCTCTAGAAGATCTTCGAGAACATGGCATCGATATTTCTGCTGGACAACTGAATGTCATTACAGTTGAAAATAAGGGAGCTTATCACCTCGAAAAAGAGGGTTTGCTTTAGGCTGGCCTTCAGGGATTGCAGTACATCAATACCGATGACACAGGGGTCCGTCATGATGGTAAAAATGGCTTTTGTACCCAAGTAGATAACCCCTTGTTTTCGTATTTCAAAAGTACAGAAAGCAAGAGCCGCATAAACTTTCTGGAGGTTCTCCGGGGGCAGTACGAAGACTATGTGGTTTCAGACGAGTGTCTAGAGTATATGTTTGAGCATGGCGCCTCTCACGACCCTCTGGACCTTCTTGATGAAGCTTGAATGAGACGCTTTCTCAACTTCACCAAGTGGATCAATCATCTGGGTAAGCTTGGTCTCGTCTGAAAAAGAGCAAAGACTGGCGACAGAGGCACCTACCTTCCATCTACCAGGGCGACATCATCTTGGATCTTCGCGTCATCTTGGTGCCCCCATCTCTTCAGAGGTTTGACATTGCCACATTTTCCTGCCTACTTAGGCCTCTTACCTTGACTAATCGAAAAGTTGCAAAAAAATAAAAATTAAAAATAAAGAAAATCAAAATGTTGTTGCCATTTTATTTTTATTTGAGGAAGAATCAAGTATTCTGCTACCATGCTTCTTTTTATTAACGTATCTGAGGAGGATTCTTTGTGCTAGCTACCTTAATTGCGTTGACGCTCTCGCTGCTTTTTTACTTTTGGCCGGTGGCTATTTCACAGGATACCGTAGCAATCGTGCTCGCCTGCACAGGTGGGGCTTTTTTGCTTATGTTTACCTTCTTGGTCGCCCTACTGCTGGGTCCTCTTCAGCGCGCTACTTCGGAGATTTCCCCACGCGTAGGACAGCTCTTGCAGAAAAATCGGCGCCTCTGGTGGATGCTAGTTTGGATGGCGATTCTGCCTTTAGCATCTTTGGCCGCAGCCTTATTTGTGCAGACAGAGCCGCTTTGGGGCCAACTCCTACTAGGGGTTTGGGTGTTTTTTACGGGCGTTTCTATCGATTTCGTGCGCGCGTTTTTTCGGCAGGTATTGGTCTATTTTAGCCCCATGGAGTTTGTCGATTTGATGGTTGAGCGAGCAAAACAGGCTGTCTGGTCAGGCGACGACAAGGCTTTTGCCCAATGGGTTGATGCTCTGGGCGAGATGGCGTTGCGCGCGGTTGATAGGCGGAGCCCCTCTTTTGCGACCTATTGTTTGGAAGGCATAAGCTTGGGCGTGCAGCGCTTCTTCGAAGTGCATCGCCGCGCTTTGCAGGCAGCTGCACCGGACGCTGAGATTCATCAGCGTTCTAATTATGTTCTCTACTATTCGATCGAGCGGTTTGGCATGGTTTTTGACCTGTCCCTACGCACCCGCCTTGATACGGTTTGTAACTATGTTGAACATTCGCTAGGCAAGATCGCGCTCATGGCCGCGCAAGGCGATGCGCCGAAGGCTTTGCCACTGGTGCGCTTTATTGGCGCTTTTGCCCAGCAAGCGCTTCAGCAGAATGTACCCGACGTCGTTGTCAAAGCCAATCTGCTACTCGTTGAGCTATCCAAAACGATTCTGCGTGAAGTTGATATGTCTAAGTTCAATGTAGCTGAGGCGTTGGTGCCTGTGGTGGGCCAGCTAGAAGAGATTGCCAAAGCCTCCTTCAAGAAGGATAAAGAAAGCGATCTGAAGGTGTTGACCCACTCACTGCGCGAGCTAAAGCAGGTATTGAATGCTGATCCCTTAGCTGGCCGCAATGATGTTGCGGTGGTGATCAGCGCCATTGATAGCGTATTGGGCGATTTTCAAAACCTAGAATTAATCCTACACACCATACCGCCCAGGCCTGTATAGGTACCTGGGGCGGACAATCGGAGTGCCTTTTCCCTCCCGCGCCTCTAAACGCTCGTAGACAATCTGTATGGCAATACCCACGATTCGGGCCATACCAAATAGCACAGTGAAATATTTTGGGTAGGGAAAACCGGCTGCGGATAAAAACGCTCCAGAAACGGAGTCGACGTTTACATGTGGATCGGAGATTTTAGGGTTCTCTTTTAAGACTTTCTCGCCTGCATTGTGAATATGCGATACAAGCTTGATCAGGGGGTTTGAGAAGTATTTTTTCTGTGCTACCTCACGCAATACGGTAGCGCGGGGATCCTCGACGCGTAGCACGGCATGGCCGAAGCCGGCAATAAGCTTATTGTCCTGCAAGCGCTGACGTATCCAGCCTTCAACTCGATCCTCGTTCGTTTCTGGACCAAGATCGCGCAAAGCTTCCTCCACCATCTCCAAGCAATCTTGGTTGGCACGCCCATGCCTGGGGCCCGCCAAGGCAGCCATTGAGGCAGAGAGACAGCCATACATATCTTCCAAGCCTGAGGCGACCGCTTTGCCCACAAAAACAGAGAGATTACCCCCTCCGTGGTCGTAGTGAAGCACATTAAAAAGGCGGAAAGCTTCTGATAGCTCCTCATGTCGTGCCTGGGGCATACGCAGCATCTGCGTAAAATTTTCCATGTAGCCCAGCTCTGGCTTAGAGGGGCTGCTCTCGCCCCAGCCCGCATGATGGTTGATCACAGCGGCGGTGATCTGCGGAATGCGCGCGATTACATTTAGGCAGTCTTCTCGATAGTCTTCTGCGCACTCGACGGCGCCTTCGATCAATAGGGCCGCACAGAGCGTTTTCATAGGATGCCCCTGCCGGGGCAGCCGGTAGATGTGCTCCAAGCTGGCCGGGTCACAGGGCATGCGGTTTTTCAATTCAAGCGAAAATTTCTCTACCTCTGCCTCTGTTCCATCTCTGCCGAAATACAACAGATAGATCACCTGCTCTGGCTGCCAATCAGTCATTTCCGCAAGCGGTCGTCCGGCGTAGTACAGCCCTTTTTCAGGGTCTACCGTAGATGTCGAGCAGTAGCCTACAGGATAGCCTCTCAGACCCGTTTCTAAATTTTCTTCGGTGATCTCCATTAGGACTTTGGCCATAGGCTATACCCCTATAGGTTTAGCATCCAAAACAATCTTGCGCTCCTCAAGCAACTCATGCTCGGTGGCCTTGATTTTTGCGGCTAAGAATGAATCCCAGTGTAGATTAGGAACCACTTCCACCTCTCCGCTGCTGTTTAAACGGCAGGGAAAAGAAAAGACTAGGTCTGGGTCTATTGAGTAGGGATTACCGCTACTATAGATCCCCAAAGAGAACCAATCGCCTGGTTTGGTGGGTCTCGTCAGTGAGTGGACAGTGTCGATGATGCCCTGCGCTGCGGAAGCTGCGGAAGATTTACCACGTGTTTCGATGATTTTTGCCCCGCGTTTTTGTACGCAGGAAAAAAAATCTTCCCTGAGCCACTGCTCATCTAAAATCTGCTCCGTAGCATTTTTTTGGGCGATTTTTGCGTGCTGAAAGGCGGGTACCTGCGTGGCCGAGTGGTTGCCCCAGATTGCCATATTGGTCACATCGGCTACCGATTGGCCAACTTTTTGCGCCAGCTGCGCTTTAGCGCGGTTTTCGTCTAAGCGCGTCATGGCATAAAAGTGACTGCGCGGAATGCGCTTAGCCTGGTGCAGCGCAATCAAGGCGTTTGTGTTGCAAGGGTTACCCACGACCAGTACTTTTACCTTAGCGCTAGCCACAGCATCAATGGCCTTGCCCTGAGCCACAAAAATTTTGCCGTTTTCGTTTAGCAGATCACCGCGCTCCATGCCTGGCCCACGCGGCTTAGCTCCCACCAACAACGCAAACTCAACATCCTTGAAGATATCCATTGGATCCGACCCGATACGAATCTCTTTAAGCAGAGGGAACGCACAGTCTTCCAGCTCTAGCTTCACTCCTTCAAGCGCTTTAAGAGCCTCTGGGACTTCTAAAATATGCAAAGCAACTGGCTGTCCGTGTCCGAACATCTCCCCAGAGGCAATGCGGAAAAGCAAACTATACGCAATTTGCCCCGCCCCACCCGTTATCGCCACACGTATCATCTATAAATCCTCATGTTGAATTTATTTGGGATATTAGTAGGCGTCAGGGTATATGTGCAAGGGCTGCGTACTGCCCAAAAAGGCCGGGACAAGAGTTAGGCCTGCTTCTTCTGGCGTGCCAGCTCTAGCAGGTCTTGTGCATAGCGTTGCGAAGAGAGCCTAGGCGATCCGGAGCTCTCAAAAATCAGCTCCTCGCCTGGACCTATTAGCACAACGGAAGGGAAACTACTTATGTGGAAGCGGGCGGCTAGCGCCTGGTTTTGTTCAGAAAGCTCTCGCGTAAGTTTAGTTTTGCGCGGAAGATCCACCTTTACAAAAATAAACTGGTCGCCGACGGTCTGCGTAAACTCTCTCGATTCCAGCACCTCTTTTTCCATTTTGGTGCACCAAGAACACCAGTCCGAGCCGGTAAAAAACAGAAAAATAGCTCTATTCGATGCCTTTGCTTGCCTTAGAGCTGCTTGGTAATCGGTTGTCCACTGAACTGCTTTTTTCGTGGTGAGTGGCCTTGAAGGGACTCTTTCGGCCTTGTGCGGTGTAATGGCGTTGTCCTCCGCGGTACAGAAGGCACTATTGCCTAGAATACCGGCAGTCACTAAAATAGCTAACTGATTTTTCATAAATATGGCCCCTCCGTAGATTAAAATTAAAGGTTACAAATCATTTGGAAAAAACGCAATCCTTTCCGCCCACGATCATCTGGCGCCACCGCAAAGAAAATCTTAAAAAATGTTCCCTATCGGGCTTGGAAAGAAGGCCTGATCTACTTTTTTTGAGCTATCCCAACCAGCCCTTGCCGCCGATGGAGGGCTACGTTGTGTTAGATCTCGATCCTAGCGCCCCAGTTTTATCAGCTGAAGATTCAGATAAAGGCCTGTTTATTCTCGACGCCACCTGGAGATACGCAACAGCCATGGGTAAAGCCACTTTGCCTTTTTTGGCAGGCACGCTTAGACGAAGTCTGCCTCCAGGGCTCCGCACAGCTTACCCTAGGCGCCAAGACGACTGCCCAGACCCTGGGAGAGGCCTGGCTTCGTTAGAAGCGCTCTACGCTTCCTACCTTTTAATGAGGCGCGATACCGCAGGGCTGCTCGATTGCTACTACTGGAAAGATGCGTTTTTAAGAACTAACTCAACTATGTTTACCGGCTGGGCACAGGCCATCCCTAACATAGAAATTTGTAGGCCTGCGCTTTAGCTAACAATGGGGAAAGCGGTAAAAGGCAATTAAAGCAGCACGCTCTAGACCCCGCAGGGATAATTGAGAAAAATCTAGCTTGGGCTGTCTATGGCCAGATGCTCGCTACTTCGTCAAAAAGATTAAAGGAATTAGAAATTGACGATGAGCTACGGATCGATTCTTTAACTCTTCCTGGGCATCAGTCTCTCTATTTGAGCCACTTTACCTGGCTTGCGATAATGAGGGGGGGGTGGCTCTACAGAAGAACTCAAAACACTAAATGAGCCAGTTAACATACCGACGCAATCCTTTATTTTGGCAGACGGACAGATGCTCTTTCAAAAACTAACTCGGCCCTGGTTACACGCTGGGCGTTTGCTCATGACAAGGGCTATGTAGTGGCGATGGGCGTAAACGTAGACAAGCCCTGAATAAAGCGTGTAGGCTCCCGCCAGAGAGACCAGTAGCGTCGCTGAGTCGCTTAGCGTTTCCTGGCTGATCATCCCCAAGCTGAAAGGAATGAGTAGGAGGGCGACAGAAATGGCTGCAGTAGCTTGAATGGCCGCCTTTATCTTACCGCTAGCTTGCGCAGCCAAAGCGTAGCCCTTAAGCGCGCATAAAGTCCGCAGGGTACTTACCACAGAATCTCGATAAATAAACACCAAAATCAATAATACTGGAAGGTTTACTGGGGGCAGGGTGTAGGTGATAAAGATGGACATTCGACAAATACTATCCGCCATAGGATCCACGATCTTGCCAAAATCAGTCACCTGATTATAACGCCTTGCCAAGTAGCCATCAAATACGTCGGAAAGCTCAGAGAGTGTGAGCAGCGTGAGTAATAGATAGGGGAGCGTCACAGCCGATAGGCCTAGCCAATCCGGCTGCGTATACGCGCACAGGAAAAGCGGGCCAATCAGCAAGCGGCCTAACGTAAAATAGTTAGCAATATTCAAAAAACCACTCAGATCTATGTTAGCATCAGAGGGTAGCACAACGTCAGAAATCTAACAAGCCGTGCGTTACCGTGCTTTTAGCCCTTGACAAGGAGCCGCAGCTTCTTCGCTAAACTAAAGAAACCAGCTCAGCGAGAGTTGCGCGACTCTTTCGCTGAACACCTTTGACGGCCCGAAGTGCGTTTGCAAATACGCTACCCGCGCTGCGGATTATGCTTTGGGTTAAAAATTGCTTAACATCTTAAACCGGTAAGGCTTTCAAGGCTTCACTAATGGTCGTGGGAGCTTCAGCTAAAAAAGGGGCCCCTTCAGCACGCGCTTGATCTGCGATAGATTCGTTGCCTTGGGTGCGCAAGTTGGCTGGCTTTTTTTAGCAGGGGGCTGCCGCGAAAATAAGAATTGCACTTGCAATGAAGATCGCCTGTCGGTTAATAGGGGAATAGTATGTAGGAGGGACTCGTGGTTGATATCTGTCTGTGCGGGGCGGGGCCTATTGGAAATTTACATGCTGAACATATTTTCACGCACCCGCAGGCTCGGCTGGTTGCGGTCGTCGATCCCAAACAGCAAAATCCTAAAGCGCTAGCCGACCGTTGGGGTGCTAGCTCATTCAGCTCGCTAGAAGAAGCGTTGCAGCAGGTCCATTTTGATGCTGTTTTGATCGCCAGCGGTACTAATTATCAAGCGGACTTAGTTGACTTAGCAGCGGCAAACGGCAAGGGTGTTTTCTATGAAAATCCCACCGACCTAGCCAGAGCCGAAGAGTGCTTGTTTGCCTGTGCTAAAGCTGGGGTACCGCTCCTTGTCGGCTTTTACCGCCGCTTCGACCCAACGTTTACGTACCTCAAGGAGCGAATTGAAGAGGGGCTTATCGGCACAGTCGAACAAATCATCATCACCAGTCGCGAGCCTCACCGAAGAGGCGCAGGCAGCGTGTTCCACGAATTGACTATTCACGATTTTGATCTCTTGCGCTGGCTGCTGGGCGAAGAGCTGGAAACGGTCTACACCACCGCTAGCTGCCTCCTAGAGGCTAAGCAGAGCGATTGCCAAGAGCCTGACTCTGCCATGCTTGTGCTAAAAACCGCTTCGGGTAAGCTTTGCCAGATCAACAATAGCCGCCGAGCCGGCCATGGATTCGACCAACGAGCAGAAGTACTAGGTTCTAAAGGCATTCTCCAAACGGACCAACACAATACTCCTCTTAACATGCCTACAGAACGCTATTTTGTGGACCGCTATCGTAAAGCCTATCTGAATGAACTCGACCACTTTGTCAATGTCATGGAGAAGGGCGTGCAACCGCTTGTCAACGGGCTTGATGCACGCCAGGCTCTGATTTTGGCTGAAGCCGCCAAACAATCAGTGGAAACCAACCGCGTGGTTGAAGTGAGCATTCTTATGCCTGTGCCTTAGGGTGTCTGGCGCCCTTCAGATCGCTGCCGCAGCTTATTTTCTGAGATTGCAATCAAGTGCCCTATGAGTTAAACTCTTGGTGTTTAACTTACACGAAATCAGGCTTATGCAGATCTCTGAAGCTGATCCTTCCAAAACCACTGTAGTAGTTGGCATGTCGGGGGGAGTCGATTCTTCTGTCTCGGCACTCTTACTAAAAAATGCCGGCTACAAGGTGATCGGCATGTTCATGAAAAACTGGGAAGAGATTGGCTCTGATGGCGTGTGCCATGCCGCCCAGGATGCCGAAGACGCGGCGGCTGTTTGCCATGCGTTGGCTATCCCTTTCTATGCCGTGAGCTTTTGCAAGGAATACATGGACCGGGTTTTCGAGCAGTTTCTGGCCGAGCTCAGTTTAGGTTTTACGCCAAACCCCGATATCCTTTGCAATCGCGAGATCAAATTCCGCACATTTCTCGAACGCGCCATTGAGCTGGGGGGCGATTTTCTTGCGACGGGCCACTATTGTCGCAAGGCATTAGTCGACGATCAATGGCACCTTTTAAGAGGATTAGATGAGAGCAAGGATCAGAGCTATTTTGTCTATACCTTAACGGCTGCCAAACTCAAACAGACGTTATTTCCAGTAGGTGATTTACCCAAGAGCGAAGTCCGCCGACTTGCCAGAGAGGCCGGTTTGCCCACGGCAGCCAAGAAAGATAGTACAGGTATCTGTTTCATAGGCAAAAGGAATTTTAAGGAATTTGTTAGCCAGTATCTTCCCTACCATAAAGGCGAAATGCAAACGCCTTCAGGTAAGGTGGTGGGGTATCATGACGGCGTTGCCTACTATACCATCGGGCAGCGTAAAGGCCTTGGGGTCGGCGGTGCGGGCGAAGCGTGGTTTGTGGCGGGCAAGCAAGTTGAGCGCAATGTCTTGATTGTCGTACAAGGAGCAGATCACCCTGCGCTTTATAAGAAACAGCTTTTAGCCAAAGAAGCTTCTTGGGTCGCTAACCCACCAACAGCGTTTCCGTTTCGCTGCAGCGCAAAAATCCGCTATCGCCAGCCCGATGCTCTTTGTACCATCGTAACTCTCGACAAAGATCAGCTCCAGGTGGTATTCGATGAACCACAGAAGGCGATCACCCCCAGCCAGGCGATTGTCTTTTATCAGGGCGAGCTCTGCCTAGGTGGCGCATCGATCCTACATGCCATCGACTAGTGGAGGTTTTATGGCACAGCCCGCAGGCTTTGAAGCCATTCAGTTACTGACACCAGAGGATTGCGCCCAAGTGCGCCAGGCCCTGTATGAACTGCAGCCCCACTGGCGCAGACGCAGCCAGTTTCCCTTTTTTACCATGGGTGCTGCTTCTTACATCGATAACGCCTTTGGGCTTGAAGCGATGCTCAAAAAAGCCAAAGAGGATAATCCGCTTCTTCTGAAGCACTTCCAGTGGCTATACGACTGCTTATTGGACGCCCTCAGGGATTTACTTAAAGAACCAGTCAACTTTGAAGCTGCGTTCGCCCTTCCAGGCTTTCACATTTTTCAAGGCCACGAGGCGTTTACCCAACCGCTCGCCAGTATGCATTTTGACCTGCAATACGACCACTACGACTGGTCGAAACGTTATAAGGAGGTAGATCGCTATGTCCCAATTAGCATGACTCTACCAATTCACCTGCCTACATCTGGCGGCGGGCTACGCGTTTGGGACATGACCTACGAACGCTCACAAAAGATGTCCAAGGCAGAGTTTGAGCATTTTAAAATAACAGCCCCCTTCACCTACTATCCTTACGAACCTGGTAAACTCGTGGTCCACTCCGGGCACCACCTGCACCAGATCGCACCTCTGGCAGACATTCGGCCCGGAGACGAACGCATTACCCTGCAGGCTCATGCCGCCCGTACCGAGCAGGGCTGGGTTGTATATTGGTGATTTATAATCATCGCTAACAATCGATATTTCCTGATGATTTATCAATAGGGCCGTGGTAGAATGGGGCGATTCTATAAAAGGATGGTTGAATTTGTTAGGGAATTTTTTCGCTGGGTTAGTTGGTGCTTCGCACAACAAGATGCAGCCTCCCGGACTGGCTGATCAAAACTGCTCAACGTCACGCTCACCCAGCGAGCCGCATTTTTCTAATTCGCCTGATCATTCAAAACGAGCTAGCCACGAAGATTTACTTTTTACAGCAAATAATCTTCAATCAGGGCCAGCTGAGAGGGATCGCATGCTTAACCGAATGAGTAATGCTTTTCATCAAGTCGGTAGAGGTGCTGTAAACCTGGTGGCAAGCTCTGCAAATACAGCATTTAAAGCCAGCTCTTCCGCACTGGGCAACCTTGCAGTCATCGGCGTGAAAGTGGCGATGAGGGTCGAGCTTAAACCCGAAAAACGCACCTACCTACGAGCTAAATGCCAACCGTTTACCAATGAAGCACTTCCGAAACTTGTAAGTAGTTTGGCACCGATAGTTGCCGATAAGTTGAAGGAATTTGGACAGTGGATACCTTCACAAAACAACACGGCTCAGGAATTTCTTAAGCAGGTGCCCGAAGATTTAATCCTTGTGCTTACTAGTAGGATCTTGAATTTTTTGGATCCTGGCCAGCAGATCTCTGAGGATCTCTTTGACATCTCTGTAAATAATCCGAACGCAGAGCGTCGTCATACTAAATTTGAAGACTACAAAGCTAATATTAGCCAGTTTCTCGAGAACGATCTGTCAGAAAGACAGATCGATTCTCTTTTGACAGAACTAACCGGTATTACAATAAAATGGGACGAGCAAAAACGAATTGACCAGCTCGAAGAATTTGCAAAAAAGATAAGCAGCTTGCGCGTTAAGCCTCAGCCACACCCGCTGGCTGAGCTGATGGATGAATTATTCACTATCTTGCGTAAAGATGAGCAGGCGCTGCTTGCCCCGCGATGCACCGTATTTCTAGAAAAGTTACACTTCTTTGCCAGCTCCGCCTTGCAAGTGGGCACAGAATCCGAGCAAGAAACAGGCGTGGCCGAAGAAGAGTTGAACGAGATAAATTTTTCCGAACTCAGCTTCGAAGAACAAAAGGCCGCGCATGCCCTAGTTAAAGAGTTTAATTTTTTGCTGTTCTTTGAAGAGGAGAACCGCGAGCAGCGCATAGCGCAATTTAGTGCTCAGCTGGCGAAAAATTTCGAGCTCAGTTGCTTTGCAGCGAAATTAACGACCATTTTGATCGGAGAGAATGGCAGTGCCCTTCCTTTCGGTGGAGTGGCCGGCTTTTTTACAAAAAAAATATTCGACGAGCTGCACTTCGTTCTATCGAAAAAAGTACTTTGGGCGTTTGGCCGCGAGTGGTTAAGTATGCCCAAGCCGACAGAAGTAGAGCCTCGCCATGCCGAGCTCGTAGTTATAGCCTCACAAGTCGCTCAGCAATATGTCCGGGCAGAACTAGAGCGTCTCAGCCAACCTTCGACCTACGAGCAGTACAAGAAAAAATGCGACAAATTAGCAGATTCTCTTTATGAGTTAGCCTGGACTCATCTGCCTGGCGGTAGGGAGGAGGAGGTCGCTTGCACCATTCAAACGAGCTTACAGGCCATTCTCGATTGGGTAAGAGAAAGCCCAGGAACCCGCCAATGGGCCCAAAGCAAAATCCCAGAAATTTTAGGTTTTTTCCAACCTTACCTCGCACCGATCCTCCAGCGCATCGAAGAGAATTTCACCAATTACTATAAAAAAGACCCCACTTGCCTCAAGCTCTTTTGCCACAACTTGGAACAACTGGTTAAGCGCCCTCGTCTGAAGACTTCAGAAGAGCTTTGCCAGAGCGATCCAGGCTATTGCGTCGCTAAGGCCGCGGAGCAAAAACATTTATTAGCGCTAGAGGTGAAAGAGCGGACAGACGCGGCAGCCTCTCTGCTGGCTGAATTAAGCGATATCGCCTTCACAGGCGCACTGGGGATAGAGCCGGTAAACTTACCGTTACCGCCGGGCCTACGCGCTTTAACCTACACCGAAGTTAAAGGGTTAGCTTGCCAAGCGGATTCTCCCTTCAGGTCAGCCGTTTCAACTTTCTTACAAGATTACGTCCTAGCGCCAGCAACTGACGCGCGCGTAAGTCAGCACCTTATCCAATCTTTCAAGACAGCGCGGCAAGCGGCGCTTTTTTTCATCGAAGAGCAACTCACGATTCTAGAAAGCTCAAGAGAAAAAAGAGACGAATGTTTTCAGACGGCCTTAACAAAAATAATTGAAATCGCAGAACCGCATCTACCTATTGAGTACAAAAAATCCTTCGAAAAAACGGCTGGTGATGCACTAACAACAGTATTTGATTGGTTACTAAACCAGCCAGCGCAATCGATGCGTATTTTTGCCGACTATCTTCCGTTAGTCATCGATGCGTCTGAAGATATTTTAGCGCCTGTATTGCAGCAGATTGAAGACAATATCAGAGACTGCTTCAAAGCGGATCGAGCGATGATCATCGATCATTTGGCTGTCGCGCGCGAGCTTCTGCGCAGACCGACGCATGACGAGGTTGTCGGCGTAGATTCAAAAGACACTGGGATCAAGCGGCTGCAATTCGCTCACCAGAAAGCCGATCTGGCCGTCGCTGTGCTCAGAGAGTGGGTAGAAATTTCGTTTAAAACTAGCCACAGCTCCCCCGTTTTAAACTGGCCGTTAGCAAAGGGACTGAGAGAAGCCCTCTATGCGACTGCACTCAGCCAGTTTGGCCCTTCAGCGGCCAACGCAAGCGGCGATTTGGCCCCCATAAAAAAAATAATCCTGCCTTTTGTGCTGTGCTACTGCCCATTAGACTATGCGCCCCAGCAGGAAGAGATTAGCGATGAGTATCGGCAGGCGCTCAATCAAGCTGTATCTCTGGGAGTATTGGGCGCACGTAAATGGCTGCGAGAGCATCTCTACGCGCTTTGGCTGCATCCTCAGACCTATGAGCAGTGTAGAGACAATCTAGTAGAGTGCGTGGTGCGACTGGCGGCACCCCGTCTACCTGTCGGCTATGAAGAAGAGTTCCGCACTTTTATCGAGGGCCTTGTAGCGCCTTTCTTAAACTCTATTCGCGATTGCAACCAAAAAGAGCTGGGGAGCGTAATCAACTACGCAGAGGATTGCCTGCTGGTAGTTGCTGACATGCTGGAGGATTTTCTACCGCCCATTTTAAAACAAATAGCCCAAAATGTTGAACAGTACCAGCCTTGGCATGAATTTTCTGAAAGACAATTAAATTTCTTAAGCCGGGCAATGCCAGAAAGTGAGCTAGAGCATCTGGACCAGACCGTTGAGGGATCCCTGCTACAATTAAAACGGATCGCACAGATTGTTTTAGGCGAAGCTGATAAGAAGTCAAATTTGCCTCTGCCCGACGGTCTGACAGGTTTAATTCAGAGGGGAATCAAGGCCCAGCTCGACCCTCGGGCGGCTGAGGGGAGCTTGCTGCGCGATAAATTACGCGAGCTGATGCAAACCTACTTGCTATCAACTCAGGTTGAAAGCAGATTCGCAAAATGGCATGAGTTTGCCTTTTCTAGACTCTCTTTCGAGACCGAGAGAGCTCTAAGCGGCCTGTGCCAAGAAGAGCGCCGAGAATCAGCCGTCAGGCACATTGAGGCGTTACTCGCTCCTCTTTTGCCGAAAATGTCCGATGAGTTGTCTCAAAAAATCATCCGACCACAAGTAGGCAAGTTTTTTGATTGGCTAGCGACTAATGATTCTTCTCTCCGCGAAGTAATAAATACCCAGCTCCCGACGCTCATTGGCTTTGCTCAGAGCTACCTAAAGCCGGTTTTACCTCGTATTGAAGACAATTTACGGGCCTTTTTAGCTGACAGGCCAAAATTTGTACAAACTATCAAGGATCTGGCAGATATAGTTGGGCCCGTCGATCAGCCTTCTATCCACGAAGAAGCGCAACGCTTCGCTATCGAGCAGCAGCTAGCTTTTAAAACGTGTGCAGATCACAAGGCAGCTGCGGCCTTTAAAGTGTTAACCGCCTTGGTGGATGCAGCACTAGGCATTGAGTGGCCAAATGGGGCAAGGAAGGCCTTTACCAGCAATCTTCCGCTTGCGCCAGGCATGGTCGAGAGCATTCGCTCTGGTGCCTTAAGCGCTATGACAGATCCTGTGCAACGCGCCTTTTTCGTCAGCCACATTGTCAGCTATCTGGTCCCTGGCACAGATATGAGAGCTAGGAAGGCCGAAAAAGAGCAACAACTTGAGGAAGTACTAGGCGAGGCGGGCGCTAGACTTAGTGAAAATATCGCAGACTTTTTCATCGATTTGGCCCTGCATAAGCCAGAAATAACAGATAAACTCTGCCAGCTTGGCGGAGCTAAACTCACGGAGGTGGCTCAGGTAGTAGGTCAAGAGCGCTATTCACTTGCTTCTGAACAGTTTACGCTTGAAGCTCTCGATATCCACCCAGAGCAGATCATCAAGATGGTTGCAGAGGCCGTAGGCGAAGGGCGTGGTTACCTTCTAACCGCTTTAAAGCCCACCATACATCAGACGATCGTGACCGTTTTGGGAAATACACTTTCGTTTGTGAGCGATCACACCACACAAATTCGCGACGATGAAGCGGTTTTAGGTACCGTCCACAAGCTGGTCGAGCGGATCCATCACCACATCGAGTTTGTCTGGGACCAAGCGCAAGGCGCCCATCGGGCCTACCCCTACGCACACCCAGTAATCGCGCAAGACAGCAAAGAGGCCCGACTGGCTCACTATCAAGAGTTAAGTTCTCGTCTGGCCAATCGTATCTGCGGCAAGTACTGCGCGGACCTTCCTTTGGGCAAAAAAGGGCAGCAAGAGCTCTATGAGCTGTTAATGGAAATGCTACCCGAGGTGATCGATGAACAAATAACGCTTCTAGCATCGGGAGAGCTACAATTTTTCGGCCTTGCAGCCCTGCTGCACCACCAAAACCCTGCAGGCCTCAACTTCAAAGCGGGTGGAATGCGTTTTGGAAATACCGCCACCGGCCAGCTGCTAGTTCAGACAGGCTTGCGTATGGTCCTGCCAGGTCACGGCACTGCGTCTCGTGCCGCTAAAATGCTGCGCCTCGACAAGTGGCTAGGAAATTATATCTTGAAGCAGGTTGGGAGCCTCCTTGAACAAGATGCTTCACTCCAGTCGCAAGTTCTTAAGCTGGCGCAATTAGGGGCCGAGTACCTGCCAGCCATTGAGAAAGCAATCCTAGCAATCGACGCTTCCGGAAAAGTAGATGAGTCCGCATCCACCGGACCTTCGCTGGCTCAGGCAAAAAGCGAGCTACATCAAAAGTTTTACGAACTATACCGATATGGCGTAACGAAAGGTATAGACATGGCCACCAATGGCCTGGCTCGCTCGGTGCGAAGGGCTTATCTCCGCGCGCAGGCAAGCTCTATCGTATGGACGAACAGCCTAATGGTCTGTGAGGACTGCTATTGGATTGGTAAACAGGCTCGGCAGATGACCGGGTTGGTTGTATGCCCTGCGCTATTTGGCGTTTTGAATGCTATTGTCGAGGAATTGGAAGCTATCATGCAGCTGGTCGAGCTGGTGACCTCGGCCATTTATCGCGCAATGTCAAATTGCTTATGGGGGAAAAACTGGGAACAAAAACAGGCTGATCTCTTGATCCGAGTATTGGAAGACAAAAGCTACATGCATCTGCTCTTCCATATCCTGGACGACATGGTAGATATCGTCTCACAGGACGGCGCTGAGCGCTTACAGGAGGCCGCCATAGTAGCCTCCGCCCAGGAACAGCCGCTGAGGTTTGAGAAGCTCTGGGAGCACGCTGCCGAGCTTCCTCAAGAACCCCACGCATTCCAGGCAGAAAGTGGATCATAGCAACCAGCCAGGCCGCAGAAGAATTGCAAGTGAGAGGCCCCGAGCAGGCATTTTGAGAAGCGCTCTCTAATTATCTCTGAGGTGGCGGTTGCTTACTCCTCTTCTCGCTCTTGGTCTGCGTACACGTTAGCGCAGGAAAGAGCCGCGCAGACACAAGAATCGTTGTTTAGTAACAATTGAAAAGTTGCGCACCAGCTGACTATCGATTCCAGACTCTTTTAGCCCTTTTTGACAGGATGGCAAATGCTTGGCCGGCTTTTTCCTCACCGTTTTTGCATAATCTACAGCTTCTCGCACTATCCCCCTTTGGGATCGACTCCATTTAGATAGAAGGTCCTCGCGCTCCTTTTTTGCGAGACACCTTTACCTCACCAGCCCCTGATTTATTTAGGTTTGTAGCAAGATACTGAACAAAAGTTGCATGCATGCACTCTTGCATATCACCTGCCCGGGCGGCGCTGGGCGGTTGGAGGAGGCTGCCATAGCGGCCCTCTTGCAGGCGCGGTATCAGCTGCCGGTGTCTGAGAAACTCTTGGCGCGGGCTGCCGAGCTTCCTCAAGAATCTCACGCATCCCGGGCAGAAAATGGATCATGATCCCGATCGATAAGCCTAAGAGAAAGGCGGGCAGCCAAGCCACAGAAAATTGCCAGTGAGAGGCCGCGGAAATTGAATTAGAACGTCTAACTTTCATCTGGCGATCCCTGTATGGTGTTGTATGCTTGTGTAAGCCTAAAAGGTGAGCCGCTGATCTGAGGTTGCTGCGTATGCAACAAAGCCTAACCGCGCCTATGAGGCGCCTGGCCACCGTTTTTAGGATAAAGCGAAGAATGCTTCGCGTAAATAGCTTGTATTTTCGGCAATTGGTCGATAAAATCCCAAACTTTTCTGGTCAAAGTAGCGAAATAAGTGCTGTTGGAGGGAATTTTGCACAACTCATTAACCAATCGTGGCACCGGTTTCACTCTCGAGCAGAGGCGTGAGCTGGGGATTGAAGGTGCTTTACCCGCGGGAACACTCTCTCAAGCAGATCAGGCAGCCCTTGCTTACCAGTCCTACATACAACTGCAAACCGATCTCGACAAACACCTTTTCTTACGCTCTCTTCAAGATTTCGACGAATATCTTTTCTACCACCTCGTTTCACAACACATCGAAGAGATGGCGCCCATCATCTATACGCCTGTCGTTGGACGCGTTTGCCAGCTCTATTCCCGCCTGCCCATGCGCCCTAGGGGCCTGTTTCTTTGTTATAGGGACCGGGATCGTATCGAAGAGATTATTCAGCGCTGGCCACAGCCAAACGTGCGCGTAGCCGTCGTCACTGATGGGGAGCGCGTACTTGGGCTTGGAGATCTAGGCAGCGGCGGCATGGGTATTTCTGTCGGCAAATTAGCCCTATACACGCTCTTGGGAGGAATCGATCCCGCCCACACGCTTCCCATTCATCTCGACACGGGCACGGATAATCGTCAGCTGCTCGATGATCCCTACTATACAGGCTGGCGGCACGAGCGGATCCGTGGACAAGAGTATGACGATTTTGTGGAGCAATTCGTGCAGGCGATTTATCGCCGCTACCCCAGCCTCCTTCTACAGTTTGAAGACTTTGCCAAAGATAATGCCAGGCGTCTTCTGCAACGTTATCAGACGCAATACTGCTGCTTCAACGATGACATCGAGGGCACAGCTGCGGTGACATTAGCCGCTATAGAAGCAGCTGTCAAAACAACAGGTGTACCGCTCGATCAACAGCAAATTGCCATTCTAGGCGCCGGCTCTGCAGGAACCGGTATTGCCGACCTACTTGTCTCTACGATGGTCCTTCAGGGCACTAGCCAGGCCGCTGCGCGCTCTAAAATTTGGCTATTCAATAGTAAGGGCCTGATCAACCACCTCCAACAGCACCTAGCACAGTCTGTAAACGGCTTTTGTCAATCTAAAGATACGTGCGGGCGATATGGCTTATCCTGCGAGACCCCAACGCAGCTCGAAGAGCTGGTCGCAAAGGTAAAGCCAGGAATTTTAATCGGCGTATCTGGCCAGGCAGGTGCTTTTACGCGCGAGATCGTCACTTCAATGGGACAGCAGCATAAGCAGCCTATTATTTTTCCATTATCCAATCCTACAAGTTTATCTGAAGCGGTTCCTGAAGATGTCCTCCAATGGACAGAGGGGCGGGCGCTTGTAGCTACAGGAAGCCCTTTTCCACCAGTTAATTTTGAGGGAAGGATTATCCCAATTGCCCAGTGCAATAACGCGTTGATCTTTCCAGGCCTAGGCCGCGGAGTGCTCGAAAGCAGAGCTAAAAGGGTCACCCAAGCGATGTTCCTCGCCGCTGCCAATACCCTTTCCAACTACGCCAGTGCCCACGCGGAAGATCAGACCAAGGGGATTCTCCCCACTATCAGCCAAGCGAGCCACATTGCACAACAAATCGCAGCCGCCGTAGCTAAAGCTGCGGGGCTCTTGGATAACGAACTGAAAGTGACAGCTTAAAAAATTTATAGTGTATTCTATTTGCTTTGATGAAGTATAGTACTTCAGGATCAGCGAATCGAGCAGCTACGCGCGCCTTTGCTTTCTGAACGTGGACCGCTTTTGAGGAGCCAAAATGGATGCTAGATCAGTAAATAGTGGGGCAGCGGTTTCTTCTGCACAACTTCTTCTAAATGCCAAACACACATTTAGAGATATAAAGGTGAATTTTCAAGGCCTACTAAAAAGCTCACAGGGAAGCGTCCAATTGGCTGTAAAGGCGACTTACCCCAAAGACTTTCCGCAGGCCTCCCGCCTCCTTACAGAGAAAAGCAAAATAGAAAGCGAAATAAGGAAGATTAGAGGGGTGCCCCTCGAAAGCGGGGAGCAGGGGGAATCCTTTTACGCAGCACGAGCGCTACAGGCGCTAAGCGGGTATGACGCTGATACGTTTGCGCACTATTTTAGTCACAAGGCGGCGAAGGAAAACGCCTCTTTCGAGTTGAGAAACAATTTTCTCTTATGGGCCATACGGTTAGGGGAGCCGGCGCAGGTCCAAGAAGTATGGCCTCTTTGTGAACAGCTCTTGCCGCAGGTGCTTTATTACCTTGTAGGCCCTGACACTGGGCAGCCAAAAGCGAAAAAAGCGATCAAATACGTGGAAGACTACCTCGTAGCTAGAGCAACACTCAGAAAGTGGCTAGACGACCTGCATGCCCTAATAAAGCAGCCACAAGTAGCCAACATATTCGGTCGATTAAAAAATAAAATAGTGAATGAAAATAATGAATTAATTGATATTCTGATCTGTGAATACGAGCGCTCACAGATTTTTAGCACTCTGCAGGGATTGCAAAGGGATTTGGAGGCAAGCTCGGAGACTAGAGAAATCGTTAATAAGATAGCTCAAAAATTAACAAATATTTTTACCGATTATTTAACGCTAAAGATCGCTAACGCCTCGGATGACAAGACAAAGCTCGAATGCATTTCAATTAAAATTTTATATGATCTTGAGAGCGGTCGCCTACCTGTCGTTACCAAACTGATAGACGAAGCCGGCCAACTGGCGCTTAATCTCGATGCCTCAAGAGCTGAAAAAATAATTTTTTCTAAAAACATTTTAAATGCTTGTTTGTCTATAGATCAGATCGATCCTCGAGTTTTTGAAGAAAGTCGAAGGACGAACCTTGAAGAGATCGCTAAAATCTTAAACGTCTCTCTGACCGAGAATAGCCCGCCGCCTCCAAAGACCATCGATCCTGATTTTGAAACGTCTATTTCAGAACACTTCACAAATTTTGCAGACACCTTCAATCGGAATGTTGCGGATGCGGGCAAGGAATGCACTACTATTCTTGGGCTGTTAAGACAAAATTTTAGTGACCAAGAACAGGCCGACCGGGTGCGAACACAATGCTTGGTGTTCGTTGAGAATCACAAAGCACTGTTGCAAAGCGAAGCGTGCCTGAAGGCCGTCGGAAAAGCTAAAGTACCCTGGCAACAAATCGAAGGCTTGTTCAAAGTTATTAATAAGAAAGAGACCTTCGAAAAGAAAATTCTTATGGCGGCCCCCCCAGCAGCAGCAGGCGCACTAAGCCAAAAATTAGAAGAGCTAGTGGGTAAGATTCTGCAGTTCAAAAAGGAACTAAGGCCATACCGCCTCGTTACTGCTTTGGGCGTTTGCCGTGAAATCCGTAGTCTAGCTGCGGCACTTAAAGAAGAGAGTTTTCCGTTGCTACAAGACTTGTCGGCTTGGTTTGCCAAAGAGAACCCACAATTGCTTGCTCTCTCAATTGATAAGTACGCGAATGACCTCAAAAAAATTAAAAACGACATCTGTAGACTTACCCTAATGCTGTCTGGGCAGTACGACCCTACCCAAGAAATTACCTCTGAAAGCGCAGAATTTTTGGGAGACGCTTATGCGGCAATTCGAGGAAGTGACTCTTCAGGGATTGCAGCCAAGGAGGCCCTCTACTGGTTCGAGAGAGCTTTACAAGAACGTTCACCAGAAGCAAAGGCTTTTATACTTCGTAAAATAGTGTCTCTCCATCAGGCCACTAGTGGCATTGACGACTTAGCATTATTAAATATCTGCAAAGAAGTGGAGTCATTACCTTTGCAGCCTGGCTACTTTCAACTTATTTCACATCTGGCGATATTTTGTTTTTCGATTCGTAAAGTTGATCTAATGAAAAATCTATATAGGCAAGCTGTAAAGCACTCTTTTGCCCCCAAGCTGTTCACTTATGAAGATGGGATAGCCCAGTTCAGTATTCACATAAATTTTGCCCGCCAGCTGATGCTCTCGAAAGATCATAAAGAAGCTTTCGATTTACTAATGAATTTAATAAATGAAAAAAAACAAATAGGGCACCAATTTTATCGTGAAGCTGAAAATGTTGTCTTTTATTTGCTGGAGATCCCTCAAGAGATATCTTCTTTTGGAGAGGAAGACTACAAGAAATTGATGGAGCTGTCGGGGAGCTCTAAAAACGTTTTTCGTTGTTTCGTAGGCCTTTATGAGTGCTGCTTAAATGCGGGCACAGAGATTCCGGAGTATAGGTGGAATGTTTTAGCGCGCACGACGCTTGGCTCGGAGAAATGCCAACGACTGCGACATGTAAAGACAGCGGCATTCTTTGACAATCCTATTGAGGATGTTAAGAAAATTCTTCTTAGATTCGCTCTCGATATAAATGCACATTTTTTTCTTTATCAGCAATACCTCCGTTACGAAAAGCCCGACTTGGCTAACGCGCAGTACACCACCATGCTGGAGCTCCGCTTGGACGAAGGCGAAGCAAAGTTTAGCCTGTTCGACCGGATGCAGGTAATGCTAGAGAAAGCGCAGCAGCAAGAAATCAATCCAAGCAGATACTGCGACATAGCAGATTATTTTAGGAAGCGCTCTAAAAAAGATGCGCTAGCAGAAAAGCTTTACCAAAAGGCGTTGCAGATCGACCCACATCACCTAGAAGCTTGGTACGGGCTTGGCTGTCTTTCTCTCGAAAAGGGGCAAAACGACGAGGCGCTGGGGTTCTTTAAAAAGGTATCGGAACCTGCTCTCCCTGACGACAAGACGCACTGGTGCCTCGGCCCCCTTACCGCAATAAATGAAAGTGAAATAAGAGGGCGAGAAAGGGAGTTCGCGCGGACAGATTTTCCAGGCTTTTGCCAATTTGTGGTAAGCGAGCGCATGAGAAAGATAGGACTCTTGTCTGCACAAGCACACCTTGAGTTAGCAGCGCTAGACGCAGAAAGTGCTTTAACCCACCTCAATCAGGCGATTGCTTTACATCCCGAGCATCCTAGAGCCTACTACGAGAAAGCAAAACTTGTCCGTGATGACGATCCAGCCGAGGCAGTCCTCTGTCTACAAAAGATGATTCCTTTGTGTCTTAGCTGGCATCAAGAGGCGTATGACGAGCTTCGGATGCTCTTAAAGGCCTATTCTACGAAAGAGGCTGCCTCTATTTACCAGCTTATAGGGGAAAAGCTCCTTGAGCAAAAGCCAGAGAGGGTCGAGGAGGCGATTGTAAATCTTGAGGCATCCCTTGAGCTCTACCCGAATTGCGGCCGCTCGCATCTTTCATTGGGGGACGGTTACTCTAAACAAAGGCGTTACCAACTCGCTATGCGTTCCTACGCCGAAGCGATACGTTTGGGGGAAGATTCGTGCGTGGTAAAACATGAGGAAGCGCGGGCTCGTTGGGACGGGTTGTGCTCGTTCCCAAAATATGGAGATTTTTTTAAAGCATCTCTGGAGCGCACAAAGGAGCTAGCGCACCAGCTCAGGTTCGCCGAAACGCTCGCTCATGCCGACAGCTTACTTGAGCCTTCAGCTCTAGCAAAAAATAGGAGGCAGGAAGCGCTTGTTCAATCTCAAAAGCTTTTAAACCAGTGTATGCAGTTACTTTCCGCTCACTTTATGGATCCTGTAAAAGCTATCCCTTCCGAATTCCCTGCCCGTAAGATGGTTGAGAGGAAAGAGCCTTTTACCGCTGTAGACTTTAGTAGCTTAAAGTTAACAGTTCCCCCGATCTATAAGCTTTTAAAAGGTATCTATAAAACGCACCACAAAAAAATAGAGCAGCTCATTGCGCAAGCCAATCACGAAAAACATGCGCACTTTGGCGAGCAATTCCGTGGCTCTCAAACGACCATCTATATAGACCACATGGCTAATACCGAAACAAGAACGGTTAGGCCTGAATTTTATGATGCTAAGACTCGCACAAACCCCAGCGAGGATTGCCGGCAGGCTATGTGCATAGTTGAGTCCTTTGTCAATACGATACTGGCCTATCTGGACAGAAGAGTTTCCCCGCAACTCCTCGAAGCGATAATCGGAGACGACTGTCGCGCAAAGCGTGCTTGGTCGCGCTTATTAAATGGAGGCTGGATCGACAATAAAGGCACAATAAAAGTTGTCATTGACGAGGAACTGGATATGGAAGGCCTTGAGCCGGATGGGGAAAAGTTGTTGGACTACCTCCGCGCCACGACCTCTGCCCCTCTATGTGACGTTGAGATCTATTTCGACCTGGAAAAAAAGATTCTGCTGCCTGGCAACAGCTCGTCTTCCTCTTCGTTATCCGTCGCCGCTGCTCAAGCCGATCCACCGAGTCTTGTTAGCCAGATTGCGGCTGAGCAAATCGACAAGGCCTCGCAGCGTAAGTCCGATTGCGATGCTGCACAACTTTTAGATGTTGTGCGCTCTATTCTCCCGACGGTCCAGCGCTGGGCGCCCTGGCATCCAGATGAGGCCCGAGCTTACCAAATTTTAGGAGATTTATTTTGGCAGAACTCACAGTATCGTGAAGCGATGCAAGCCTATAAAAAGGCTGGGCGGATCGATCCTGCCAAAGAAGATTTCTGGGCGCGACGCGAGCAGTCTTTAGGCGATATCGCATTTCAAATCGAGGAAGCAAAAAAGCTGGCTCTCTTGTTGCATGGTTTACTCCAAGAGGCTTCGCGGGAACGGTCTGCGGAGATCTTGAACTTGCACGGAGAGCTGGTCTCGAAATTAATGCATAGTCTTGATCATGCGATACACGCCTACTGCCGGCGTCGTTTCCCGCTGAATGAATCTGATGAGCATAGACTTCTATTAAGAAATCTTTTTTTTCCCGTAGCCGCTTCGCAAAAAACCTGTAAAGAGCAGATCGATAAGGCATTTGATTTCCTAGCCGATCTTAAAATCGAAAAAATTTCTGCACAGCACCCCTCGTTCTTTGACTATCTGCACGATCTACAGCCTTGTAACAGCCCCCAATATGAATGGCTGGGCATACTGCATGACGCAAACAATACGGAAAAACATCATCGTTTTCTCGTGGTTCAGAATGAAGACAAAGCCGTCATTGAAAACAGCCTTAAGAAACGCTCATCTGTAGAGTTTTATTGGAAAGCCATCGAGCAAATAGAGGCCATACATGAGAAGATTGCCACATTTAGAAACGAGCCCGTCTAGTGCTTGTAAGCTTACATCCGGCATCGTCCACGTCTTACCGGCTTCTCTGGCTTGTATCGTCTCGTACGCAAGCGGTAACAGTTTCTACCCGTGGCGAGGTTCATGCCCACTACTAAAGCTTTAAGCAGGCATGCGCACTTCTTCGCCTGTAGATCCGTCTTTGTTGTAGACGATTGCTCTGCAGTTCGAAATATTACGAGTCGTGGAACTAAAATTTACCCCCATTAAAACCAGATCTTTTTCTTTTGTAGCGTATCTTTGTTTGTAATCCTTCTGCACGATCTGCTTTAGAGCTTCATCAGCGTCTTTATTAAATTTAAGCTCAATTATGTAAATACAGCTTTGCATCTCAATAACTAAATCTATTCGCCCCATATTTGTCTGCAACTCAGCTTGTACTCGCAATCCCATCGCTTCCAAGATGATGAGGAAAATAGCGTGATAAGAGGCTTCAGACTCGTGTTTGAACAATGTGTTGGGGATTCTAGCGAACAAGGACTTCATTGCCTCAATGAAAGGCACGAACTCACGCCGTTCGAGCTGCTGCTGGCATTGCAAAGCAGCGTCGCTGATCCTGATGCCCAGCCCAGCAAATTTATGCACAAGAGTTTCGAAAAATGCTCCACGAACCTCTCGATTAGGGAAATCTAGCTTATAACGCCCGCTAGCTTCATCGTAATCCCGGATTGTGAGGTATCCGCTTTGCCACATAAGGGGGATGAGGTCGAGCTGCAAGTCGTCGATATCCAGGAAATTGCTGTGCCCTGCCACGGACCCGCCAAAATCCATAACAGAACTGGGTTGCTTGCGAATTTGTTGGACAAGAAGCGTGGTCGTGCCCGTTTCAAACCAGTAGCTTTGCATCGTTCCGGTTTTTAAAAAATTCAGAACAGAGTGGGGATTATAAACAAGTTTTTCGGCTCGCGAAAATCGGTAGCCGTTATACCACTCCTTCATGTCAGCCAAAACGGTTTCCGTGCTTGCTGCGGTTTCGCCTACAGGACGGAGCTCGTTAGCTACCTGTGTTATTTGCTTGCTCAGAAAATTTTGTAGATCCGGGGCTGTATAGCCCAGTAAAGTAGCGTAATGTCGATCAGTTGTGATGTCATATAAATTATTAAAGCCAGAAAAAAGCGAAACTTTAGAAAATTTAGTGACTCCCGTAGCAAACACAAACCGCAACTGATCATCGAACCCCTTCAGTGCTCCATAAAAATCTTTTAGCAAATGCTGGTTTTCTTTGGCTATATCGATGCGTTCGAGGTTGTCGACTAAGGGCTTGTCGTACTCGTCAATTAAAACAACAACAGGCCCCAAATCAGAAAGTGCCGTTACAAGATTGGCCAGCCCCTCTTCTATATTTGGGCATTTGATGGATTTGTTATATGATAAAGCGGTATCTTTTAAAATTTTTGTCAAAAAGGACATGAGCTTTTTGGGGCTACGTGTAGGGATTTTCACGAAATCGAAATAAATAATAGGGTACTTTTTCCAATCGTAGTCTGTATTGTATATGTGACAACCTTTGAATAGCTCTTTATCGCCTTTAAAAATTTCCTTGAGCGTACTCAGAAGGAGCGATTTTCCAAATCTCCGCGGACGTGACAGAAAATAATATTGCCCTTCATTGATTAATTTGTAAATTATATCTGTCTTATCAACATAAACATAATCTTGCTCAAGGATTTTTCTAATCGATTGGATCCCGACTGGTAATTTTTTCATTTCGTTTTCGCCTACCTCTTTCGATACGTTTGAGTAAAAGCACCTACGGGCTCTGCTAACAAGGGAAACAGATCTCTAAGCAGCACCCTTATAGAAAGCAGACGCCTGGAGGCGCTAAAACGAGAAAACCTGCTACAGAAAACCTCAAACCCTAGCTATTAATAACTAAGAGATTCTTATCTTAGCATGTTTGGCCCTAATAGATCGAGATGTTTGGAAAGGCAGCATAGAGCGCTGAGTAACTGCCACCTAGAGGGCCATCTGAGGTACGCGTCAATTTGCGAACTGGAAGCAGCGGCTTTAGCGATGTTGGAACAGGCCAGCGGGTAATGTCTAAAGCGCACAAAACGCTCTGTACTTTTCCACTCAACACCTTAACAACGCCCGATGTCTCATCAACGAATAACCCTACAAGGCGTTGCGCCTACTTTTGTAGCTGTGCCTGCACAATCTCACCCGTTTGGATATTGCGGACCGAATAGGGGTAAGCTCCGCCAACTTGACTGATCTGTACTGCGGTGCCGGTTGCCCAATTTCTGCTGGTTCGCACGGCATCACCGACGCGCACGTTCAATACCAAGCCATTTTGCAGCACCAGCTTTTGGCCGTTGTCGAGGTTATTATCGACAAAGTAATTTGCAGGCTGAAGGTTTTTATCCATTTGCGCGGGATTAATTGGCGCCGGTGCTGTGCCCGGTTTGACCACCTCAACACGTTGATTCTGCGTCATATCAATAAGCTGGAACCGCCCCGGCACAGAGCTCTGTGCTAGCTGCACCTGATCAAAAGGCTGCCAGTTGGCAGAGCTCGCACGATCATTCTGCGATACCTCCCAGACTGTTCCGTCGTTGAGCTTGACGTACCCGCCGTTCTGCATAATCTCCGAAACCAGTGAAGTTTGTCCTAAGGGAACGCCCGCTTGTTGCTGCTGGGGCTTGATGTATTTTTCGGTTGGCGACTGCCAAGGCTGTTGAGCAGAATCCGAATTCTGCGGCGGCCTAGATAGCGGCTGCTTACTGACATTTAGTGGTTGCTGAAAGTCTTCAGAACTTGGAAGGATAATATTTTTGTTATCCTTACCGGGCCTACGCATGTTCTCAGAGGGAACACGGTTAAAAATGGAATGAAGGCATTCGCGAGTATCGCACTCACAACCCATTATCAGGACCTGGTTCACTATTTTGTTGGTCCATAGGTCGATCCATTTTTCTAAAGAGCGCTGCTCCGGCGCGCTAAGATTTTGTAGGCCGATGGCGTTTTGATCGTGTGCGCTCATGTTCTGTGTAAAGGTAAAGTGATCGTCATCGGCCGCTAGAGGGCCTAAGGCTATCAAAGTTCCGATTGCCACGTAGATGTACCTGTTCATAGCTATGCTCCGTCGTGCGTGCAAAATTTCACTCTAAAGGAAACGGTTGGAATCGGGCAAGGGAGTTCGATCTAAAAATGGCAGCGAGGCGTCCGAATTAAGCAGAACACGTTGATTTTAAAAGTATAATGAAAGAATGAAGGGACGCTGCGGAGCTTTGCTGACTTCTACCGACCGCCTGGCTTTATGAGCCCTCTGTGCTAATAATGCGCGGCCGTTCGCTAGATCAAGTTGTGAGATTATTCTCAAATCGGCATTTTTTGTTCGCCCTCACGACTTTGGGGCGTCAGAAGCTTGCAGGGGCGGTTGCTTTGCAGAGATGCTCTGGCGCGCTCCCGGATGGGATCGGCAATCGGCACGGCAGCCAAAAGCGCCTGTGTGTAGGGATGCTGAGGACGGTAGCAGATCTGTTCTGCTGGGCCGATCTCGATGATCCTGCCTTGATGCATCACGGCAACGCGGTGAGACATGGCCTCTACAGCAGACAGGTCGTGTGAAATGAATAGATAGGTCAGTTTTAGCCGCTCCTGCAATTCCTTGAGTAAGGCAATAATTTGCGCCTGGATCGACACGTCCAGTGCAGATAGGGGCTCGTCGCATACTAAGAATGCTGGATTGACCGCTAAAGCGCGCGCAATAGCAATGCGCTGGCGCTGGCCGCCACTGAATTCGTGAGGGTACTTGGGCAGGTGCGCAGCTGCTAGGCCCACCAGTTCTAAAAGGGCGCGTACGCGGGCTTGTCGCTCGGCAAAATTGCCTAGGCGATGGATGTCCAACCCTTCCCGTACAATGTCTTGCACCGCCATGCGAGGATTTAGAGAAGAATAGGGATCTTGAAAGATGATCTGTAGGTCCCTACGTTGCTGTAGAAGCCCATGTTTTGAAAGACGGCAAAGGTCTTCTCCCTTATATAAGATCTGTCCAGCTGTCGGTTTACATAGGCTGACGATGCTTTTACCTAGCGTGGATTTACCACAGCCACTCTCACCCAGAAGGCCCAAAGTTTCGCCTGGGTAGATTTGCAGATTGATTTGGTGTAGCGCATAGAAGGGGCGACTATTCAAGATAAACTGTTTGGAGAGGTTTTTGACTTCGATCAAAGGGTTCATCGACTTCTGCTCCGCACAGCAGCTAATAACGACTGTGTATAAGGGTGCTGAGGGCGGTAGAAGAGATCATCCACAGCAGCTGTTTCAACGATTTCGCCCCGATGCATCACGATTACTCGGTCGGCAATACCAGCTACAATGGCAAGGTCGTGAGTAATCAGCAGGATAGCTGTGCCACGCTCGGTATTCATACGTTTAAGTAGCTGCAAGATCTGGGCTTGAATGGTCACATCGAGAGCGGTGGTAGGCTCATCTGCAATCAACAGCGCGGGCTGGCAGGCTAGCGCTATGGCGATCATCGCCCTTTGCCGCATGCCCCCGCTATATTCATGGGGATATTGATCTATGCGTAGCTCCGGCTGTGGAATTCCTACAGCGTTTAATAGCTCCAAAACAGCTTTTCGCGCCTCTGGGCGACGCATTGCACAATGAAGGCGTAGGCTCTCAGAGATTTGTTCGCCAATGCGCATGGTGGGGTTTAAGCTACTCATGGGTTCTTGGAAGATCATGCCAATTTTGCGACCGCGTATCGCGCACATGCGAGCTTTGGGGAGCTCTAGCAGGTTTTCCCCCTCGAGGCGAATCTCGCCGCTCAGTTTTGCGTCCAGTAGCTGGATAAGCGCCTGCGCGGTGGCAGTTTTCCCACTGCCCGATTCGCCGACTAAAGCGAGTACTTCGCCGGGGTATAAGTGAAAAGAAGCCGCTTTGACAGCATGCGTTTTGGCAAAGCGCACATCTAGGTTCTTTACTTCCAGCAAGGGCTTCATACGTTTCCTTTGGGATCGAGCGAATCGCGCAGCCCGTCGCCAATGAGATTAAAGGCTAGCATCGTGACGCTGATGAAAAAGGCGGGGAAGAAGAGTCTCCAGGGATAGTAGCCAAGAGCAGGCAGGGCGTCGTTGGCCATGGTGCCCCAGCTGGCAAAAGGTGCTTGGATACCTAGCCCTAACAGACTTAGAAATGCTTCTGTGAAAATGGCTTGAGGAATGGTGAGCGTGGTAGTAACGATCACAGGCCCCAGGGCATTAGGAAGAAGATGCTTGAAGAGCAGACGCGGAAAACTCGCCCCTAAAGCTGTCGCAGCGAGTACAAATTCCCGTTTTTTAAGGTGTATGACCTGCCCCCGCACGATGCGAGCCATAGCAATCCAACCAATGACCGTTAGGGCAATCAAAATAGCTGCTAAGCCCGAACCCAGAACTACCATCAGCAAAATCACCACAAGTAGGTAGGGTAGCGTAAAGAGTATGTCGGCAATGCGCATCAGGATTTCATCTGTCTTTCCACCAGCCAGCCCTGCAATGCCGCCCCACAGCGCGCCAATCAGTAAATCAATCACTGCAGCAGCGATGCCCACGAAAAGGGAGAGGCGCGCGCCGTACCAGATGCGTGTAAACAGATCGCGACCGAACTCATCCGTACCAAACCAGTGCTCCCGGCAAGGGGGTAGATTTTGGTTGGCAAAATCAGCCTGAAAATAGGTGTAAGGCGAAATCCAGGGACCAATGAGCGCAAAAAAGCAGAGCAATCCTAGCACAATCACACCCGTTACAGCTGCGCGATTGCAGCGAAAGCGGCGCATCACATCTGGCCAGTAGCCACTCAAGGCGCACCTCGGCGGATGCGCGGATCGATTACGCTATAAAGTAGGTCAACCACAAAGGTCGTACCGATCAGCAGCACGCTAAAAAAAATGGTGATGCCCATAATCATAGGATAGTCTCTGTTGCCTATGCTGGACACAAACCATTGGCCCAAGCCCGGGATGCCAAAAATTTTCTCAATGACGAAACTGCCGATCAAGATGTTCGCAGTGAGCTGCCCCAGGTAGGTAATAACCGGCAAAAGAGCATTGCGCAATGCATGCTTCCATATGATTTGAAAGCGCGATAAACCTTTGGCTTTGGCTGTCTTGATGTAGTCTTGGCACAGTACCTCTATCATACTAGCGCGCGTCAGCCGGGCAATAAAAGCTGTGGAGAGCGATGCTAGAGCGATAGCCGGCAGGATGGTGTGCGCAAATGAGCCCCAGCGAGCAACGGGGAGCCAACCGAGCTTTAAGCCAAATAGATATTGCAGCAAGGTAGCTAAAATGAAACTCGGTACAGATACGCCTAGCACGACGACAACCATACCCAGCCGGTCTTGCCAGCCATCCTGGTAGACTGCTGCCAGGGCACCTAAGGCGATGCCAAAGCTGATCGAAAGAAGCAACGCCTCCAGTCCCAGCAGCGCAGAAACAGGAAAACTTTGTTTGATGATTCCACTCACAGTTTGGTCTTTATAGCGCAACGAGTGGCCTAGGTCTCCATTTACAATTGCTTTTAGATAACGGCCATACTGCTGAAACCAAGGCTCGTCCAGTCCGTAGTGAGCTCTTAGCGCTTGCTGTATCTCTACCGGTAGGCGATGATCTTCATGGAAAGGATCTCCTGGCACAGCCTTCATCAACACGAACGTGACCGTGACCACTACCCAAAAAGAGAGGAGCATATAGAGCAGCTTTTTGAGATAGAAAAAGCTAAGGTTCAAAATAGGCTTCTCTTAGGCTGATGATGCCAAGCTCTGATACAACAACTCCTTTCAACCGTGGATTCTGGAGGTAGTTGAGGCGATAGTAGAAGATAGGCGCAACGGGTAGATCGCCCATCAGTACGGCTTCTGCTCGCTGTAAGAGCTCCAATCTTTCGCTGGGGCTTTCTGTCAGGTCAGACTGAGCTAGCAATTCCTGGTACTTGGTGCTTTCCCAGCGCGTATTGTTTGTGCCGTTGTGTTTGCGCTCGAAAATAGCGAGGAAGTTGATGGGATCGCGAATGTCGGCAAACCACGAACCAAGTGCCATCTGGTAGTCGCCATTTTTGATTTTTTGCATAGCTGTCTGCGGCTCCAGGGCTTCCAACGATACATGTAAGCGGAGAATAGTGCGCCATTGCTCTTGTAACACTTGCGCGATGCGATGATTGCGCTCTGATTGGGCGTAGGTAAGTCGAAGCGGAGGGATTGCGCCAACTGCTGCTAACGCTTGACAAGCCGCTTCCACATCGTTGTCGTTGAAGTAAGAATGCGCCTGCCAAAGCGATCCAGAAGGAATGAGGCCAGTAGCTGGCAACTGGTTGCCATGGACGACATAATCGATGAGCGCTCTGCGATTTATGGCAAAAGTCAGCGCTTTGCGCATCGCCAAAGAGGGGACGTTCTCCACTTGGAATTGTAGCCAATGGGTTCCAATAGCATCGACTGCGCGGACCCGCTCTCTTAAGGCGCCGATGGCATCCGCAGGAAGTACCGACAGTGGTGAGCCTACAAAATCCAGCTCTCCTGCCTCCATCAGAGCCAACGCTGTGCGCTCATCTAGGAAGACGAAACGCACCTCATCCAGTTTTACAGTCTCTTTTCCCCAGTAATGGGGGTTACGCCGAGCAACAACCTCATTTTTGAGCAGGTGACTTGCCACCTGAAACGGACCATTGCAGGCGTTTAGATCGCGCTGATTTACAGGAAACAGGGTGAACAAGCTGGTAAGCTCAAGAAAGTAAGGCGTGGGCTTTTCCAGCGTCACAACGAGCGTTTTGTCGTCGGGAGTATGAACCCCTAAAGCTCCGATCGCAAGGATACCGCAATTTATCGGACATGCATTTTTGATAGGATATAGTTGGAAGGCATTTGGAGCTGCAAAGGCAGGGTCGAGAACAGTTTTCCAGCTATATGCAAAATCATAAGAAGTAACTGGCTGGCCGTTCGACCAGTTAGTTTCCCGTAGAGTAAATGTATACACAAGTCCATCTTTAGAAACGCTAACGCTTTCAGCCGCCCCAGCAACTAATTGCCCTTCAGCGTCCACGCGCATTAATCCCTCAAAGAAGCAATTTAAAAAGGAGGCGTCACTTAAAGCGCGGGCGGCGCGAGGATCAAACGTTTGCGGAATTTCCGCACAGGCTACGCGAGCAGAGCGCAGCTGAGTGAGCGGATCGGCAGGAGACGATTTGCAACCGTCCAGCAAAGCGCCCATCAATAGAACAAGGCAAACCAATACAGACTGGAGAAACATAATCGTACGTTTAGGTTGAGATTTTAGGCGCTTCAGCATAAGGCTTAGCGTGCTATTGAAGCAACAGCATCTTTTAGATTTTATTTGCTGTGAGGATGGCCTTACCTTTTTTAGGAAAACTATTTTCAGAAAAGCAGGTTATGTGATAGATCTTAAGCACGACAAACCGGTACGAGTGGAAAAACTAGTCTTTACTTAGACCATGGTAGTTTTCCTGACCGGTTGTTAAAGCAAATGATAGGTGTTTTATGGATTTTGCATTAAGTTTGGAGACTCTCCAACAGCGAACCTTACCAATCGGTAAGCTTATGGACGAATCTAATTATATTGAAGCTAAGCTACGTCAAGGGCCCTACTCTACGATTTGGCGAAAGCCGAGCTTAGGTCAAGTGGACTTCCCAAATCACAGCCAATTACGCG